>NZ_JACJSH010000015.1:0-155727 GCF_014698055.1 Nostoc sp. FACHB-133
CAGAGAAGGGAAAATATAGTACACAGCGTATAAGATTTAACTCCAATTCTTCTGCTTAATTTTTTGTTACATACTTATAAATTTTTCCCACGGCTTACTTATCACACAAAATCATTGACAGAGGAGATTCCTCTTGGGCAAGATTAATCCACTGAGTATTGAGATAATCGTCAAAGCGACGACGATTAGCCAAATCAGTTAAGCCATCTACATTGGCAAGGTGCTGCAAAGCTTGGTTTGCTGCCTCTAATTGTTTGTATACTTGTGCTTGCTGTAGCAGTCGGCGCAATCGTTGACGCAATACAGGCCAGTGAATTGGCTTAGTAACATAATCAGTCGCTCCTGCATCAAAAGCACGGTTTACAGATTCCTCATCGTCCAAGCATGTGATCATCAATATGGGAGTGCGCTCCCATATTTTGGAGATGACAGTATTGTTAAGAGCCGAGTCAGTATCAAAGGTTGCAAGGGCTGAGATTAAATTATTCCTGGCAATTTGGAGCAATTGCTTACAGCAGGTAAAGCCATCCATCACAGGCATTACAGCATCTAGCAAAACTATATCCGGTTTGATAGTCTCGTAAGCATCTAAACATTGCTTACCATCATTGACCTCAACCACTCGATAACCTTCTTGTTCCATAGCTTTACGCAACAACACTCGGATAGTCTTGTCATCATCAGCCACTAGAATCAGTGGTGGTTGTTTAGAAACAGAAAATGAGCTTATGCCTGACATGAGTTGCCTTCCACTTGCAGGATTATTCTGAAAAAGGCTGTGCAACTCAATCGCATGGGAGCGATCGCTCTTTTCATCAATGCCAGAATTTGCGGCAAAGGTGTGTCTGGCTTCACAATCAACTGTTTTTTGACAATAGACTGCTCAATGTTCTTGAGCCAAGCAAGCGGTAGATAACTAAGTTGCATAGACAATCTATAATTGGAACGCGAAGGCAATTTTTACCTTTTTGTTCGGCTATGGTTATGGGAGGAAGTGTTGCTTTTATATTTCCCCATTGTTAAAGTTAAATTGCAATTCTTTTGAAAATTGCAAATACGCACCTTAATTAATTAGTTTATAAACTTAGCGAAATAGAGAAAAGCAGTTGTCAAAGTACGTTCAGAAAATATAGCAGCCCTAAATCATTCGTGAGAGATAAAATCCCTGAAAGGCTTTAAAATACGCATTTTTAATCTACGTATTTTCTTACGTTTAAATTTTGATTGCTATAGCTAATATTAAATACTAATATCACTTGACTTAAATGTCTTTAGTCTATTGGAAAGTGGGGATAAAAACTCAGTATAATTACATAAAATGAAGATTTAACTTAGTTCAAAATTTTATTGTCTAATCACTTTGAGTTAATAAATTAAGTAAAAATTCTTATTTCATCCGATTAACTATATTTAGTTAAGTTAAAAATCGATTTTTTATTCTAAAAAACAGTAATTTAGTAGTTAAGTTTATATATAGATATACTAAATTAAGCTGGATATCTTAAAGAGCTAAATCCTATGAGTACTGCACAGAAAGCAGGTAAAATAGATAGAATAGCCATTCTTTGACTACAAAAATAACCCGACGTTATTACAAAAAAACAAACCCATTTGTATTTACAAAATCTTTAAAATGCCAGATTCATTAATGTATCAGCAAGATCACTTTGTTCTTTTAGAAACAAATAAGCCAGAGCAATTTTTGACCCAATCAGAGTTATTAGAAAAGCTCAAAACGACTCTCCAGCAACTTATAATTCAAGATTTACCGCCTGACTTGCAAAAGTTTGATACTGTGGAAGCTCAAGCACAATATTTACTCGACACCGGCTGTGAATTAGATATTGGCCCTGGGCAATATTTACAATGGTATGCAGTTCGTTTAGAGAAGTAACTTTTTGGTTAGTGGTAAAAGAACGAGTCAATGCTGTATATAGCAATACAATTGACTTAATGATCATCCGTGGCAATTTTTAGGCGTGTAGAGACGCAAAGTTTCGCGTCTCTACTTAGGTTGATGCTATCCCCTGTGAAAGTGAAAATTTCAGTTAAATTAAGTACAGAGAGGGTTTCTTTGTCGAGAACTTAAGTAAAATTTGGGTAACGACCAGCCATAAAGTTTTGGTAACAATAAGTTTTGTCCCTGACTATTGACTACTGACTAGTGACTCTTTTGGAGTATTAATCAGCGCTAACTCAATTGTATTTTCAGATGGCTGTGTTATTTGAACCTCCAATCCCGGCCCAAAATAATTAGTCATTTTTTCCTGCTTTTTTTGCCATACATCAATTGGTATTAGCGGTGAATCAAATTCTAAAATTAGGGCATAGTTACCATTAACTTCTACTTCTCGTAACCCTGTGACTGTTGGTCTTTCCTGGTCTGTGGGACTCAAACCCAGAAAAGAAAGTGTTGTATCTAAATGAGCATCTTGACCGTAACAATATCGGGTGATATCTTTGCGAATTTTATTTTGAGTATCAGTTGCTTGCTGTTCCCGCAGTTTCAATGCTGACGGTGATGTATTTTGGGTAAAGGGTACTGGCTTAAGTTCATTAGCTTTTAGTGCCAGTCCTCCCAACAATAGAGGAATACCGTAAAAAAATCCAACAAGATTGAGTGTGGCATTATTACCAGCATAGGCGACGAAGCCCATAATGGTTAATATGCCACCGACAGTTAAACCGAGTGTTCCCAAAGAGATTTGGCGTAGCATGAGCTTAAATTAGTATAAATTCTTAATACCTCAGTTTTATTATCATCGGCTATGAGTAACAAATTAGGGAAGAACATCATCCCCAGAGATTAGTAATTCAACCAATTCAAAATTGCCAGGTTAAGACTCACACAAGGGGAAGTCAAGAGCTTCTGGCTTACTTGGTTTAAAATTTCTCATATCAGAGACGCTACACGTAGCCTGCTTTTGAGTAGGGGTACGGGAGACATGAGGAGTTTCTAGAGAGGACAGTTAGTGTAGTGGACTACTAAGAGTATAGTGCCCCAAAATGTTGGATTTTGAGTTAACTTAAAATTTAAAGGTAGTTAAAAATGGAAAAAAATAATGGATCTACAGACTATAAAAGAACGAATTGTTGCAGTTCAAAGTAAACGGGAGTACCTATTAGGACTGCTAGAGCAACCAAACCTGGGAACATTGAGAGTTGACGTAAATCAGGCTTTGGAAGAACTAGATGAATTAATTGATGAATTTAAACGCACTATTCCGGTAGAGTAGAAAATAGCACAAATGCGTCGGTTTAACTGTCAACTTCAGCTAATACCGACGCTCCGTAGTACTATAATATTCTCAAATCCCCAAAATTTAACTAAGCCTGAGCTGGCGAAGCAGCATAGTTGTATCATTTACCCTGCAACTGAATCATCTTTTGCACGCTGACCTAAGCGCTTAACTAAAGCAATCAGTTCGCTTGTCGGTACATCTTTCTTGCAAACGTCATCAAAGCTAGACATTGCCTTAGTTCCTTGAAAATTTACGTCTTCTACTGAGGAGTAAGCAAGGATCTGGGTGTTCGGAGATATAGCTTTAATTTGGCTAGACGCGCTCCAGCCATCCATGACTGGCATTTGTAAATCTAGAACAATTACGTCAGGATGACAACGTTTAACCATTTCTATAGCTTCTTCACCATTACTAGCTAAACCTACTACTTGAATATTCTCCTGACAAGAAAAAACCAATTGTAAGGTTAGACGAGTCAGTTCATGGTCATCAACTACTAGAACACGCAAGGTAGAAAGCTCACAGGATAACATTAACATTGAGGGGAAAGACAAATTTATTCAGAATAACCTCTCTAGTCTATGGGAACACGTGCCAGCACTAACTCTATCCAATGGGTGATTGAAGAAGAATTCAGAATTTATAAATCAGTAATCTTGATGCTCTTTACGAGACGCTTTTGCTAGGAAGATCGCCGCAGGGATAAGCGGACTCGCTATCCCTATGCTATCTGCTTTTTGATCGGAATTCATTCTGAATTTGGAATCCTGATTCATGAATTCTGTGTGAACCTATGACAAATAACTTAGATAACTTTTAAAAATTATCTAAGTTTAGATAGTTGTCAAAATTAAAGGAACTTATTTTTTAATCAATCAAGTTTGAAATTACACCAGTTGAGCGTAATGCCATATTCATAAGAATTTTTTGTGAATTGGCTTCTGGAGAATCATCATAAGGACGGCGTTGAATGTAAGTGCCATCGGCTTGTAATTCCCAAGCTTGGCGATTATCTGCGAGCATAATTCCCATAATTTCTTGCAAATCTTTGGCAATATCTGGGTCTTTTACTGGGGTAATTACTTCGACTCGACGATCTAGGTTGCGGCGCATCCAGTCGGCACTGCCAATAAAGATTTCTTCCTGTGTATTGTTATGAAAATAATAAATGCGAGAGTGTTCTAAAAAGCGACCGACGATGCTGATAATGCGAATATTTTCACTAATATCTTTGAGTCCTGGACGCAAACAGCAAACGCCCCTGATAATTAAGTCGATTTGCACACCGGCACGAGAAGCTTCATATAAAGTGGCGATAATTTGCGGATCGACTAGGGAATTCATTTTGGCAACAATGCGTCCAGAAAATCCATTTTGAACATTTTCAATTTCGCGGTTAATTAGTGCCAAAAAGCGATCGCGCATATTCACAGGTGCAACCAGCAATTCTCGATAAGACTTTTGCAGGGAGTATCCTGTCAAGAAATTAAATAAATCTGTGATATCAGCACCTAATTCTTCACGGCAACTAAACAATCCCAAATCTGTATACAGCCGTGCCGTTTTAGGATTATAATTACCAGTGCCAATATGTACGTAGCGGCGTATTCGATCTTTTTCCCGCCGTACCACCATGACGGTTTTACTGTGGGTTTTCAGCCCTACTAAACCATAGACAACATGAACTCCAACTCTTTCTAGTCGTTTTGCCCAGTAAATATTATTTTCCTCATCAAATCGCGCCTTTAATTCCACGAGTACAGATACCTGCTTATCATTTTCGGCCGCGGCAATTAGGGCATTGACTATGGGCGAGTCACCAGAAGTCCGGTAAAGGGTCATTTTGATGGCTAAAACATTCGGATCGTAGGCAGCATGGGTAATAAAGCGCACCACTGTAGCCGAAAAGGATTGATAGGGATGGTGTACTAGCAAATCCTTTTCCCGAATCACAGCAAAAAAGTCTTTTCCTTCGTCCGTTTCCAGCGTATCTGGATCTAAACTCGGTTCCCTCAGCCTTTGCAAGCGTAATGGTACAACAGATTGGCGTGGTGGATCTTTGAGTTCCGGCAATGGCAAGGACATAAAAGACATCAAATCCCGCAGTCCCAAAAGACCGTCTACTTCGTAGAGATCGCTTTCTGTTAATTCCAAATCATGCAATAATCGCGATCGCACTATTTCAGGAGTCTGGGATTGAATTTCTAGCCGCACTGGACTCCCGCCTAGCCGCCGTTTTCGTAATTCCTGTTCAATCGCTAACAACAAATCATCTGCTTCATCTTCTTCTAAGACCAAATCGGCATCACGGGTAATGCGGAACGGATGATATTCTTGAATATTCATCCCTGGAAATAGAGATTCCAGGTTATGAGCGATCGCTTGTTCTAAAGGTACTCCAGTCCAGTGAGCAGGTTTGTCGGTATTTTGTCCCAACTCAGGCGGTATCGGTAAAAATCGTGGGAGAACACTGGGAACTTTAACTCTGGCAAAGAATTCTTCTTCGGTGTCTGGGTTTTTGACCACAACAGCCAGATTCAGGCTGAGATTAGAAATAAAAGGAAAGGGATGACTAGGATCAACAGCCAGAGGAGTCAAGACTGGAAAGACTTGTTCCTCAAAATAATTGTTGAGATGAGTTCGCTGTTTTTGATTCAAATCTATGTAATCCAGAATATGGATGCCATGATTTACTAATAGAGGACGAAGTACTTGTTCAAAATGTTGATGCTCTTTTTTTACATGAGGAATCAGGGTAGACCTAATATCGTCTAACTGTTGTTGTGGTGTCCGACCATCGGGAGTTAACAGGCTGACTTTCGCCTCTACTTGTTGCTTTAAACCAGCAACACGCACCATGAAAAACTCATCCAAATTAGAGTTGAAGATTGCTAAAAACTTGAGGCGTTCGAGAAGAGGCGTGCGATCGTCACAAGCTTCATGTAATACCCTGGCATTAAATTGTAGCCAGCTTAACTCTCGGTTAAGATAATATTGTGGATCGTTTAAGTTGATGGGATTGGCGCTTTTCTTCGATTTTGCCATAACGATCTTAGGGTAGCCAGATGTAGCCCATACAGATGGAGAACAATACACATAGTAAATTAAATTGGGCATCCAAGTGAAGCGGTTTGTCCCTAATTGTCGCTTTTAGAAAAATCCTAAAAACTTATTTTTCTTGAGTTTCTTTTTTCTCCTGAGTTTCCTTAGCGGCTGCGGCAATCGGTAATTGCAGATTTTGGTCGTATATAAACTCTTTATTAATTGCTATTTCTAATTTTGGTAAAGTGTTGCTGCTGGCGATGCCATCTTGAACAGGAACGCGCAATGTATAGTTACCAACGGGAACAGCATCTAGACGGTAAAGACCAAATTGATCAGTCACAGATGACACTACTCGTTTGCCTTGAGCATCAACTAGTTCTACTTCCACATTTGGTATTGGCTGACCTGCCACATCAGTAATTTTACCTGCCATGCCATATTCTAATCTAACGGGGAAATCTAATTGAGTTATAGCAGAGTTTGCCACTTCAGCAACTACGGTCGTTTTTGGCAGGGAAAGTTCCACAGGTAGCTGTTCTGGATCAAGTTCAACTATATATACACCTTCGGGCAAATTGCCGACAAAGAAATTACCTTGAGAGTCAGTTCTCGCGCCGCCTAAAAACTGGTTACGCTTATTGAATACTTGAACAACGGAGCCACTTAAGTCAAAGTTTTGTCTTCCTCCTTCTACGACAATTCGCCCACCAATCCCACCACGTTCTTTACCAACTGAGCTATATTGAGCAGGGGATACTCTACCGCCAGCAAATGATAAATCTGAGACTAAGGATATTGTCAGGCGATCGTCGCCAAAGCCGCCAAAAATACTTCTAGTTCTAGAGGGAATACCTTGATATTCAACTCTAGCAAATAGACCTGGAACTAGCTGCATACTAGCACCTACAACCGGCCCAACCTCTCCATCACTATAGGCCATTCCTAAGCGCCAACTCAGACCAGAAAGACTACGGGCGCTTCGATTGAGTGTCACAGTGTAGCGACTGGCTAAATCACCGCCAAATTCAGTCCCTAAAGATAGTTGATACTCTCGATTGAAATTATAACCAAAATCTGTTGTATAGATATCACCAAAAGTGTTAAAAGATAGCCTACTTTGCGGTGATACTTGGTAGAAAGCATTGAATAAATAGCGTCCTTGAAAATCCGGTCTACCGCTTAAAGATAGACTGGAAAAAGGACGGAATGAAAAGGTAGGAGAAATGTAATCATTTCCACTTCTTTGATCCTGGCGGCTACGAGCGACAACTCCTAAGTTAAAACTGTCACTGAACTTATATTTAAATTCCAAACTGTGATTGAAGCGATCGCGTGATTGACTACTAGATAGATACTGCGATGGATATAATTCAGAATTACCAATAACTTGTAAGCGATCTAACTGAACATCTAAATCTGCTGTATAGCCAATTTCACCACGAGAACTACCAACACTAGCAGCTAGAATTGCGGGAGATGCCAAGCGCCAAACAAAACCTGCTTGTGCTTGCGTTGTATCAGGTAATAATTGTACTGCCCCTTCTAATGTTAAATCATTGGAAATACCTTGACGTACCTGATAAAATCCAGCCAGTCTACCCGACTCACTGGAAGTCCCTATATCGTTAAATAAAGCATCTTGAATAAAGTTACCAGTCAATCCTAGACCCGCTAACTGAATACTTCCACCAGATGGTAGTAATAACTCAGAAGTATTGAACCTTAAAGAACGAATTTCTATTGGTGTATTCGGGTTGTTACGATCAAAAACCAATAGCTCAATATCATTACTTTGACCAGGAGGCAAATTGATATCAAGAAACTCGTATTCTCCAGTTAGTCCTACCTGCTGCTGGGCAATTACAATCCCACTAACTCTTAACTGCACAAAACTGGCTGGCGGAACTACACCCCGAAATGTTTGTAGAGGTTGCGAACGTCTGGGTAAAAGTTCATTTGCGCCGTAACTATAACTGTTACTAAACTTCTCTGGGGAAAGATTAGTATAACCAAATTGCGCTCCAGTTAAATTAATACCCGTCAATAAGGGATGTAACGCAATTTGTTGCCGACCTACTTGATAGAGAGATGGACCTGAACGCTTAAAGAAAAAGTATTCAGTCACATCTGGTTGGTTGACAAAGTTATTGTCTAGGCGCAGCCGCCAAGATCCACCTGCTAAACGTCCTCCTAAAAGAGTAGAACTACGCCAAAACGTATCTCTAGAAGAATTAGTAAACTGTAGCTCTTGCCGAAGATTTGACAATCCACTACTCGGAGGCCGAACTTCTGGTTGGAGTTCAGCTACTGGCGAACTAGCTTTTCCACTACCTCTACGCCAAGGCAAGTCAACAATCAAAGTTAAATCTGTAGAATTTAACTGAATATTTGTTGCTAATTTTTTTAGTAACAAAGTATCACTAATATAAGCAATGCCGTTAATTTGCTGAAGTTCATCTGCGGCAAGTATAACAGTTCCAGCCGGTGTCTTAAGCTGGTTTTTTTCGCCTATATTCTCAACTGTAAAGCCAGCAATTTGTGCAAAGTTTAATAATGGAATTAATAAAGTATTTCCTTCTTGTACAATATCTAAACTACCAACTTCTCGGTCATTAATAATAACCCCAAGTAATAAATTTTTTGCTGCTGCTATGGTACTTTCAGTAGCATCACTTGAGGAAGTATTGCTTATATTGACAGATTCTGCTACAGGTTGTACAGGAATAGAAACATTACTTGTATTGACAGATTCTGCTACAGGTTGTGCAGGAATAGAAGTATTACTTGTGTTAACAGATTCTGCTACAGGTTGTGTAGGAATAGAAGCATTGCTTGTATTGACAGATTCTGCTACAGGTTGTGCAGAATTAGTGGAGGTAGACTCTTGAGAGGGTGCTATTACTTCTGTACTTTGGGCAATTACCTGTTGATCTAATTGTCCTTGGTTACAGGTAGGCCGCAACCCATTTGTAGAAAATTCAGCTGGTAAAGTTTCTGGTGGAGCCAGAGATGCGATCGCTGCTGCAACTGCCTTACTTTTTTTGCTAGCATTAGCATCTAGTGGTAGTTTACAAGATATATTCTCAGACTGTAAAATAGTAACAGTGGGCGGGGCTGTAGGAGTTTGGTAGATCATAAAGTTAAGCAAACATATTCCTTTAGGTAGCCAAAAAACTTCCCAGCTACAAAACCATAATTGGGAAAAACAAAAATTAACTTACTCTGAAGATTTGGGCTTTTGACGCTGCCACAGCTATTTGCGGCGAAGAGAATTTCTCAGATTTCGAGAAGTAGGGGGGGTTTTAGCCTCAATGGTATTACCTAATGGAACTGTAAAAGGTATACCTTTATTTATAGATACACCACTTAATTCGCCATTGATATCAAACACATACTTGCCAGGAGGTAGCTTTGTAGTGATTGGTAGGCGGATTTGACGACGATTACTAGGTAATATCGGTGCAGAAGGTAATAAACCTGCGTCTAGCACATTCTCAGGAACTTTTGCTCCTGGCTTGCCAAAATTAGTTAGCAAACCTGTGGCTTCTGCTCCCGGATATTTAGTAGCAGGCCAAATAGCATATTGACCTTTCAGCCGCACGTAGGCATTACCTTGATTAGAAATATCAAATACCGCGTTGGGAGTATTCGGTTTAGTGTCTACAGTCACAGAATTAACTATACCGACCCTTTTCACATCTCCCACATAGCCGTATATCACAACACCTACCCGTGCGGCGACCCTCACACTCTTGGTTTTTGGCTTATTAACTTGATTAGCTTGATTAGCAGGGCGAACTTCCTCCAAATAAATCACAGCCCGGTGTTCACCTTGTTTGGGCTGTACCCTTGGACGAACTGCAAAGCGTATAGTTTGAGCGCCACCTGCTGGAATTTTAAATTGGGAGGGAGTGAAAACAATCCACTGCTCTAAAGATTGCTCACTGGGTGCAACATCTTGCAATTTATTATCTTCACTCATCGCCCAAGACCGCACAGAAGCCTTAAGTTCAACCGATTCGGAGGAAAGATTCAAAACGCGAATCGATTGGGAACGCGTTTTGCTACTAACTTCCATTTCAATCCGCGAAGGGGAAATACCAATATTAAGTGCTGTAGCAGTTGGCATTCCTAAGACTAATGCCCCAATTAAACCTAAGCCTATATTTCTAGATTTGTAAAACATCTGCATGAAATTTTTGACCTTTGCACAAACCAAAAAACAAAAAACTAGCGTTGATTGAGCGTTACCGTCACATCACCAGCGTATGCACCCGCAAACTCGGTAGACGAAATATCTATTTTTAATCGAACTCCACCCTGTATTAGAGCTGTATTGGTGTTCTGATCGCGAGAAATTTCTATAATAGGTAATGGTTCTAAAAGAACTTGAGCTGCTGAGTCAGAACGCTGCTCGTTACTAACTGCATTTCTGCGTCCATTTTCACCCCTGATTTCATAAGTGGCATAGAGAAGACCCACCTGCTCCACAGGAACCCGCATCTGCCAAAGAGCTGGCAATTCACGAATGATGACGGTGTTAAAACGAGGTGGAGTTAGCAAGTCTTCCTCATTAGCAACTGATTCGCTAGTCTTAGCAGCAGGTACAATTTCTGATGGCGCTAGGGCAGGAATAACTAATCTTTGGGGGGTAGATAATTGATTAATCTCTGTAGGCTCGGCATTCCCAAATACGAATTGAGCTGAGGTACGAAACTCTGTCAACACAAGAAGTGCTATCGTCATACTCAAGCAGCTAATGATTTTATTCGGTGACATATTTCTACATTATTATTGACATCAAGTTGACATCAAACTGATGTATGTTTGGCATTTTAGAAGTTTGATAAATATGACAAACTTCTAGAAGTAGAGGGAGGAGAATCTGCTCTCTATTTGAGATATATGAGGCAGATTCTTTTTCTCAATGCCAGAATGATGGGAGCTAAAAGCTATTAAGAATCTAGTGAGCAAAACCTTAATAGCCTTAGCGTTAACTTTAGAGGCGTTGCTGAGTAGCTGGAATGAAATAAGGTAAAAACTTCACTTTCAAATACCCTTCTATCCCTGAAATCAGCAATACTAATTACGGAGCAGTTGCTGTGACGCTAACAACACCACCTGTATAGTCACCTGCTTCAGAGATACCATTACCACCCAAGATCAAGCCCAAATTAACACCATCAGTGAAAGGGGTGATTAAACCAGGGACGTTAGCACTAGCTGTTATAGGAGCAACTGAGCTAATCGTGATTGTGGAACCACTAGCAGCTGTGGTATTGAGAGTAGGGGTTACTATTGCAGTAGTAACCGCAACTCCCTGACCACGGGGGCTATTAGACCATACTGCAAACACACTAGGTACTGACTTGGTGACTGTGACGTTTCCTGCTGACACAAAGAATGGTGATGTAGTGTCAACACCATTGGTGCCGTCTGCTGTACCAGTTGAATCCCCACCATAATACCCACTACCACTTGCAGTCAGTGTAGCTGCAGTTAACTCCGTAGGTAGAATATCGACAGTAATGTCAGCAACAGTTCTCAAATATAGTACTTCAGGTACTGTTACCTGTACGTTGACGTTACTAGCGGGTGTTGTGATTTGGGCTTGAGCAGGTGCTAAAAAAATGGCACTACCTAAAGCGGCGGTGCTAGCGGCAATAATAGCTACAATTTTGCTCTTCATGGTGAAAAATTTTCCTTAATTTAGTGTTTGAGTCAATTTTGAGAACGTCTTAGGCAAGTAAATTACCCAAGAATTGTTTGAAAAATAAAGGGAAATGAACCAAGTTTGTCTATTGCTTCGAATTTTTGTGTAAAACATCACCTCCTTGTTAAATAGCCCACAACTCTGTACCGTTAGTCCCGGTCGTGGCGATGAAGAACAGCCTATTACCAACGACAGTTAGCTGGGCAGGGTTAGCATTGCCTGTGGCATTAATATTGCTCACCTTGCTCGTACCTACAGCTGTGCCGTCACTGCTCCACAATTCCCTATTGTTGCTAGCGTCAGAAGCTGCAAAATATAAGGCGCCATTAAAACTGACCAGACTATCAGGAAAACTGCTATTAGGGTCACTACCAACCCAAATATCTTTAACTACTGCGGTGCCGGAATTATCACTCTTCCATAGTTCAAAACCATTTGTAGAGTCATAGCCAGTAAAGTAGAGGGTACTGCCGATCGCTCTAAAATTTAATGCACCAATACCAGTAATATTACTATTGACCTGTGTTGTTCCAGCGCTAGTGCCGTCACTCCTCCAGAGTTCTTGCTGAAAATCACTATTGCTATCTGTAACAAAGTACAAGGTACTGCCAACAGCAGTGAGATTAATTGGCCCAAACCCATTATTGCCAGGTGTTACATCTTTAACTAAACTAGCTACTCCAGCTTGGTATTTCCATACCTCAGAGCCGTTTGTGCCATCACTAGCAGTGAAGTATAACGTACTGCCAACAGCTGTGAGACTAGCAGGTGATGAGCTAAGTCCACCCGTCCTGACATCAATGACTTGCGTACCGCCTGTGGTGCCATCACTAGTCCAAAGCTCGTTGCCATAAGTCGGGTTATAAGCTGTAAAGTATAGCTGACCGTTAACGTTAGTGAGATTTGCAGGCTCAGAACTTCTAGCACCAGCGAAAATATCTTTAACTAATGTAAATGTCGAGCCATTATATGCCCATAATTCCCTACCACTTGAGGCATTATCAGCAGTAAAAAATAGGTTGCTACCAACAACAGTCAGGTTAGTTGGACTAGAACTGGCAGCATTGGGATTAATATCACTGATTCTCTGAACATTTGTGCCATCGTACACCCAAAGTTCTGTACCTGTTGTGCCGTCATTCGCAGTAAAATACAGTTTGCCATTGAAGACAGTCAAATTAGCTGGGTTAAAACCACTAGGATTAATATTGGTCACGCGAGTGTTAGTAGTGCCATTATTCCTCCACAATTGAACGCCACTAGTACCGTCATTAGCGGTAAAGTACAATGTGCTACCTAATGCTGTTAGGTTGCTAGGGTCAGAACTACCAGAACCTGAACGTATTTCTAGTATCTGGGCTTGTAGAGTAGCTGACAAACTCAGGGTGTAGAAAGCCTCAGCAGAACCAGATGGATAGACGCGAACGTAATAAGTACCTGCACTGAGGTTAGTGTTGATAGTTTCATTTGTAGTTCCCGTCAGCGCTGATGTTTGAATAACAGTTCCACCACTATTAATCAATTGGACATCTGCATTGTCAGTCAAACCATTGAGGGTTAAGTTCAATGCACCATTATTGACGAGACTGAAACGATACCAATCATTACTGTCAATAGTGCCAACAAAATCATTGAAAGTTTGATTACTGCTTAGTGTGCCAATGTTCTTAGCTGTTCCCTGAGTATTGGGTGCTTGGTCTGTGGCTATTGGCGTAGCTGCTGCACTGAGGGTGTAGTTAGTCACCGCACCTGTGCCAGGAGTCACGAGGATGTAATAAGTACCTGCAATCAAACTGCGCCTGATAGAATCTTGAGCAGTTCCCGACTGGTTAGAAGATGTAATACCGTTACCAGAGGAATTAAGTAATTGCAAATCCGCGTTTGCTGTTGCTGGTGTTAAGGTAAAGTTAACTAAAGCATCAGAGGCCAAATCAAAGCGGTAATAATCGAGGTTATCAGCAGAATTAACAAAGTCTGAGTAAGTTGCAGGGGTGGTATTTAAAGTATTAATATTGCGAGCCGCACCTATGGTGTTCCCCGCATTATCTACTGGGTCTGAAGTAAAGGTGAACTGCAAATTATAGTTGGTAAAACTTAATGTTCCAGGTGAGACTCGAACATAATATGTAGTAGCCGTGGCAAGACTGTAGGTGATAGACTCTGGTGTAGTACCAGTTTGAGGATCATTTTGAATGACTGCAGAAACGTTACGCAACTCTAGATTAGCATCGGCTCCCAGCCCATTGAGAGTAATGTTAATAATGCCCGTGTTGCTTGCAGTAAATTTGTAGTAGTCATTGGTATCTTGGATAGAACCGCTTATACCAGTATTTCCCACAAAATCAGTAGTGCTGTAGCTAGTGTTGCTGCTACTGAATGTGCCAATATCGAATGCGGTTGCCCTACTATTATCAGAGCGTCCACTTTCTAGAATGGTTTCTGCTGTAAGGCTGAGGTTATAGTTTGTGCTGCTTACACCAGCAAAAGAAACTTTGGCGTAGTATGTGCCGGCAACTAAGTTTGTGCGAAGTAATTCTGATGTAGTACCAGTTTGACTAGAACTATAAATAGAATTACCACCACTGTTTAGCACATTTAAATTCGCATTGTCACTTAAGCCATCTAATATTAAGGTGACAATACTAGAACTAGAACTAGAACTGCTGACAGTAAATCTATATAAATCTAGAGTGTCAGAAGTACTAACAGTATTTTGAAATATACTAGATGTGTTATTGAGAGAGCCACCAATATAAGATGCAGATGTCGTATCTAAAGCTGCGGCTGTTGTACTTCCTGGATCAGAGAATGCTGAATAAGTTGCCATATTTATTATTTTCTATAAAGCTCAAGCACATATACTGGCTGCAAATTGCTCAGAGCAATGCCAAATAAGTTTATTACTGTTAATCGGCCACCAATTTTAAGTACCAGATAATGAAGCTCTTGCAAATACCAATTTGCTAATTTTTTTCTACTAACACTTTAAAAATTTTGTAACAACTTTATAGCTTCATCTACAAAAGAGTTATGTATTAGCTGTTGCGATGAAATTTTTAATGTTCTTTTGCGTTTCTCCTTCAAACTTTACTGCAAATAGAATTTAACTCTTAGGTAAAAGATGATGCCTGCGTAAAAATACTTAATTCTATGAGATTAATCGTAAAAAATAAATTATTTTTCTAAAGAATTTTAGTGTAAAAATTTTACGGTTAGAGCCTGATTAATAATATTCTCAAGGAAAATAATCGATAATACATATCTGTTTTTTTCTTTGCTAACTCGCTTAACTCAAGCATTTTTCGCGGCATTACAATATGTTTCAAGCTACTCGTCGCCGTCTTGCCCTTTGGTATACTTCCGTCACTGCTGTATTACTACTACTGTTTGCTAGTGGCGTTTATTTATACGTCCGCAGTACACTGATTGAGCGCATTGACGATACCCTTAACCATGTAGTGGAAATAGTGGAGCGTTGTCTCACAACAAGCCCCTGTGCATCTAAGCTCATATTTGAGCCAATTAATGCTGATGCAGATCAATTTCGCATTAATAATCTAGAAGCCAGTTTTCCTGAGAATGCCGACACCGTAGAGGATGACCACATCGACCTTGAATGGTTTAGTCCAACTGGTGAATTACTTTGGTCAACGCTATCCGAACCCCTAAATATTCCCATTCATGCCAACCGCACTGGTGAAACTGTGCGCGTAGTTAAGGGAGAGAAAGAAAAAGGCAAAGATGATAAACTCCTCACTCCTAACTCCTCGCCCTTTACTGCCCACTCCCCATTGTTATTACGGCAAGTTACCCAACGGGTGGAAGTAGGGCGGCAAGTATTAGGATATCTGCGTGTTAGCCATCCCTGGTTTGAAGTCACTAAACCCAGTCGTGAGTTAATTTTTGATTTGGCGCTAGGTATTGGTTTAATGGTGGTTTCTGTGGGTGCAAGTGGCTGGTTTCTTTCGGGTAAAGCGATGGAACCTGTAGGAGAGTCTTACCAACGCCTCAAACAATTCACTGCTGATGCTTCCCACGAACTTAGAAGTCCGATTACTTTGATTCAAACAAATGTGCAAGTTGCCCTTGCTGACTTGGATTTAGCAGAGACAGAAGCAACCACTTCTTTGCAGTATCGGCAACAGTTAAAGGTAGTAGAACGCTTAACCCAGCGTTTGGGTAAATTAGTCAATGACTTACTTTTCTTAGCACGACAGGATAGTGGGATTAGCAAAGATATTTTTTCACCTTGTCCGCTAGATGCCTTGCTGATGGAAGTGGTTGAAGAACAACAATTGTTAGTCCCTGAAAAAAAAATCGCCCTTTCTCTAGACTTAGTTGATCCTCCTGCCTCTGAAACTAACCCTGAATTACTGGAAAATTGGTTTACCTTTGTGGGTAATTGGGATCAACTGGTGCGCCTGTTCACAAATTTGATTGCTAACGCCTTGCATTACACTCCATCTGGCGGACGGGTGAAAGTTGAATTAGCGCGGATAGAGGGAATAAATCGCGTTTCTGGACTACGTTATACCAGTGCCCAGTTGCAAGTTAAGGTGAGTGATACCGGAGTTGGCATCCCCGCAGAGGCACTACCACGCTTGTTTGACCGCTTTTATCGGGTAGATCCAGCACGCACTCATACAACAGGAAATACAGCTACAGCCAGTGCTACTGGTTCAGGATTGGGATTAGCGATCGCTCAAGCTATTGTCGAACATCATCAGGGTCATATTCAAGTTGAAAGCACCCAAGGTATTGGCACAACGTTTACTGTGACTTTACCGATAACTCTTGAGTCTTAAATCGCAAATTCAACAATTGTTTCCTGTGACAGATGCAGACAAGTGAATTTATTTACTAATATTAATAGCAACAATTGCAGATTTAACTATTAATTTGAAACTTTAGAATGGGATATTTATGTCTGCTAATCTATTATTTCTAAACCTCTAGCTAGAGAACAAAGCTTGACTATATTGTTAAAGTCTAGGTGTTTAGATAACAGATTAGCCACTAATTAAATTTGCTGGTTGAAAAATTTTTAAATAAAGAAAAATTCAGATCAGGAGCCAATAATGAATATGAAGCGTCAAAACTTTCGTAAGTCTGCTGAGTTATTTGGTGCTATTTGTGGTGGATTGATGATTAGTCTGCCAGTAATTCCTCAAGCAATAGCACAACAATCAGTAGGACAAGAATCTACTCCGAAGATTAACCCCTGTCCGAGAATTTTCTACGAGGAACCACATAATAGTCGGGTTGTGGTACCGCAAGGATGTCCTCCGAATGCGCTAACTCAAAGACTAGCTGCTCAAGGGCTTCTTCCCACCTCTCCTACCCCATCACAAGAGCAAACAAGATTGGGTGTCGGCGGTGAATCTCCAGAAACAGGTGTCACACCACCACGCCCAGCCCCTGGAGATCAAACTCAACAGCCCTCACCAGGGGCGGTTTCAACAGATCAACCACGACAACTACAACCACGGCAAACCCCCAGCGCGACGATCGCACTGGCAAATGGTACAGTTAATATCAGGTTAGTAAATGACACTGCGGCTAATGTAACTTTCCAAGTGATTGGCGATACGGCACCGCGATCGCTACAAGGTAAGTCAAATGTAATATTGCAAGGTCTAAGGGCACCAGTAACGGTGACATTTGAACGAGAAGATGGTGGACAGTTAATAGTGACTCCGCAAGCTTCTTCAGAGCCAGGAAACTTAGAAGTTAGATTTAACGAAGCCACCAATGCAGCACAGGGCAGAAGTGCTATGAGAATTGAACGAAATGGTTCAGTATTCTTGAATTAATCAAATTAAGTACGAAAGTAGGGGCATAAATTGCCCCTACTTTCGCTGAAGCATTTTAGTTAGCTGATCCAGCAATTGCACTTCTTGCTTACTGTCTTCCAATGTCCGCGCCAGTATAATCGCCCTTTCGTAAAAATTACGAGCAGTTAGATAATTACCTTGTTGTTTGTATAACTGAGCGTAAGACTCAAAAGATTTTAATTCTTCTCGCAAATTTTGCAATTCTTTAGCGAGTGCTAAACGTTGCTCTAGTAAATCAAAAGCCCGTTCATAGCGTCCAACAGCAGTGTGAGCTTTCACTAAACCGTCAATTGCACGTAATTCATTGGTGCGATCGCGGTTAGTTTTAGCTGTCCGCATCGCTTCACCATAGGTAGCAATGGTATCTTGATAATTTCCCGATGCTCGGTAGGCATCACCTAAATTATTCAGGGTATTTGCTTCACCAATGGCATCGCCAGTCTGACGGCGGAAAATTAAGGCATTTTCATACAATTTAATCGCCTTGTTGTAATCTCCCAACCTAGCAGTTACCAAACCCAAATTGCTCAAAGATAGTCCTTCCCCTTCAATGTTTTTGACACCGTGAGCAATTGCGAGTGCATCTTCAACTGTTTTACCAGCAGCAGAAACTTCTCCTTGTTGCAGGAGAAATGTACCAATATTATTTAGCACAAAAATCTGAGATTGGAAGTCTTTCGTATCACGAGCGATCGCTAATCCTCGTCGTAAAGCATCTTCTGCCTCTTTTGCACTATCAAGCTGGATATAAGCCTTTGCAAGCAAATTGTAAGTCAGACCTTGTGCTTTTAGGTCGCCAATTGAGTGATATAGTTCTAGTGCCTGCAAGCAAGATGCAATTGTTTTATCGGCATATCCTGAAGCATATTGTTGTTCACCGATACGTAGTAAGCTATCTGCTTCATCTCTTGATTGTCGCCCAACAGAACTATTTAAAGGACGATGGAGTTGTTGCGTAATATCAACCGCACCAGCAGCTATAGGACTCAGCAAAAAAGTAAACAGTAAAAAGCTGTGTAAAAGCACCTGGGGACGAGAAATTACACCTACACAAACTAATTGCCTTGGAAATACAAGCCGTTGTTTCATAAAAATTACCCGTAAAGTTGCGGGTTTAAGTAGAAGGTCTAAGAAGAAGTTTTAAGTTTATAAATTGAAGACAAACAATATACGCGTTTACACTTAAGCTAGGATTGAGCTAAATCTTCCCCAAAGTATATGGCGCGGATATCTGTGGGTAATTTGTCCTCTAGCATACGATAGCCTTCCTGAAGAAAATTGGCTACTTCGTTGGGAGCGATCGCTTCTCCTTCGGCTTGCAGATAGGCAGCGATTCTTGTTTCGCTCCAGTGGAAAGTTTGAGACATTAACACGATTAATCGTAAAACAGGGGGTAGTTGGTCTAATGCCTGTTGTACATAGCACCATAGCGGTGGTGAAGTCGCTTGCAGAGAATAATGAATTGCTTCTGTGGGTGGTAGCTTAATTTCGTTAATACAGAAAGCTGTCATATTAATTAACCAATTTTGCATGGTTAAGGCTGGCTCACCTGATTCAGGGCTGGTTAAATTTAGTCCACCGAGTTCGTAATAGATATGCCGCCAGGTGAGGGCAAACAGATAATCTGCTTGCACAGGCGATCGCGCCGAATGCCGAATTAAGGTATACACTATGGGGCTATAGCGGCAAAAAATCACCGTAAAATACTTTCCAGCATCTGGATGGCGCTGAAACAAAGTCAGTAGTTCATGGTCACTGTGATGAAATAGCGACTTTACCAGAGGATGATTAGCTTCAGGAAAATGAGGAATTTGCACAAGTCTTTGAGTTGATAGTTGTTAAAATAATTTTGGGAATTGCACTCCCGTAGTTAATCGCATAATATCTTGGTGTTGCCCAGTTTGTAGCCGAGACTCAGACAACTTGAGTTATTGATAAACTAGAAACAAGGACTTAATTTTAGTCTTAATCGACAATTATAAAATCGCTTCCCCTATAGAATCTTTATTTGTTCATGGTTATAGCAGTTAGTGTGATGTCGTTTCTCCTCAGCCCCCTTACTTTAGGCTCCTTTTTGCCTTCCTTACCTTTAGATAGCCTGTTTTCCACCCAAGGCATTATGGTAATGCTGCTAGCAGCTTACGCTGGTGCGATGTGGATGTTCCTCACCAGTGCCCCAAAAGTACACACTGTCATGGTGTCAGATTTGGAGATTGCCCGACAGTTGTATGAAGGGCTGCTAGATTTGCCAGCAGCTGAGGTGCCCTTGCACTATTACTACAACTACGAACAAACTATAGGCGCAACTGGGATTGATCCGCTATACATGTCTACAGGGCCGAGTTTGTCAAGCAAAATGATGAATAATGCTACCGAAGGGCTGTGGTATCAATTGAAGAAAAACACCCAGCTACACGTTATTACTGGTGCGAGTTTAGGTAGCAAAAATCAGCAACGCCACGTTTGTTTTGACCACGACTGCTTGGAAATGATTTTAATGCGAGTCGAAACGCGCGGTTTGAAATTCAAGATTCGTAACCAGAAGCCCCTAAACTTTTTGGTCAAAGACTATGAAGGGCGCGTGATTGAGGTGGCTGAGGTAGCGAATTAGTCATTATAAGATTATTTGAGATTGTGTGGTGCGTAGCTTGTCCTCGTAGGCATCGCACCACACAATATTTTTTTGGCTAGGCATAAACAAATTAAAGGGCGCACAAATAAATGTGCGCCACTATGATGGGATGTTTTTTACTTAACACCGCGAGAAGGCTACCACTGTAACGGTACTTTGTCCCCTGTGGAAACGCTTCGCGAACAGTAGCGAGATATAGTACTTACTAACTCAACTCAACTGTTCAAACTTAAATTTTCCTTTAATAAGCTTGTTAAAGTATTGACCTTTGGATGGGGCATTGTCTAATTCATCTTTGACACTGGGAGGGACTTTGAAATACTCGTAAACACTTCCACTATCAAATTCAATAGTCAGTGTTTGAGTTGTTGGCTCATAGCTAAATTGCTTAATAACACTGCCTTCAGGCTTCAGTAGAGGGAAGGCGATCGCATCCCGAATACTAGCACAATCAGTTAACAACATTACCAACCGATCAATCCCAATCCCTAAACCACCTGTAGGCGGCATACCGTATTCAAGGGCTGTCAAAAAGTCTTCATCTACACCTTGGGCTTCTAAGTCGCCAGCAGCTTTTCTTTCAGCTTGGGCTTCTAGGCGTTCTCTTTGATCGATGGGATCTGTAAGTTCTGAGAAGCTGTTTCCAGTTTCTCGCCCGACGATAAATAACTCAAATCTTTCCACCAAACCAGGTTGAGAACGATGGGGTTTTGCTAAGGGCGAAATTTCTACTGGGTAATCAATTACAAAGGTAGGTTGAATTAAATTAGCTTCTACTTTCTCTTCAAAAGCTAAATTTAGTAACTTTCCAATTGATTTGGCATCATCTATACCAGGAATACCAGCATTTTTACTCGCTGTTTTTGCTTCTTCCAAGGTTTGAAAAGAGTTGAAATCTAAGCCTGTAAATTCTTTAACTAAATCGTGCATTGTCACTCGCCGCCAAGGTGGTGTTAAATCTATAGGTTCCCCTTGGTAGGTAATTTGCAGCGTACCGAGTACGTCTTGGGCGACAGTGGTAATAATTCCCTCAGTCAGCGCCATCATATCGTTATAGTCGGCGTAGGCTTGGTAAACTTCAATCGTCGTGAATTCGGGATTATGTCGAGTCGAAATTCCCTCATTACGGAAAACCCGCCCCAATTCAAACACCTTTTCAAAACCACCGACAATCAACCGCTTGAGATGAAGTTCTGTGGCAATTCGCAGATACAACTCCATTTCTAAGGTGTTGTGGTAAGTGATAAATGGACGTGCATCTGCACCCCCAGTCTCACTTTGCAAAACTGGCGTTTCAATTTCCAGAAAATCTCGTTCTTCTAAATAACGGCGAATACCGGCAGTAATTTGGGCGCGACGGCGGAAAGTTTGCCGCACTTCCGGGTTAACAATCAAGTCAACGTAGCGCTGACGGTAGCGCTTGGCAACATCCGTTAATCCATGCCACTTGTCGGGTAGGGGCAACAGGGATTTAGTCAGGATAGTATATTGTTTAACGTAGACAGATAACTCGCCCTTTTCAGTCCGTTTAATAGTACCTTTAACTCCCAGGATGTCGCCTGCATCTGTGAGTTGTTTTAAGTGATTGAAGGCATCAGCATCAATATCTGCCATGCTTTCTTGGATGCGATTTTTATCCAAATAAAGCTGAATTGTGCCAGTTTCATCTTGCAAGGTGAAGAAAGCCAGTTTACCGAAAACGCGACGCGCCATAATGCGTCCTGCGATCGCAACTTCTAAATCAATTTCTTCACCACTGGCTAAATCAGCAAACTTTTCTTGCAACTGCGCTGCATGATGAGTAGATTCCCAACGATAGGCGTAGGGATTAGTCCCTAGCTGCTTGAGTTGTTCTACTTTCTCCAGCCTTGCGGCCCGGATATCTTCTTCCGACATGGTAACGAACTAAATAGGGCAAGATTAATTATAGATGCTGCAAAAGTTGAGAGGAAGAGATATTTGTCCTAGAGGGCACGTGCGTAAGCGTAGCCCAACCCAGGCATAATGATACAAACTAGAGTCCGCCTGTGGACTGTAAACGAATATCACCGGAGTATCAAAAGTTTTAGATCGCTCTAAATGCCCTGATAAATTGGGGACTTTGATTCTGGTTTCCCCCTCTTTTTAAGGGGGTTAGGGGGGATCTAAAGTGCCTAAAGTCACAATGAGATACTTTTCAAACACCCTCTAAAAATAAAACCTTTATTTCTGTACGATTTTTAGCGAATGTCTAGATAAAATAGCCTTCATTTTCAAGTTAGTAAATTGGACGATCGCCTTGACTAAATCTTGCTGTTCTGGTTGTAAATTTAGCTTTACTAGGGCTTGATTCATATTATTACCAGCCCGGAGATTGCGATTAAGTTGGGCGCGTTGTGATGTGTTTAAAACTGCCTCAATTTCTCTGTTTCTTCTTTGACGCACAGCCTGGAGTTCTTGGCTTTGTAAGGGAGTCAGATTAATATCCGACAAGGTGGAGTAACTTGCAGTTTTGGTAATTTGGGCGAAAATGACTCCAGAAGTAGTATGGAGTTGAACCGGTGTAGCTAAGGCAATTCCCGGCATGGAAAGGACAAGAGCTAGAATAGTAGCGAACACAGAAAGCCGTTTTGTCAAGTGAATTGCCATATTGATAAATGCCTACATCTAAATTTAATGCTCAGATATAGTTAAGCAATTTTCAAGTTTTTAATTTTGAATATTGAATTTATCCTACCCCAAAGAGTGCGTTAACGTGGTATAATCAATATTTTTCATCAATATTAAGTAGGCTAGGCACTATTTACTAATACCAGTGCCCGCCCTACGGTGATTGCTCCTTAATTACGAATTAGTATCAGGTCTTCTCATTCTGTTGATTTCCCGTCGTAATTCCTCAATTTGACGGCGCAAATTATCTGTTTCATTTGGGGAAGATTCTGCTGCAACATTTACTGAGCCAGAAGCAGGCGATCGCTGATAATTTCCTTGGCGAATTTGCTGGTATTCTTCGGATACTGCCCACGCCCGTAAGTAATGCAGGCGTTCAACTGGGAAAGGATGACTCAACATCGTACCCTGAGCGCCGTTGTAAATCAAAAATTTATATATCTGATTCAGTCCATCTTCATCCAGTGCCTGATAATTTTCTGACTGCTTGATAAATTCTTGTAAACTACATTCATTGGCATATTTGTGGCTACCGCCAGAGAGTTTCATCATGGTTGACATTACCGGATTCAAGTCATCCATTACCAGCAGTGCGGCGCGATCTGACGATAACTCGGCTTTGCGCCGCCACTCAAAAAAGGCGTAAATCAAGCCTTGTGTTACAAGATTACCGAGGCCAAAGGTCAATTCGCCCAAGGCAGAAGCAGCACTCATCGCCCACATCGCCATTTGAATTAAAATAGTATGACCACATTTAATATGCCCCAGTTCATGGGCTAGCACCGCCCGAATCTCAGCTTCGTCTAGTAAGTCTAGTATCCCTGTATTTATGACTATGTAAGGATTCTCTTGCCCCAGTGCATAGCTATTTGCTTGGGGATCTTGCGAGACAAACAGCGCGGGTTCTGGGTAAATGTCCAAATCTCGGACGCATTCCCGAAACATCTGGTAAATAGTGGAATACTGACGCGGCCCGACTTGGATGGTGTTACCCATTAGATAGACTAATTGAGGGCGTTCGTAGATAAATTCCACAAATTTACGAGCGATTAAATCAAATCCCGGTAAATTTCGTAAAGCTTGCTCGGCTTGGCGATCTAGTGGATGCCTGAAGGCTTCGCTGGAAATTCCTGTGTAAGTTGGCATAATTTAGAGAATTGGGAATTGGGAATTGGGAATTGGGAATTGGTCATTGGTCATTGGTCATTGGTCATTAGCAAAGGATAAAGGACAACTGACAAATGACAAAGAACAAAGGACAAATGACAAATGACAAGATAATAGAAATGGGGCAATTGGAAGTAAAAATCACTTTGTATGGAATTAAAAGCGTGTGATTGAGGCAGAAGTTCATTTGTCACTACATAACTTTTTGCGATCGCAAGCGGGGTTCCCTTCCTGGCCCCATCATTTGACGATGGCACGGTTGGTAGCACGCGCCTTGCGCCTGGGACGTAGTGCCCTAATTCAAGTAGGAGCGGTTTGTGGCTATCAAGGGCGGTATCGCACTAGTTTTGTAGCATCAGCCCTAATGTGGCACGGCCCTGTAATTATTGTTGCTCAAGAACCAGTGCAGCAACTTCTGCTGCGGATAGAAATTCCCCGTCTACAGCAGTGGCTACCAGCCAATAAATCAATTAGAACAGGTGACGCTTGGCCTGATGCTGAGTTCCAAGGGCTACTGTTAACCTCTCCAGAAGCTTGGTTAAGAGGACAATTTGCTGGTGGCGATCGCTTTCCCGAAGGCATCCCTACAATTATTGATGGGGTAGACGATCTCGAAGATTGGGTGCGCGATCAACTTACCCAAGATATTCAACCCCATGATTGGGACGAACTCATGTTGGCTTGTCCAAATCAAGCTGAGGCAATTAGCGAAGCACGGATACAGCTGACACACGAACTTTTTCAGCATCCTGTTAATCCATATCAGTGCTATCTAATTTCCCAGCCAGAAATAGATATTTTAAGCCGTCTCTATTTAGCTTTAGAGTCAGTACAATCACTGCCAGAACCCTGGAAACAATTCTGGAAACAATTTCAAACCCTTGATGAAAATCTTTCCCCCCCTGCCTCCCCTGCTCCCCCTCCTCTCTTCTGGGCGACTATAGCCCATAGACAAGGTTTATTTTCTTTGCACTATGCCCCAATGGAATTAAGAGAAATCCTCTTACCCTTATGGCAGCGACAACCAGTAGTTTTGATTGGCAGCGCTATAGAACCGGAAACTGAGGCTCCTCTTTTCCGACAGCGCCTTGGTTTGGAAGATTTAACTTGCCTGAAATTCTCCTCGGAGAGTCAAGCAGAAGCAATTCAACTGTATGTACCCTATAAATTGCCCTTACCTAACACGCCAGAATTTCAAGCGGCATTTATTCACAAAGTCCGCACACTGGTTTGTCTAAGTGCTACAGCACCAGGATTAACGGTTGTCTTGGTGGGAGATGTACCACTCAAATCTCAAGTGGCGACAATTCTGGCATCAGAGTTTGGTTCACGAGTGCAGGTAGAAAAAACTTGTTTAGATGAAAATGGTATTTTGATTAGCGGTTGGGAATTTTGGCGAGAACATCAGCGAGTCTTACCAGCACCCCATTTGTTAATTATTGCTACTTTACCTTTACCATCTTTAGAAAATCCGCTAGTCGCTGGTAGGGTAGCTCTTTATAAGCGATCGCATCAAGATTGGTTTCGTTTATATTTATTGCCAGCAGCCTTGAATGAATTACAAAGAGCGATCGCGCCAGTCCGAGAAAGTCAAGGCATTGTTGCTTTACTTGATAGTCGTGTAGTTAATCGTAGCTACGGCGCTCAAATTCTTACTGCCTTAAGTCCTCTGGCACGTATTAACTATCTCGACCCAAGTTTGTTTGCTAATACCGATGAGGAAAATTCTGCTTAAAGTCATTCTCATGCCCCATTTCCCATTCCCCATTCCCCATTCCCCAATTGTCTATAGCCATAATTCCTGGCAAGATAAATTTAGAACCTAAGTAAAATTTGAGTTGCTGATTATGGGTGAAGCAAAGCGTCGTAAAACCACACACGGAGAAACATACGGTCAAGAGACTCGCATCTTGTCTTGGGTTCCCATCACAAAAACTCAAGCTGAACAATTTGTCAGTTGGACAACTCGCGGTGCCTGGATAGGTATTGGTCTTATGGTTGTAGGATGGGCAACTATCCGTTTTATAGGCCCAGCTTTCGGTTGGTGGCAAGTAGTCTCATAATTCGTAATTCGTAATTCGTAATTCGTAATTCGTAATTCGTAATTCGTAATTCGTAATTCGTAATTAAGTTTTGCATTAGCGAGTCCGTGAGCGTCTGGGGATTTTAACTCCACGGCAAAACTTGTCGCGCAATATAAGTGAGGGACTTAGACCCCTCAAAAATGTTAAAAGAGAGCCAAGCGCGGTTTTTCCTAAAGAGAGAGGCTAGCGCCAAGGCAATACTTGTCGGGTTTTGGGGAATGGGGTTGCGGGAAAGGGGAAAGAAAAAACCTTTAACCTTTACCCTTTAACCTTTTCCCAAAACCCAATTTCGAGTTAAAAATGCAAAAACCGAGCAGTATTGAGCGCCAATGGGTCTTCCCCGCCGCAGGATGGGCCTTCACAAAGCGTTTCGCAGAGAAGCGCTTAGTGGAGCAACTGACATTAGAGGTGCAATAACTTTGGCAATCATAACTATTACCCACCGGACATGATTGCTACGAATTACGAATTAGACCGATCGCAATAAACTTCACCAAAGCTATGATCGGCATGGATCTCAATCACTAGATCAACTGCTGTTGCATCTTTTACCAAGGGCTTGATAAATAATTCCGGGTGAAGCGATCGCCAAAAATAATTGACAAATTGTTCTATCTCTGCATTGCTCATCCCCGACTTACCCGCAGCGATCATTTGCTGTTCTGCCTGTTTGCGCCACTCCAAAGAACAGCGATAATCGGTTGGATATAGCAAAATTAAGCTGTCCAATCGATCCCACAGTGGTAAATAATCGTGGAGACGAAGATTCATATCACGAGCAAATGCTCTATCTTCATTTGTGACAATTGGCGGTGGTGCAGTATCAAATACATCTGCATTAATTGGTCGTACACCCACAAACCAACCTTCAAATAGTACAATATCTATACCTGTAACCATTTCTGAATTAGTGCGATCGCCAGCGCCTTTGTATGCAGATTTATCAAAGCGGGGAACCATAACTGAACTTTGCGACTGACGAATGCGATCTAGTACATCTAAGCCTAAATCTACATCGTGGGTTCCTGGTGGGCCGCGCCAAATCAACCGGGGATCTTGCTGTGTTAAGACCAAGCGATCGCTGTAAGTTTTATATAAGTCATCCAAAGATAAACTCAGAGTCTGGTATCCCAACTGATTCAAAATCAAACTGAGAACTTTAGACATTGTAGTTTTGCCAGTGCCTTGTCCTCCTAATATTCCTTGAATCAGAGGGCGTTCCAACTGTTGGCGCTGCGATGCTAGTTTGATCCCCAAAGGCAGCCACAAGTCCCACAATACTTGTAACATTTTCTTGGGTTCGATTTGGAGGGTAGTTTGGCAGAATTGGCTAAAAGCTGGGAAGACAGATTTTAGTAAATGCGATCGAAAAGCGATCGCTTCATCGACATTTTCCGGCGTGATCCCAAAAGCTTTTGCCCTTAACCTATCTGCTAGTGCTGCTTCTCTTGCTTGCTGCTGCCAAGTTTCAGTTACAGTTTCTGAAATTAAAATTTCACCCAGCCACAAACTCATAATTTCCCCTTATGCCCCTCTGTCCCCCTGCCCCCTGCCCCCTGCTCCCCTGCTCCTCTGCTCCTCTGCCCCTCTGCTCCTCTGCCCCTCTGCTCCTCTGCTCCTCTGCCCCCTCCCTATTCTCACGATCCCAGCTTAAAGGCTTCGAGAAACAGGCTGTAGGTGAAACCAACTTTGAGGAGATTTAGTGAGTCTACAAAGAGCGATCGCTTGCTAAAAAAGCTCTGACTGTAAAATATCCTACTGGTAACTTCCGTTAACACTACTAAAAAACCAGCTACCACAATATCTAATTCTGCCCGTTGACCAGCTGTAGTGGAAACTGCGTTTCCCAGAAAAAAACCAAACAAAAAACTAATTATCAGCAACGATAATCGCCGCCAAGGATTTAAAAACCATTGCCCCAAGCGTGTAGCAATGGCATCCAACAAGTTATTCAGACGAGTGTTTTGCATCAGATAGACTTCTGGGAAAAAGTCAAGATATCTTGAAATATCTTTATATTATTAAAGAATATATTGGTTGTAGCCTAAGCTTATTTGTTAATATTATAGATATATGCTGGGTTTCCAGCGTTAATTGAAATTTCCACATTCTATTATCTTTAAGGAAGCACAAGCGCTTTCAAGGCTGCTTGTTCTAACCCAAGATGAAATATATTTATCATCTGGGCTGGCAAAAGACACTTTGTTGTCTCTGCTAGTATTTTCACGATATTTTTATTTTTCTATACAAATACATTGGCTGGTTCAGTATCGAATTTTATTGTTTTTATCCAAGCCTACGGTCAATACACAAAGCAATTAGTGTCTGTAACTGTTGTTTTTCAGTCATCACTGAAATAATTTCCTCCAAATATTTTCTAATCAGAATGATACTTATAATACATTGATGTGCATAATCTGAATAAAATATATCTTAAGCTACTTTTCATAATTGTCTTTCGTGATAATAGGCTACTATTTGGTCAAGCCTAGACAAAATATTTATTTCTAAAAACTATCAATATGAAATCTTTAGTGTATCGTAACGTCGGTGTTACAGCTTGTTGCTTGGGACTGCTTGTTGCTCTGGTGGGATGCTTTGGAGTGAGTGTATCCTTTGAGTCCGCAAACCCAGATACATCTTCACAACTGCCAAGTGAAACTCAAGAGTGGGAGACAACTTCCTCTAAACCTGTTTCATCTGAAAAAGGTATTTCCGTTAATCTATCTACTCCAAGCAATAAAGTAGAACATAGTAGTAAAGAGAATACTTATCCTGTCTTAGCAGAGCGTGATAAATCAGCAAACGTTGCTAAGAATCAAGGGACTTTGCGGATGAGTAATCAAACAAATCAACCTGTACGCCTGGCTCTACTGGCGCGACAGTCGGTAGCAAAAGGCTCTGGTACTAAACAGGCTAACTATGATGTACCAGCACATTGGGATTTTGCTCCTCAAGAAGGTAGTGAGAAGGGACTGGTTCTATCCCTACCTCAGAATAATTTAAAGCTGGAGAAGGGAGATATTTTAGTTGCCTTCGCACAAGATGGCTCCCGTCGTTATTGGGGCCCCTATGTTGTTGGTGAAACTCAATTACCTAAATGGAATTCTCAAAACAGAGAATGGCAACTAGTACTTAGTCCATAATCTATAGCAATCAGAATTGAATTTTCTGTTTGAAAATGCGCTTATTAAGAGTTATGAAAAACTACAACCTGTAGGAGCAATTTATGTATTGCCCTACGTAAATCAAGCACGGCTTCAAATAGAATCGGTATTAGGATTGCTAAATAGTTATCATAGATAACTTCTGCATTTAGCCTTGTAGATTGACTTTTGTTTCATTTATTTTTACTATTAAACCCCATTATGGTATAGGGCTAGAGTAAATACGCTCATCTGATGTTGCTAATAAATAGAGCAATAGGGGCAATCTCGGAAAAACGACTTATTAAGCGTGCTCATTACATTGTTTGAAGTTATGTAGCCTTTTGATTACGGCCTATCAAACACTGCGGTAAACTATGCGTTGATTATGATTCTTTCGCAGAGAAGAACACTCGAAAGGAGCGGTTTTTTCAATGTCTCACACCGTAAAAATCTACGATACCTGCATTGGCTGCACCCAATGCGTCCGCGCTTGCCCTACTGATGTACTTGAGATGGTTCCTTGGGATGGCTGTAAAGCTGCTCAAATTGCCTCTTCACCCCGTACAGAAGACTGTGTGGGCTGTAAGCGCTGCGAAACCGCTTGTCCCACCGACTTTTTGAGCATCCGGGTTTACCTGGGCGCTGAAACAACTCGCAGTATGGGTCTGGCTTACTAAAAAGCTGGTGCCGAGTGCTGAGTGCTGAGACAAAAAGAAGTAAATCAAAAAAGCTAATTTCTTGATTCTTCACTCAGAACTCGGAACTCGGAACTTAAGACTTTGAAGTGTGTCAATATCAAGCACCTTTAGCATCGTAGAGTGGACACTACCTGCTTTACGAAATTTTAATTTTAGATTGGGGATAAAAATCTCTGGGTACTTAAATCCTAGAAGCGTATTTGTACTGTCAGGTCAAAAGCCGACTGTGAATCTGCTTTAAAAGCCCAAAATCCATAACAATACCTAGTGGTAGAGGGAGTAATATTACTCCCTTTTTTCTTTGCAAAACGTCGAGTTTGTGCTAAACACTATACTGGATTTAATTATCCTGAAAAAAAGCGGTGTGAACAATGTGCGGAATCGTTGGATATATAGGCACTCAAGCGGCGACAGACATTTTACTGGCTGGGCTGGAAAAACTAGAGTACAGGGGCTACGATTCTGCTGGAATCGCCACTGTTTGGGAAGGTGAAGTTAATTGTGTGCGGGCAAAGGGCAAACTGCATAACCTACGCTCTAAACTAGAACAAATAGAAGCCCCCGCCCAGATTGGTATTGGTCATACTCGTTGGGCAACTCATGGTAAACCAGAAGAATACAACGCCCATCCTCATTTAGATACGGCAAAGCGAGTGGCGGTGGTGCAAAATGGCATTATCGAAAATTACCGCGACTTACGCGAAGAACTCAAAGCAAAAGGACACCAGTTTGTTTCTGAAACTGATACTGAAGTAATTCCCCATCTCATAGCCGAATTTTTAAAGAATATTCCCCCCTCATCTTCCTCATCTCCCTTCTTAGAGGCAATTCGCCAAGCCGTTAACCATTTGCAAGGGGCATTTGCGATCGCAGTTATTTCTGCTGACTACCCCGATGAATTGATTGTTGTTCGCCAACAAGCGCCTTTGGTAATTGGTTTTGGGCAAGGGGAATTCTTTTGTGCATCTGACACACCTGCGATCGTTGCCTACACCCGTGCGGTGCTACCTTTAGAAAATGGCGAAATTGCCCGTCTCACTCCTTTAGGCGTTGAGATTTACAATTTTGCTGGCGATAGGTTGAAAAAACAACCCCGGCTGCTCAACTTCAATCCTGCAATGGTAGAAAAGCAGGGATTCAAACACTTCATGCTCAAAGAAATTCATGAGCAACCAGGGGTAGTAAGAGCTAGTTTAGATGCTTACTTTAATCCAGCCGAATCTACCGAATCGCCAATCAATCTTGGCTTACCTGCGGATTTATACAACAATTTAGAACAAATTCAGATCCTCGCCTGTGGTACCAGTTGGCACGCAGCATTAATCGGAAAATATTTAATAGAACAATTAGCAGAAATTTCAACTCAGGTACATTACGCTTCTGAGTATCGCTATGCACCATCACCCGTGACGGCTAACACGTTGATTATCGGTGTTACCCAATCAGGCGAAACTGCCGATACCTTAGCAGCTTTGACAATGGAAAAAGAACGTCGCCAAGGGAGAGAACCTAAATATCAAGCGCGACTACTGGGTATTACTAATCGCCCCGAAAGCAGCCTTGGTCATCTAGTACCGCATGTTATCAGTACCTTAGCAGGAATTGAAATTGGGGTCGCGGCGACAAAAACTTTTACTGCTCAACTGATGGCGTTTTATGCTTTGGCATTGGATTTAGCCGCCCGTCGTCAGACTGTTTCAAAAGACACATTAGATAAAATTATTAATGGGTTGCGTCAGATTCCCAAAGAAATTGAGGCAACTTTGGAAACTCAGGAACGTTTAACTGAACAGCTAGCTCATGAATTTGCTGAAACCCAAGATTTCATCTTTGTGGGAAGGGGAATCAACTTCCCCATTGCTTTAGAAGGTGCATTGAAATTAAAAGAAATCAGCTATATTCACGCCGAAGGGTATCCGGCTGGAGAGATGAAACATGGCCCGATCGCACTTTTAGATGCGAAAGTACCAGTAGTTGCGATCGCAATCCCTGGTAGTGTGTACGAAAAAGTTATTTCTAATGCCCAAGAAGCGAAAGCCAGAGATTCTCGGTTAATTGGCGTGACTCCTGTTAACGATGGCGAAGCTGCGGAAATTTTTAACGATCTTCTTCCCGTCTCTCATGTGGAAGAGTTACTTTCTCCAATTCTGACAGTAGTTCCTTTGCAATTATTGGCTTATCACATCGCTGCTCGTCGCGGTTTGGATGTCGATCAGCCTCGTAACCTTGCTAAAAGCGTCACCGTAGAATAGTATAATTTTATACCTAAATTTAAGGTATAATGGCTTCTGAAGAAGTTCTATGGCTTGCAGAAGCCATTTTTATGGCAATGATTATAAGTATAATATATTTGTTAATACTTAAGTAAGTATTCGCTGGATTTGCAGTAAGGGGTAAAATTATCCAAATGCGATCGCGGAAACTTGAATGTATATTTTTAGAACGTGTTTATACTACAGACAAGCGTGTAAAAATTTGATCCGATAACATCAAAGTTAATTAAATCTACCAACATTATGAGTGAAATCCACCTACGTCAAATAAAGTCATACCTTCAAAAAACATTTAATGGTTTGATTGACTTATCAGATTATCAAAATAAATCTGAAACAGATAGGGAGTTAATTTTCTTAACAAGAAGTCTAGCTGCATTTACTTTAATGGTTTTAGCTGATATCTCTCCTCAAGAAGCATCAAAATCGATAGTTGATGGTGGACAGGATAATGGAATAGATTCGCTTTATTTTGACAGGCGAGAAAAAATAATGTATGTATTACAGTCTAAATGGAAACAAGACAGTAAAGGTAGTGTTAAAACAGATGAGGTAATGAAATTTACTAGAGGTTTTAAAGACTTAGTAAATGCTAGATATGACAGATTCAACTCAAAATTTAATAATAAAACTCCAGATATTGAAGAAGCGCTGAATGACGCAGGAACAAGATTTGAAATAATTCTTGTCTATTCAGGTCAAACTCCCTTAGCAGATGAACCAAAAAGAGAATTGGATGATCTATTAGGTGAGATGAATGATTCATCAGATATTGTTAGCATGAGAGTTTATAATCAGGCAAATATATATAACATAATATCTCAAGGAGCATCTGGCAATCCTATAAATTTAGATGTTTGCCTGTTTGAGTGGGGACAAACAAAAGAACCCTATCAATCATATTATGGGCAAGTATCTGCTAGGGAAGTAGCTGATTGGTGGACTAAACATTCTCCTAAATTGTTCTCTTCAAATATTAGGCTTTTTGTAAAAGATAGTGAAGTTAATGAAGGTATTATCAATACACTAAAAAAAGAACCGGAAAAATTTTGGTATTATAACAATGGCATAACAGCTTTGTGTTCTAGTATTGGAAAAAAACCACTTGGCGGTAGTGGAAGAGACACGGGAATATTTGAATGTAAAGATGTCAAAGTAGTCAATGGCGCTCAGACTGTTGGATCGATAGCAAGAGCATATCAAAATTCTCCTGAGCAAGTTGAAAAAGCAAGAGTTCTTATTCGTTTTATCTCCTTAGAAAATTGTCCTGAAGAATTTGCTACAGAAATTACTCGATTCAACAATACTCAGAACCGAATTGATCGTCGAGAATTTGTAGCTCTCGATCCAGAGCAAGAAAGAATAAAAAATGAACTTCACTTAGAAGGAATTATTTATACTTATAAGTCAGGTGAATCAATCCCAGATGGAGAAAAAGGTTTTGATTTAAATGAAGCTACGATCAGTCGAGCGTGCAAACAGAATGAGGTTTCTTTCGCCACGCGAGTTAAAGATAAAATTGGTGTTTTATGGGAAGATATAGAAAAACCTCCATACAAAACTCTCTTTAATAGATCAGTAAATGGTTCTAGCCTTTGGAAATTAGTTCAAATCTTAAGAGTAGTAGAGAATAAATTATCAGAAGTACAAAAACAACGAGATGGAAGAGAAAAGTTATTTGCTACTCATAGTAATCGTCTCATATTACATCTAGTTTACAAAGCCTTACCAGAGAATTTTTTTAGCATATCATCTGATTTAACCTCAGTACAAATTGATGATATTCAATCTATGACCTCAAAGTTTTTGGGTAGTATTATGAGTGAAAGTAGCAACCTTTTTCCAACTTCCTATCCGGCAAATATCTTCAGAAATGTCACAAAATGCCAGGAAATTGTGGAAAAAATTTTAAATTGAGGACAATACTGTAGGAGTCCCAGTAATTCGAGTTGGTACAAATGAGGCTTTTCCTATTCTTCAAGGAAATTTTAGAAATGCTATGAGAGGAACAGAAGAAGGAAGTGTAATTTGGGACAGAATGATAAATACTCATAGGTATGCTTTAGTCATTCGCTCACAAGGTGCTGTTATCTACAAATATCAATATAATCCTTGTAAACTTTCTTACAACATCCCCCACTTTTAAAACATCCTCTCAAAGCGCTGGGGGCAATAAGCCTGTGAAGTCGCTCGTACCTAGTATCTTAGTGGTTTAAAAACTATTTTTAATTAGGAACACACAAAGACACAAAGAAAAGAATACATAATTAAAGTTCATCTGTGGTTTTTTGCCTTAAGTCTCATGAATCGTCAGCTAGCTATTGAAGAACCAATATTTTCCCATCTACCAGTGTTACCGCAAGAAGTAATTGCAGGTCTAGCGGTATCTCCCGGAGGTCATTATCTTGATACGACGGTAGGCGGTGGAGGTCACAGCCGTTTAATTTTAGCAGCCGCACCAAATGTAAAATTAACGGCAATTGACCAAGATGAGGATGCTTTAGCAGCAGCGAGGAAAGAATTGGCAGAGTTTGGCGATCGCGTACAATTTATTTACAGCAATTTTGCTGACTATAAGTTTCCCCCCAATACTTTCGATGGTATCTTAGCGGATTTGGGGGTAAGTTCTTACCATTTAGACCAAGCAGAAAGGGGTTTCAGCTTTCGCCAAGCTGCAAATTTAGATATGCGAATGGATCGAGGGCGATCGCTAACTGCTGCTGATGTCATTAATAATTGGGATGAAGCAGAATTAGCTGATATTTTCTTTAAGTACGGTGAAGAGAGATTATCCCGGCGCATTGCTCGTCGTATTGTAGAACGGCGGCCGTTGCACACGACTACAGAATTGGCTGATGCGATCGCTTCTTCAGTTCCCCCGAAATACCGTTATGGGAGAATTCACCCCGCTACCCGGGTTTTTCAAGCTCTGCGAATTGTCGTCAACGATGAGTTAAAATCCCTAGAAACCTTTTTGGATAAAGCCCCAAATGCCCTTGTCCCTGGTGGCAGAATTGCGATTATTAGTTTTCACAGCCTGGAAGATCGCCCGGTGAAGCATGGTTTAAGAAATTCACCTTTATTAAAAGTCTTGACAAAAAAACCAATTATTGCACAAGAAGAGGAAATTAGTAAGAATCCGCGATCACGATCGGCCAAACTGAGGATAGCTGAGAGAGTTCTGAATATTGAGTAAGGGGAATGAACCGATAAATAGACAGGGGCGTAGAGGCAATACGGTTCGGATAAGGTTTTTTGATGACACGCCGCTAATTGCAAAGCGAAGACGCGATAAATCGCCGTCTTTACAATAATCAGTCCTTTGTAGAGACGGCGATTTATCGCGTCTCTTGCCTTAACTCCAATGCCCAATTCCCAATTCCCAATTCCCTAAAACAACAATCTGCTAATCTAGCGTTGTTGAAGAGTTAAAAAATAATAAATGGAAATTAGTAATCTGTTTACAGCAGGTGGCGTGGTCATGTGGCCTCTGCTGGCGTTCTCTTTGTTAGGGGTGGCGCTGATTATCGAGCGGATCATCTTTTGGGTAAGAATAAATAATCGGCAAAATAAGGTAGTGCGAGAGGTGCTACAGCTTTATCGCCTTGATAATGTAGTTAGTGCTTTAGATAAGTTGCAAAAAAATACTGATTTACCCATTGCTCGAATTTTTTTAGCAGCTTTAGAGTTAGAAGAGCCGACACCAGAGGAATTTCGTTTGGCATTAGAAAGTGAAGCACAAGCCGAAATTCCCTTACTTAAGCGATCGCAAAATATTTTTGAGACAATTATTGGTCTTGCGCCGTTGTTGGGACTTCTCGGCACTGTCTTAGGATTAATTAACTCCTTTGCATCTCTAAATATTGGAGATGTGGGAGGTACTAAAACAACAGGTGTCACATCTGGGATTAGTGAAGCTTTAGTATCCACAGCATCAGGATTAGTAGTAGCAATCTTTACACTATTATTTGCTAATACTTTCCGGGGACTCTATCAGCGCCAGATAGCTTGGATTCAAGAATATGGTGGACAGTTAGAATTACTCTACCGCCGTCGCTACGAAAGAGGCGATAAATCCTATGCGCCTACCAGATGAAGTGAAACTGGATAATTGTAAATTAGCAATCGGTAATTGGGATTAGTTTACTAGTTGTTACCAATTTTGCTCTACAATTTTTGACTCTAATAGTGTTCTAAAATAACAAATAGCCTTTTTCGCTACACTTTTCGAGGAAATATTCCATGACTATTTGGGTAAATGAGCAAATTGATCCGTCTGGGATGATTCATGCCTGTATTGCCACTTGTAATGAATCTCAAGCTAAAGAGTGTCATGATTCCTTTCAGAATAATTTGACCGAGAAGCAAAAGGCAGCAGGTTGGGTAGCGCAATTGCGGACAGTTGATTCTTGGGATGAAGTGCCGGTGAATTCTTTAAAACTCAATTAATTGGGTGAGATAGAGTTAATTTTTTGGGGTTTTAATCGAACGGATTTCAGGAACGTAGGCGTAGCCCGCCAGATGCATCGCTTGTCTACACTTATGCTAATGCCTACAGCGATCGCAACAAATTCCATGACAACAGGTTAATAAAGGATAAAATTCGGATTAAAATTCTCAAATTATTAGCAAATGCTTCTAAAAAAAGTAACATAAGAGAGGAAAATGATGATTTTTCTGAACTTTTAAGAGCTATCATCTATACCGTAGATTAAATTAAAAAATTTGCATAAGCCGAATCAATTTAGTGAACTATCCCAAAGTTTACACTTCGGAGCAAGCCTGTCCCATTAATTTAGTTGGCGAAACAGGACAAGCGGTTCAAATTTCAATTCATGCTCCCAGTCAATATATCTGTGCCAACTGCGAACGGATATTACCGGATTGGAAACGGCAACCGTTTTTACGAGTAGTGATTGTCTTGCAGCAATCGCGTTATCAATTAGTCAAAAAGACGGCAGAAGTTGAGTCAGAAAAAGAACGCTTACGAGAAAAGTTTATGCGATTTGGCTGTGATTTAGCATTTAATCTACGCGATCGCGGTTATTTAACTGACCTAATCGACCCTCGTACAGGCTACCCTTTACTATCTCATCCCGGAGCAATTCCCCATGATGACACAGCAGTTGTCAAAGCTTTGCTCAACTATCCAGTGATTAAAAATCAATGCCGTGTACTAGTGCATCCCGAATGGGGCGCAGCAGTTTATCCTAGCATCTTGATATCAGAAGCTCCCCCAATTTTGATCGAATGGGTTACTAAAGGTATAGCAGCTATGCATGGGTGGAAAGAAATTGGTCATTAGTCATTAGTCATTGGTCATTGGTCATTGGTTATTTCTACTTACAGCCGCAATCAGAAGATTTAACAGCCATTTGTAGATTTTTGCAATGGATACTGATTGGTAAATAAATCGCCAGGAATAAATCAAATTATGTGTTTTACAATCTTCAGAAATCTCTGTATCGTTGGGGATGTCTCGCTACTGCGCCAAATCATTGCAATGGCAACTTTTGGGCTGACTGGCTCGATATTTTTATAAACTACCCCAGTTCGTTGCAAATTTTGTAAAGATGTCGGCACAATTGCAATACCTATTTCGGCTGCCACTAGGCTAACAATTGTTTGCATCTGAATGGCTTGTTGACTTACAGAGGGACTAAAACCTGCTTGCTGGCAGAGACTAATGATTAAGTCGTAGAGTCCAGGCGCTAATATTCTGGGAAATAAAATAAAGGGTTCATTAGTAAGCGATCGCAAACACACATAAGATTGATTTGCTAGTAAATGTGATTCAGGTAATGCTACTATCAGCGACTCTTGAAAAATTATTTCCCAGCTAAATGTATTTTCCTCCACAGGTGGACGAACAAACCCTACATCTATCCGACCTGTGCGTAACCACTCTAACTGTTGATCTGTAGTCAGTTCATGTAACTCTAGACTCACACCAGGGGCACAATTCCGAAAGGTTCGCAAAATAGTTGGCAAAATATTATACGCGGCAGAACTGACAAAGCCGATCGCTAATTCTCCGAGTTCACCGCGACTAGTTTGTTGCCCGACTTGGATTGCCTGCTGCAATTGCCTAAGAATTTGTTGGACTTCATCCAGAAAAACCACCCCTGCTTCTGTTAAATGCACACTTCGTTTTGTGCGGTGAAACAGTTCAAAGCCCAATTCCTTCTCTAGCTGGCGAATTTGTTGACTTAAGGGAGGTTGGGCAATGTGCAATCTTTCTGCTGCCCGTCCAAAGTGCAGTTCTTCTGCCAAGGTGACAAAGTAGCGCAGGTGTCGTAGTTCCATCTGTTACCTGAACTTATATCTTTTAAATATTAGTTAAGACCAAAACATATATTGGACATAATTAATAATATTTTTTATTGTGATGAATATGCAGTCATCAACCTACCGAACTTGGTTGACGACTAGCAAACCAATACTCTGCAATGTAATTTCATAGTTTATGAAGAATCTTCCATTACTCGACAATAATTGGAACACAGACCTGTATGAGGATAAACACGCCTTTGTCTGGCAATATGGCGAGAACTTGCTGAAAGTACTCAATCCCAAGCCGGGAGAATCAATTTTGGATCTTGGCTGTGGGACTGGGCAACTAACAGAAAAAATTGCTCAAGCCGGGGCTGAAGTGACTGGAATCGATCGCGCATCCTCGATGATTGAGACAGCAAGACAAAATTATCCTCATCTACGCTTTGATGTTGCTGATGCCAGAGATTTTCAAGTATTGAAACCATTGGATGCTGTATTTTCCAACGCTGTTTTACATTGGATTAAAGAAGCAGATGCGGCGATCACTTCCATACATCAAGCGTTAAAACCTGGGGGGCGTTTTGTCGCAGAATTTGGTGGTAAGGGAAATGTTCAAGTGATCGTCACAGCTTTGTACAGTGCTTTAGAGGCGATCGCTATCTCTCCGCAAGCACTGAATCCTTGGTATTTCCCTAGTATTGGTGAGTACGCTACCCTATTAGAACAACAAGGCTTTGATGTTACTTATGCCACCTTGTTTGCTCGTCCTACTCCCCTAACAGAAGGCGAAGCGGGGATGGCGAACTGGCTTGAAATGTTTGCCGATGCTTTTCTAGCAGGACTGTCTGCTGACCAAAAAATACAAATAATTCGCACCGTGGAAGAGTATCTTTTGCCGACACTGTATCAAGAAGGTAATTGGACAGCCGACTATCGGAGAATTCGCATCGTTGCCATCAAACTTTAGATTGCTGACAATCAGAGTATGCAATTACACTATACAAAGCTTACTTAGAATTTGGTATGAGAAGTAATTAAGGAAAAATAAAATCAGCTATTTTTCGGTCGCCGCAGTTCCTTGGAATTAATCGGGCCGAGAATTTGGTTAAGGCTACGCAACTGTTCTGCTGTACCCATACCAATTAGCCGATCGCCCGACATTAAGACTGTATCGCCAGTGGGGCCACCAATGAGATCCCCATCAGCGCGGCGAATTGCCAGAACTAATGCCCCAGATTGCGATCGCAATCTCGCCTTTTGCAAACTTTGACCGACAAAGGGACAAAAAGCCGGGTCGAGTAAAAATTCTTCCATATACAACTGACGGTCTGCACCTGTCAAAATCCCGTCTACAAAGTCCAAAACCTGGGGTCTGAGTGCCGCAGCAGCCATCCGCTTCCCACCAGTAATATAGGGGGATATCACCTCATCTGCACCACCGCGTCGTAACTTCTGCAAAGCTTCTTCTGTACTTGCGCGGGCAATCACCCGAATTCCCGAATTCAGTGTTTTTGCTGATAAAACTATGTATAAATTTTCAGCATCGGAGGGGAGGGCTGCAACAATACATATTGCCCGTTCAATACCAACTTTCAAAAGTGTGTCATCTAGGGTAGCGTCACCTTGGAATGCTGTGTAACCTTCTGTCTGTGCCCTTTGCACAGATTCCATATCTGAATCAATCACTACAAAAGGTACGCCTTCTGCTCGAAATTCCTTGGCAATTTGACGACCAGTCCGACTAAATCCACAGATGATGTAATGTTCTGTTAGGGATTCCATTAACCGCCTCTGTTGTTGTAGCCGAATTCCTTGTTGAAAGTAGCCTTGAATGATCGCTTCTGTAAATCTGTTGACAATGTAACCAATATTGACTACACCCAACAAAATTAGGGCAATCGTAAACAATCGTCCTCGGCTACCCAGTGGATGAGTCTCACCGTATCCCACAGTCGCTAGAGTGATGACTGTCATGTAAGCCGCATCTTCCCATGTCCAGCCCTCCACTAATGAGTACCACGAAGTGCCAATGAGGAAAACACCGCCAAGAGCGATCGCCCCGGCCATTAACTCCTTTTGGATACGTTGATATTTTTGCTCAAGTGTTGAAAATGACGTAACAATAGTACTTTTAGCCTACTTTTTCTAGTTTTCTACTAACTTTATAGCATTAGTCTTTTTTAGTACACTTAAACTACAATTTATCCAAACTCAATACTCCTAATACTTAAAAATATTCATCTTTAACTTTACATGAAGCTCTAATCCCTAGAAGCCTGAATGGGCAGGTAAACAATCTGCTCGTCGTCAACGTACTCGTTAGCGATCGCACCAACATCGATTAGGCGGTTCTGGTGCTTGTACCACTCGACATATTAGAACCCCTAAAATTATTTTACAAAAATGGCTATAAGCGTTCCAAATGACCCACTACAATTTTTTTGCAACTAATAAAGAGTTTGAAGTTTTACCCAAGCGTTGAGTAGTAGAAAGAACATTCGGCTGGTTTAACCAATACCATCGTTTGAGTAAGGATTACGAACGTTTTCCGGAAATGAGTGAAGCTGCCATACATGCCGTTATGACTCGTATTATGTTACGCCGTCCAGCCGTCTAAAGATTTACTTTATAAATTGTCTCTTAGGGCTATAAGGCAATACAGTTCAGATAAGACCAAAACACTTGTAGAGACGGCGATTTATCGCGTCTCGAAAACCCAAAATTTTTGCCAGTAGCTCTTAACCCAAGCGTATTAGGCTATAAGGCTCGTAAAAAAATACTAAAATTTTCTCTTCACTCCCCCTGCTTCCCCTGCTCTTTTCACGATGATCTCACTTTTTCGCGTTCCTCCCCCCTTAACTCAAAAGTATTGGGACGCAAGGCTTTGTACCCCTACAAATTTACAAATAATTTTGAATAATTTATTTTTTGTAGTCCCTTATGAATCAATCAATACAAGTTTACGAACTTCAGAATTGTTTCCCTGAGAGCGACGTGATGAGGCAGCAGTGAGCAAAAACTTCCAAGACTTAGGAGAAAATATAGATGGATCTATCATTGAAAAAAAGCTCTTGAGGTTTTTTTGCTTCAGTGATACTAAAATCCAATGGAGTTTCAGGTAATTTTTTATATCTTGAAAGCCGGGAATTTTTGAGCGATGTTGCTCATTTACCAAGGCATAAATTTTTTCTTTCATCAAAATATTTGTTGCCAACCGCCGAGACAAAGAAAACTTTTGATTATATGCACCGGGCCAAATAGTTCGGTACGCAAGACACTGGTTGAAGAAAATAGCATCTCCAAACTGAGCAATTCTAATCCACGAATCGATGTCATCACAGTTAGCATCAAGTGTGGAATCCCAACCACCAGTTTGTAAGAAAGCATCACGTCGGCAAGCCACTTGTACAGGTGTGCCAAAGGGTACAAGCTCTAAGAGCATACCGTAATGAATATCGGCTTGGGGGATATAAAAAGCTAAACCAGGGCCAACTTGCGGGGTGCGACTGAGTTCAACTTCATTGCCATCTACCTGAGCCGCGACACAAGAACAGATTACAGCATCGGGATGAAGTGCGATCGCCTTAGCCATCTCTTCTATGCAGTTGGGAGCTAAATAGTCGTCATCATCTAAAAACTTAATCCAGTCGCCGCTAGCTTTGGCAACTCCAGCATTTACTGTTGCTGCATGACCAAGGTTCACTTCATTCCGATGGTAAACAACCTTGTCCCCTAAGCTTTTGAGATATGTTTGGGTATCATCAGAAGAACAGTCATCGGCAACAACCACCTCACACTCAATGGTTTGGTTCCGAGCCGACTCAATTGCTCTTTGCAGCAAGTTCAAGCGATTATAGGTACTGATGACGACACTAAATTTCATAGATTTACACCTTTGGTACGGCATTTTGCAATATAGCTTCGATCTAGCGAGTCTTGTCTCAGTAAAATTATCAATCTCCAATAAGTAGAAGTAGACTGAAATAGGATTATCGATTTATGATTGATGATCGTGGGTTTTTTTTAAGCAGACAGAAAGACTATGAGCGCTCAAGAGATTATCCGCTCCATTGAAGCGGAACAGCTAAAATCAAATTTGCCCGACATTTATGTGGGCGACACCGTAAAAGTAGGTGTGAAAATTAAAGAAGGCGAAAAATACCGGGTACAACCCTACGAAGGAGTAGTGATTGCCAAACGCAATGGTGGCATCAACGAAACTATTACAGTCCGTAAGGTTTTTCAAGGTGTAGGCGTTGAGCGCGTATTTCTGTTGCATTCTCCCCGGATTGACAGCATCAAGGTATTACGTCGCGGTAAAGTCCGCCGTGCTAAACTGTATTATCTCCGCGATCGCGTAGGTAAGGCAACCCGGATTAAGCAACGGTTTGACCGCCCTTTGTGATTCGTGCTTCTTTCATTATGGGAGAAATCTCAAGCGGCATCTGCCGCTAACTTGTTTTCTCATCGAAATTGAAGTATGATAGAAATCGCGTGTTGCGTTAAGCTAAAATTTAGTTCAGCGCAATAAGTGAATAAAAACAGCTTGTGCGCTCTTAGTTCAGTTGGTAGAACGCAGGTCTCCAAAACCTGATGTCGGGGGTTCAAGTCCTCCAGGGCGCGCTCAAGAGCAAAAAATAAAGCCCGAAATAATTACGCAGCTGCCATATTAGCAGTTAGTGATAATAATTTCGGGTAAACTTATTGTATTTGCAGTTGTTTTGCTTTCAATTAAGTAAAATAGAGTCGAAACTGCAAAACTGGAAGAACAAATTTTAGATTTTAAATTTTAGATTTTGGTGAAGCAGCCCGGTCTTCTCTACGAAACGCTTAGCTAAGGGGTTTTCCCCCATGAGTGACTGCTGAACCCGAAGGAGTTGACAAAAAATCAAAATAAATGCACAACCCAGAATCTGAAGTTGAGTACCTTTGCCTTAAAGCATAGGGTAAATCTAAAATCCAAAATCCAAAATTGAGTAAGAAACGGGGGAATAAAGGGTCGTGTCCAAAAAAAGTGAAGCAGAATTGCCAGAAAACACAAATGGTTTTAGCTTAGGCAACTTCATACAGGGAACCAAAGAAGAACTTGACAAAGTAGTTTGGCCCAGTCGGAAGCAGATAGTGAGCGAATCCGCCGCTGTATTGTTAATGGTGGCACTCTCCGCATCTTTGATATACTTGGTCGATGGATTGTTTGGTTGGGCAGCAAAACAGGTGTTCTGATGACTTTTGCAACAGACGAACCTCGCAACTCCACGTTGCAGTCGGAGGAAACAGGAGAAACAGCAGAAGCAGCGTCAAAAGAAGCACGCTGGTATGCTGTACAAGTAGCTTCAGGCTGTGAAAAGCGTGTAAAGACTAACTTGGAGCAACGCATTCAAACTTTTGATGTGGCTGACAAAATTATCCAGGTAGAAATTCCGCAAACGCCAGCGGTGAAAATCCGCAAAGATGGCAGTCGCCAGCATACAGAAGAAAAAGTTTTTCCTGGCTATGTGCTGGTGCGGATGATGATGGATGATGATACCTGGCAGGTGGTACGAAACACCTCTCATGTAATTAACTTTGTCGGTTCAGAACAAAAACGTGGTAGCAGCAAGGGTCGCGGTCATGTCCACCCCATACCACTGAGTTCTTCGGAAGTTGAACGCATATTCAAACAAACCAGCGAACAAGAAGCTGTTGTCAAAATTGACATGGCTACTGGTGATAAGATAATGGTGCTTTCTGGTCCATTTAAAGACTTTGAAGGTGAGGTAATTGAAGTGTCTCCAGAACGGAGTAAACTTAAAGCCTTGCTCTCAATTTTCGGCAGGGATACACCAGTAGAATTGGAATTTAATCAGGTAGAGAAACAGAGTTAAATACAAATGGCGAAGAAAGTAGTGGCGGTCATTAAACTGGCCCTGAATGCTGGAAAAGCCAACCCAGCACCGCCAGTTGGGCCCGCCTTGGGTCAACATGGCGTTAACATCATGATGTTCTGCAAGGAGTACAACGCCAAAACAGCAGACCAAGCTGGAATGGTAATACCTGTAGAAATTTCGGTTTTTGAAGACCGGAGTTTTACGTTTGTACTCAAAACGCCACCAGCATCAGTGCTGATTCGGAAGGCGGCAAAAGTTGAAAAAGGCTCGAATGAACCCAACAAAAAGAAGGTTGGGTCAATTACTAAAGCCCAATTGCAAGAAATAGCCCAAACGAAACTCCCCGACCTCAATGCCAACGACATCGACGCGGCAATGAAGATTGTGGCAGGAACGGCTAAGAATATGGGTATAACAGTCAAAGATTAGTCATTGGTCATTGGTCATTAGTCATTAGTAAAAAATTAACAAATGACATAGACGCGCCAGCGGCTTCCCGCAGGGTAGGACAAATGACAAAGGACAAATAACAAAAAATTATCGGGGGAGAGGCGAGGCTTCGGAATTACCCCAGGAGAAAAAAATGGCAAAAATATCGCGTCGTTTGCAGACGCTGCAAGCAAAAGTAGAAGATAAGGATTATCATCCTTTAGAAGCTTTAGCCCTTCTCAAAGATACAGCAACAGCTAAATTTGTTGAAGCTGCGGAAGCGCATATCCGGTTGGGAATTGACCCCAAATATACAGACCAACAGTTGCGGACAACGGTAGCACTGCCTAAAGGTACAGGACAAATTGTTCGGGTGGCGGTGATAGCCAGAGGCGAAAAGGTAAACGAAGCCAGCAACGCTGGGGCTGATATAGTCGGGTCAGAAGAACTGATTGACGAAATCCAGAAAGGTAGAATGGATTTTGACAAGCTGATTGCCACACCAGATGTGATGCCACAGGTGGCAAAGCTGGGTAAGTTGCTAGGTCCCCGTGGTTTGATGCCATCGCCCAAAGGTGGAACCGTAACATTTGATATAGCAAGTGCGATCGCAGAATTCAAAGCTGGTAAATTAGAATTCCGAGCTGACAGAACTGGTATTGTTCATGTTATGTTTGGTAAGACAACCTTCTCGCCTGAAGATTTGTTAGTCAACCTGAAGGCATTGCAGGAGACGATTGACCGTAACCGTCCTTCAGGAGCTAAAGGTCGTTATTGGCGCACATTTTATGTGTCAGCCACAATGGGGCCATCGATTAAAATTGATGTCACTGCCCTACGAGATTTAAAACTGAGCGAAGTAGGTTAATTTTTAGTCATTAGTCATTTGTAAAAGCAAAAGACAAAGGACAAATGACTAATCACAAAATCGAATAGGCAAAGCCGGAGACAGCAGGTGCTAATAGCTTAAATACCCTGCCGAGGTTAAAACTCTAATTGTCAAAATTACCACCCCTAAAGGCGTGATAACTATGGCATCACGAGTCTTAATACTCAACCCCGGCTAAATTAGCCGGGGTTTGTTGTTTCGGTTCAGGTTTAGAAGAAACGTACAAGTAGGGCACTTCCCCGATTATTTTAAGGAGGTGAGATTGGAATGGGTAGAACACTAGAAAATAAAAAAGAAATAGTAGCTGACCTCAAAGAAACTTTGAGTGCGTCAACTCTGGCACTGGTAATTGACTATCAGGGGCTAACAGTTTCGGAAATCACAGACTTACGGCGGCGGCTACGTCCTAGTGGCACTGTTTGTAAAGTGACGAAAAATACCCTGATGGGCATTGCCATTGAAGGTGATGAGAAATGGCAGCCTTTGTCGGAATTGCTCAATGGTTCTTCCGCTTTTTTGCTGGTAAAAGATGATTTTTCCTCGGCAATTAAGGCATACCAAGAATTCCAAAAAGTTACCAAGAAGACAGAACTTCGTGGTGGTGTCCTGGAAGGTCGCCTACTTAAAGAACCTGATGTCAAGGTACTGGGAGACTTGCCATCTAAGGAACAACTCATCGCGCAAATTGCTGGGGCTATCAACGCCTTGGCTACCAAGATTGCTGTGGGTATCAACGAAGTTCCTGGTTCACTGGCTCGTGCTTTGAAGGCTGTAGCCGACCAAGAACAAAGTGGTGGTAGCACCGAAACTGCTGCTGTACAAGATAGCAGCGCCCAAACCGCTACTGAAGATAATAGCAGTACTGAACCCGGTGCTGAATAAACTTTGTGGTTCATCAGTCAAGAGTCAAAAGTCTATAGTTCAAGACCAATGACCCCTGACAAATAAATAATCAAAATTACAGGAGTTATATCAATGTCTGCTGCAACCGATCAAATTTTAGAACAACTAAAAACCCTTTCTTTGCTGGAAGCTTCTGAGCTGGTCAAGCAAATTGAAGAAGCTTTTGGCGTAAGTGCTGCTGCACCTGTTGGCGGTATGATGATGATGGCTGGCCCTGGTGGTGCTGCACCGGCTGAAGAAGCTGTTGAGCAAACCGAGTTTGAAGTGATTCTCGATTCAGTCCCAGCTGATAAGAAGATTGCTGTGTTGAAGATTGTCCGGGAATTGACCGGTTTGGGTCTGAAAGAAGCGAAGGACTTGGTAGAAGCTGCACCCAAGGCAGTTAAAGAAGGTATTGCTAAGGATGCTGCTGAAGATGCTAAGAAGCGCATCGAAGAAGCTGGCGGTAAGGTGACTATCAAGTAGTCACAATTCTATTACCAATCTTTATATTAAGGAGTCTGAGTCAGGCTCCTTTTTTTTATCGAAACATAATTGAGACTTGTAACCAAAAAATCGTTAGAACTCTGCCAAGTGGACAAGATAATGTTAACTTAGCAGCCGATTGATGCGATCGCGCTTTACATTCAAGGATGGTAATAAATTTCTATTTAAAGAAGGGTTAAGGATGTAAAACAATCATAATTTACACCCAAACTCCTAAGTTCTAAATTTTATGCTTCTTCTGAATTTTCACTCTTACGTCCTGGGGATGCTTCGTAAAGTGCATCAAGATGTTGACGCGCATCTTCAACGTTAATCGAACGCATTACCAAAAGCGGCTCTTTAATTAAGTTACCCGCGCTATCTAATAACTCTGGATGAGGTACAAACTGTTTTTTTGATGAATAATAACCGTATTTACCTTGATTATTTATTGGTGAGGAATTCGTTGGGTAAGTTCGCTCGCGATCAAAACTGAACATGATCAGGTTACGAATTAAGTTGCCAACAGCCATAAATGCAAGGATTGTAAAAGCAAGAATGTAAAGCAGGTGTAACATTAGATTTTCCTCCAGAACAACAATTTTTAAAACTTTATTTTGTAACGCTTTGTTTCGCCGACACTGTGACTCACAGTTAAGATGACTATTTGACGCACTTTTGTGCGCTTACATTTATATGAAGCTATTTGTCAACCGTTATTTCACTTACGGTAGCATAGGATACATTATCTTGTTAATCCAAATAATGTTAAGAAATTGTTAAGCTTTTTCTACTATCTCTTTGATGACTGGTTTAGCATCTTGTCGTTAGACATTGCTAAATAGTCTGCGGAAATTTAACAGATGCTCACATCTATTTAGACTTCACGCTCTTGACGAAAGCGCATTGCAACATTCCAGCATTCTGTTACTAATTGATGCCAAGGCATTAACGTTGCCATATCAATCCCGACTTGTTTATCGGTAGCAGCAAATAGCATTTTAGCTGTACTTAGTTCTTCTTGCGCTTGTTTAACACGTAAGAGCAAATCAGATTGTTCTTGGTCACTCATAAATGATAGCTGCTCAGTTTCGAGTAAATGGCGCGATCGCGTAAACCAATGCTGAAAATCTTCTAGCAGTGGTTCTAAAACCGTTTTCAGCAACTCAGTCCCTGGTAAATTTGAGTCTGACATAAATAAGAAGGATTTTTCCAACTTTCTTACTAATATTAACGTTATTTACGTTTCTTAATATTCTTTTTATTTATTATAATCTACTAATTTCAATAAATATAAAAAAATGTAACAAATAGTACAGATTTTATTATATAGTCTTGCTAATGGGTCTGTACAGTTCCTTTGGAAAGACCGTATATATATATCGAATGGGGGATTAGCTGACACCGAGTTGCAATTCATAAGATAATTTAGCGATGTCTACGACGGGCTACGCCTACGCCTGGAATCCTGAATTTAATACTCAGCTAACCGATCAAAAATTTATCTTTATCCCCGGCGAAAAATTAATTCGGTAGTTGGAAGATAAAGCTGAAAAAAGCAAAAACCAAAGTCGTTATAGTTGAGTAAGTCTACAGATTCAGATAAATCACCTTTTGTAATCACCTCGCCAACGGTTCAGCAGCCAATGTCGCCAAATTCATCAAATCAATCACAACAGTCAGAACAAGTTGAAAAAATCTATTTACCGCGTACCAGCGAATCAGAGAACTTAAAAAAGATTCGTCACACTGCTTCCCATGTAATGGCAATGGCGGTACAAAAGCTGTTTCCCAAGGCGCAAGTTACAATCGGCCCTTGGATAGAAAACGGTTTTTACTATGACTTCGACAGTCCAGAACCATTTAGTGAAAACGATCTCAAAGCCATCAAAAAAGAGATGGCGAAGATTATCAATCGCAAATTGCCAGTAATTCGGGAAGAAGTCAGCCGCGAAGAAGCCGCACGCCGGATTCAGGAAATTAACGAACCTTACAAGCTAGAAATTCTGGGAGATATCAAACAGGAACCAATCACCATTTACCACCTAGGGAATGAATGGTGGGATTTGTGTGCGGGGCCTCATCTGGAAAATATCAGTGAATTAAACCCGAAAGCAATTGAATTAGAAAGTGTTGCGGGCGCTTATTGGCGTGGGGATGAAACTAAAGCCCAATTACAGCGCATCTACGCCACCGCTTGGGAAAGTCCAGAACAACTCGCTGAATATAAGCGGCGCAAAGAAGAAGCACTACGGCGAGATCATCGGAAACTTGGGAAAGAACTGGGATTATTTATATTCTCTGATTTAGTAGGGCCGGGTTTACCTTTGTGGACACCCAAAGGCACTTTGTTGCGGAGTACCTTAGAAGACTTCCTGAAGCAAGAACAATTAAAACGGGGTTACTTATCTGTAGTAACACCTCACATTGCCAGAGTAGATTTATTTAAAACCTCTGGACATTGGCAGAAATATAAAGAAGATATGTTTCCCTTAATGGCAGATGATCAGGAAGCTGCTGCACAGGAACAGGGCTTCGTTATGAAGCCAATGAACTGCCCCTTCCACATCCAAATATATAAGAGTGAGTTACGCTCTTATCGGGAACTACCGATGCGCCTGGCGGAATTTGGTACTGTTTACCGCTACGAACAATCAGGCGAATTAGGCGGTTTAACGCGGGTGCGCGGTTTTACTGTAGATGATTCTCACCTGTTCGTTACTCCAGAACAGCTAGATAGCGAATTCCTCAGTGTAGTGGATTTGATTTTGTCGGTGTTCAATAAGCTGCAACTGAAGAACTTTAAAGCTAGACTCAGTTTCCGCGATCCTGCTAGCGATAAGTATATTGGTTCTGATGAAGTTTGGGACAAAGCCGAAGGTGCGATTCGCCGTGCAGTTGAAACCTTGGGGATGGAACACTTTGAAGGGATTGGAGAAGCCGCATTTTATGGGCCAAAACTTGACTTTATCTTTAGTGATGCCCTGGATCGGGAGTGGCAATTAGGAACTGTGCAGGTAGATTACAATTTGCCTGAACGCTTTGAGTTGGAATACGTCGCTGAAGATGGGGTTCGTAAACGTCCAGTGATGATTCACCGTGCGCCTTTTGGTTCACTAGAAAGGTTGATTGGGATCTTAATTGAAGAATATGCAGGTGATTTTCCTTTGTGGTTAGCGCCAGTGCAAGCTAGATTATTACCCGTGGGTGATACACAGCTAGACTTTGCTAAAGATGTGGTTGCAAAGATGAGAGCGTTGGGCATCCGTGCAGAAGTTGATACCAGTGGCGATCGCTTGGGTAAACAAATTCGCAATGCAGAGAAAGAAAAAATACCCGTGATGGCAGTGGTGGGAGCCAAGGAAGTGGAAACCAACACCTTGAGTATCCGTACCCGCGCCTCTGGGGAATTGGGAGTTATCCCTGTTGATGAGGTAGTGGAAAAGATGAAGGATGCGATCGCTAAGTTCGAGAATTTCTAAAATCTAACCGCAGACGCACACTAATTATAATTGGTGTGCGTTTTTTTTCGTGGATCGGAGCATTGACTAGCTGCTAGGTTTCGCAATTTATCGCTCATGTAGAGACGCGATTTATCGCGTCTTGAAAGACCAATTATCTACACCAATAACCTTTAACCCAAGCGTAGTGAGATATAAGGCAATACGCTTGGGTTAAGCGCCACTTGTACAAAATCGTGGGTTTTGAGACGCGATAAATCGCCGTCTCTACAAGTGTTTTGGTCTTATTTGAATTGTATTGGGTTTTGGTAAGGGTGCGATCGCGTTCTACTTGTAGGCTGAAACCCTAATTTTCTGGTTGACGGAGATAAAAGGTGGATTCATCCGGTTCAAATACTCGTTAACGGAGATAAAAGGTGGATTCATCCAGTTCAAATACTCGTTGACGGAGTTCAAAGGTGGATTCATCCAGTTCAAATACTCGTTGACGGAGTTCAAAGGTGGATTCATCCAGTTCAAACACTCATTTTAATTTTAACTTTTCATGAGATTTGAAAGGTCAAAAAGTATCACAGACAACAAAAGTTTTCTCAATCACCGCACCTAAGAAAACTTTCTGATTTATTCAAGACTGATAGCATAGATTTAAAGACTTGTGGAATCTGCTCTTCCTAAACAGACTAGACTTGCATAAATTAATGTCAATAATTTTTGACTAACATTATGAACCGCTTTACCTCTATTTTGCTGGCTGGCTTGGTAGCATCTGCATCAGCTTTGGCTATTTCTCCAAAAGCTGAGGCTAATACACCAGCGTCTTATCTTGTTGAGTTAGATAGCTACGGCTATCAATATAACAATGATGGTAACTACGAACGTCATAGTCGTCACTACAGAAATGGTGATTATGACCGCCAGAACGACCTTCGCAACATTCGTGACAATGATCGCCGTTATGACCGCGATAATTATCGCCGCTTTGAACGCGACAATAACCGTCGCTTTGAACGCGACAATAATCGCCGCTTTGACCGCGATAATAACCGCCGCTTTGACCGCGATAATAATCGCCGATATGACCGCGATAATGATCGCCGATATGACCGCGATAATGATCGCCGATATGACCGCGATAATGATCGCCGATATGACCGCGACAATAACCTTCGTAACATTCGTGATAATAACTTTCGCTATGAGCGCGATCGCAACTGGGGACGTGATTAATCCTTCCGCCGAACTATCAAGTTAAAAGGGCGGTTATAAACCGCGTCTACACCGTGGGTTCCAGACAAGGGGCTTAAGCCCCTTGTTTCCTTAGTTTGCGTTGGCGGAATCCCATGATTCATAAATTGTCTCTACAGCCTGTAGTTTTGCGTAAATCCTAAAGAATTGACCCTCAGCCTAGAAGTCTCTTTCTTAATTACGAATTAATATCACGCTCTTGGCCGCAACAATTGCACAAAGGTATCACTCACAGTATGGTCTTTGGTATCGGCGGCGTATTGAACTAATTTTTCCTTCAGTTCTTTGGCTGCATCTAACGGGAGTAAGGTTGCTAGCAAAAAGTAGACACCACGAAAACGGGGGTCGTCCATGTGGTCAAGGAGCCGATTTTTAGCTTCTTCACTCTCGCCGAGAAAGTTCTGCACTAAAAAGAAATCCATAATCTTATCGTGGCGGAAATACCATTCTCTTTTGGCTTCGCCTTTTTCGTCTTGCCACTGACGGCTGACAACCATTTTATATTTATCGTCTTCCAATGACTGTAATACCTGATAAAATTCATCCGCAGGTAACGCCTGTTCATCATTCAGCCGCATTTGATAGACAGCATCGGAGAATTTTTTCAGGGGAAATTCCTGGTTCCACTCTTGCAAATATTCTCTTGCCATCAATTGATATTGATGTTGTTGCAAGTGAAACAAATCGGGGTATTCGCCTTGGGATAGCATCAGCGCTACCACAGTTAAATCCATTGGATTAGAGAGAACCTTCTCAATGGCGGTTAATTCTTGTAGTGATTGCTGATTAGTGAGGGCTTTGGTTAAAAAACTAGCAGTGGCTTGCTCATAATCAGTACCTTGAACTTTGGCATTTTTGGGTAGTCGTGGCTGACGAGAAATCAGAAATTGCTGAATTTGCGGTTCCTCAAGGGGGAGCAATTTATATATTTTGGCTGTTGAGGGTGGTGTCCACTCAAGCGGCTGGGTGGTCATGATAATGTTACCCCGGAAATAGCTTTCGGCAAACTGACAGATTTTTGCCCTAGTGTCGGCGGTAACTTCATTGAGTCCGTCAATGCAAATATCTAATGCGCCACTGTAAATTAAATTCTTGAGAAAATCAGCATCTTGTGCTTGGCCGTGCAGCTTGGCTTGAATTGCCTCAATTACCCCTTTGTCACACTTCTGGGCAGGTAGATAAACCACAAGCCGCCCAGAAGTTTTTACCAAATAGCGCAGAAACATTGACTTACCCAAGCCAGAATCACCTTCTAAAATGACTTGTCCTTTGATGTTAGGTAGCACTTGGGTAATTGGTACGGGTTCATCTACACCCGGAACTTTCACTTTAGAATTTGGGAAGTAAGCTTCGGGGTTAAAATTATCTAACCCGGCATCAGCTAGTAGGGAAGGTTTGAAGGGTTCAAATAACTTTTCGCGGAAAAAGGGAACCCAGGTGAGAATTAAGCCGACGTAGCCGACACCGAGAATACGCCTTACCCAAGGATTCCAGAAGAAGATGGCTTGAACTTGCGGAAATTTGGGGTAAGCGAAGATGAGGGCTAGCCAAAAGGCAGCATGAATCAAAATAGTTGTTCTGGCGTTGAACAACCACTGCCAAGTTTTGAGGTTAACTATTACTGATTGCAGCGAATCAGCTTCGTTGTAGCCGGCGTTTTTGAGGTTGTTATAGTGAGTTTCTAAAATAACAATATCTTGTGGTTGCCAAGAGACTTTTCTCCCAACTACGGCAATTTGCTTTGCTAAGTCTTCGCGTAATCGTGTTAAACCTTGGCTAGGTTCCCAGGCTTGGGCAAATATTTTGAGAGTTTTATCACCGCGATCGTGGGTTAATGAAGCAGGAATTGTTTTAGTGTCAGGAAAACCCAGCCATGTGAGCAGTGTTTTGACTTCATCAGTGCCGCCACCCAGAAAATATGTCAAAAATCGCCACTGTTCAAATTCTGATTGACCTGCGTAATAGATGCTATCCAGAATTACAACAATATTATTCAGGTTGAGTTGTTCTATCTTTCCCAATGCCTTTGCTACACCGGAACGAAAATCTTTGTCAACGGTTTTATCCTTGAGGATGTCGAGAATATCTTTGATGTAGGGTTTGGCAAGCTCCCCCAGATTTCCCAATGCCGATGCTGCATTGGAACGAATATAAGGTGCAACGGTTTTATCCTTGAGGATATCGAGGATGTCTTTGATATAGGGTTTGGCAGCCTCCCCCAGATTTCCCAATGCTACTGCTGCACTTCTACGAACATCTTCATCAACAGTTTTTTTCTTGCGGATGTCGAAGATGCCTATATCTACGTCCCTCAGATTTCTCAATGCCGATACTGCACCCTGAGTAATGAAGACTTCATATTCAACGGTTTTATCCTTGAGGATGTCAGCGATGTCTTTGACATAGGGTTTGGTAGCCTCCCCCAGATTTCCTAATGCCTCTGCTGCGCTGGAACGAATATAAGGTTCAACGGTTTTATCCTTGAGGATGTCAGCGATGTCTTTGACATAGGGTTTGGTAGCCTCCCCCAGATTTCCTAATGCCTCTGCTGCACCTCTACTAACATCTTTATCAACGGTTTTATCCTTGGAGATGTCAACAATCTCTTTGACATAGGGTTTGGCGGCCTCCCCCAGATTTGCCAATGCCACTGCTGCACCTCTACGAACATCTTTATCAACGGTTTTATCCTTGAGGATTTTCGCAGCTTTCAGCGCAATATCCTCTGGTTTCTGAACCACCGAGTTCAAATTTTTTAGATCATATTCATTGAATTTTTCAAAAGCGAGTTTCTTAACTCCGTCATATCCATCATCAAGAGCAGCAACGATACCGTTAATCTGCCACGCTTCTGGCTTCGGCTTCAGCGATTCTTTCGCGCTTACCCAAGGCAGCGCGAGGAGGAGTGTCAACAGCAGGATAAAGGGAAAAAGGAAAAAGGGCGACGATCGCTTTTTAATTATGTGCAGATACATTTGTATAATTCGTAATTCGTAATTCGTAATTCGTAATTCGTAATTTTTTTAGAAATAAAGGCTGTTTCTGCCCTTTGCTTGGTAGGGAAAGAGAAGGGAGTTAGGTTTTTTACTAGTCAAGCAGGAACCGCTACAGTTATCTTTTTACCGTCTGATAACTCAACCTAGCCAGAAATGGAATATTAATGTAATTATTACAGGAATTTCAAAAGATACGCTCAGAGTATAATACTGAGCTTGCCTGAGTGATGGTGCGTAGGCGTAGCCCGCACTTCTCTACGAGGCGCTGCGCGAACGACAAGCTCAGTGACCATCGTAGACATCGCCTACTCAAACCACTGCACGAGATAATAACAATACCTCGTTCAATTGTTAGCGATCGCTAATGTCCTTTGATAACCTCTGCAAACTCCTGTCCGAAAAACATCCTGCTACCTTTGCCAGTTGGGTATTAGGAACACCGCAAACTTCCGTCACAGTTCTCAAAACCGAATTGAGCATTGAACCGATTCGCGCTGATTATGTAACATTTTTACAATTACAAGGACGCATTCTCCATCTGGAATTTCAAACCAAACTAGAATCTACACCGCCACTACCCTTGCGGATGCTAGATTATTGGGTACGCTTGTATCGTTTGTATCGTCTACCAATAACGCAAGTTGTCGTATTATTGCTTCCCCCTGCACCAGGAACAGTAATCGAAACTGTCTTCTGTGTCGAAACTACCCGTCATGAATATCGCGTGATTCGCTTATGGGAAGAAAATTCTGAACTATTCCTCAATGAGCCAGCTTTGTTACCATTAGCACCACTGGCCGCAAGCACGCAACCCCAAGCTTTGTTGCAACAAGTTGTGGTCAAAGTTAATCAACTTGAGCCAAGACAACGACCAGAAATTTCCGCGTATACCCAAATCTTAGCGGGGTTAAAATACAATCAAGATTTAATTCGACAATTATTTCGGGAGGGTATGATGCGCGAGTCAGTAATTTATCAAGAAATTCTCGCTGAAGGTGAACAACGTGGACGGGAAGAAGGACGGGAAGAAGGACGAAAAGCAGAAGGGCAATTGCTCATTCTCCGTCAACTTACTCGACGGGTGGGAGAATTACCCCAAGAGATGCTAGACCGGATTGAAACTCTCTCCTTAGAACAATTAGAAAATCTCGGTGAAGCATTGTTGGATTTTCAGGCGATCGCGGATTTAGAAGCCTGGTTTGCCATATTAGAGTTCAATTAACTTGAATCCCCAAGGTTTGAGAGCCGCTAGAGCTATTTCTTCATTTACACCTTCATAAGCTTCCCATTCCAACGGATGCTCTTTTGGATGCCCGTCGCCGACATTACCTGCAACTTTAATTATTGGACAGTTGGCGATGCGATCGCGCTCTAGCCCTTTTGGAACTACTAGTTGGACTTTATGACCGATAAACTTGGCTGTACTTTCTTCAGCAATCGATTCACGGATTAAACAAATATCACCAGCTGTCCCCCAAGTAGTTTGGTAGATGTGGAGGAATGATATATAAGGTGCTGGTTTGATGGATCTTTTTAGAACATGCATTATCTGTAATCCTTACACTATGAATCAAAAATCATAAATCATATAAGTATTTTCTATCACGTTCGTAGGGAAGAAGAATGTTTTTAACTCACTTTTTGCACTTAGTCTAAGTGATTAGAGACTTCTTGGTGGAATATAGTGGTTTTCTAGTCATAATACAGACCTAACCCCCAGCCCCTTCCCTTGTAGGGAAGGGGAGTAAGATTAGAGTGGAATGGCATACAAAGGAGCGATTGCTAGAACACGATAATTGCCCACAAACTAGCTGCCAAAGCGATCGCGGTTAGGTGTTGCCCAAGGAGCGATTTCACTGGTTGCTTGGCAATTTTTTGAGTTAATAACATAGTCATTAACACTGAGAAAATTATCGTTGCACCCTGCAAAAAAGCAATCACAGCCGGGTGAGCAACCAATATTGGCAATTGTTCTCCACTCAAACCAAGAGTAGCAAAGGTAACAGGTAAAATCCGCCCGCCTTCGCCTAAGCCCAAACGCAAATAGTGAGCTAAGTTTCCGCCCAACACCAATGGTAAATAGCCATAAGCAAGTTCTACAAATGATTTTGGCTTTCGGTTAAAGTTCAACAATTTCAGCAAGCCATAAGCCCCAAAGGTAAAGATCGCTGGGATAATTAACACTAGCAGCGATAATCCGAAGTGCTGCCAAAACTGAGTTAAATCCAGTTGTAAACCCAACCAAGATTGTAATTCTGGCAAGCGATGCAGATATATCCCACCCAACAGCAAAAACAATAATGCTACTTCATAAGTACGCGGTACATGAGTTGTCCACAATTCAATTCCAGGGGGACGCAAGTTGAATTCAACGGAACGATGGGGACAAGCTTTGAGGCAAGTCATGCACAGTACGCAATCTCTGTTATCTTCTAACTGCGCGGGGTGGGAGTATAAAGGACATCCATTAGTTTCCATCCCTTCGCCCTTTTGTGGCCCACCTTTATAGCACTGATAGGTGGTGCAACTGGCAGAACAGATTCCTTGCTGGGCGCGGAGTTCCGTCATTGAGAGTTTGGCAAATAAACCATTCATCCCACCAATGGGGCAGAGATATCGACACCAAAACCGCCGCTCAAAAATGGCGGAGAAAATCATCGCCCCAGCAGTAATTAACAGCAGCAAACAAGCACTGAGGTAGGCAGTATTTTCTAAATGCCAGAGTTCTTCCCAAAGGAAAATTAGGGTGAATAAACCAAACATGAACCATCCGCCCCACTTCTCAGCTTGCTGTCTCGGCCAGCGTTTGAGTTGTCGTGGCCACAGCCAGAGAGATAACTTTTGGGTAATTTCGCCGTAAATCATAAAGGGACAAACAGAACACCAGATGCGTCCCAAAAAGGGAAAGAGAAATAAGAAGAAAGGCCACCACCAAGCCCAAAATAGATTTAATACGAAATTGCGATCGCGGGTTTGTGGCCCAATAAATAAAACTGCAACAATAATCGCAAAAGCTGTTGCAGTAAAACCATAGTTAATGCGATCAGGCCACCAAGGACTACGCAAAAACCGCCGCAAATTAGGATAGGCATTTAACAGATTTACGCGAAATCGTTTTTTCTTCGCTTCGGCTGGCCAGAAAATTTCTTCTGTTAATTCATTAGCACCTTCCGCTTGCACGATCGCTCTTTCAACTAGATTTTTCAGTTCTTTGAGGTTCCCAGGAAAATCATAAGACTGGAGGCGACGCAAAGCTTCTGGGGTAATATGCGGTTTCGGAACGCCTCTAGAGCGAATGTAGAGACTAGTATAATATTCAACCTGCGCCTGAATATCAGCTTTCCGCACCCGTAGCGGCGGTACTTTAATAATGTGACCAATACAGCGTTCAATTGTCGGCTGAGTTTTTTCTGAAACAATCAGAATTCTGGCTTTACTGGGGCGAGGTTCGGGTGCTGTTTCTCCAGAACGACTGACGGGTGTATATGTACCAGCTTTGAGCAACTGCGTCACGGGAGGCAATAATTCTTCGGGCAATTCTTGGATATTATTGAGAACTAAAGTACCTTCCCCCAACCATTCCAAAAGTCCTGGTTTACCACCGGCTCGACCAAATAAGTCTGCACCGCTCGTTTGCAGAATACCGCAATTTACTTTAATTATTGGTTCTCGCCGTTTTGGAGAACCAAAGTGGATAAGTGCTGCTATATTGTCTTTTTCTAACCCTGGTTCTCCGAAAATATCCACTGATTTGCGGTCAGCAGCCGCTTCTCGAATTTGCTCCCGCAGCCGCACAGCATAGCGACTTGTACCCACAATTCCGCGTTGTGCTTTGGTAACTAAATATGGCCGCAAAGCTACAGAACGTTCTTGTTCATAGCCAAGTGCAGATGTTGCCTGAGCTAATTCTTGAGCCAATTGACGCGAAAAAGCCTGAGCAATTTCGGGGTATTGGGTGACTAATTTCCGAAATTTATCACCAGGCACAACCCACAAATGACATTCGGTTACGGTAGTAATTGTGAATGGAGTGAATTCATCTAACAGTAATTCTTTGAGTTCAATCACTGCTCCGGGAAGGAATCCACAAGCTAAGGCTGGGTTGCTTTGATTGGTGCTATTGCTTTCGAGTTGACCTTCTACAAGAATATAAAGGGCTTCTGGAGAATTGCCTTCACTAACCAAGTCAGTTTCGGCACTCACTACTTGTTCTTCAATTTCTTGAGCGATCGCATTTAACACTTCAGGCGAGAGAATTCCTAAAGTGGTGCGTTCTTGTAGCCATATAACCGTTTCTGGAGATGTCATCTTAAGTTCTCCGTGTAGGCTGCTGTGTAAAAGGAATTATCTCTTGAAAGCAATGTCAAAAGAAAGGTAGGAGGCAGATCGCGAAGCGTGTCGTGGACAAGGCAAAAGGCAGGAAGCAGAAGACCTGCTCAAAAACTTATTTCTTGACAAGCACTAAGCCGTTAGACAGCAAGGAAAAGTGGGCTTACTAAAACTAACTCGTGATATTTGCTCCTAGTAAAGACGGGTCTGTAAGCTGACTTTACCCACGATATGCACTTGTTAACACTTCAACGGCTTGTTCATTTATCAAGATCCAGCTCTCCTTGGTTTTTTCTGGCTGGAACAGCATTTTCGATATTTACTGCTGAAGTATTGGTGATGTTTCTCTTTTTGATCGTGCCAAAGCTTCCCGAGCTTTTTGAACCTTTTGTAGATGGTGGGTTGTTGTCAATTCTAGTCTCACCAGCATTGTACTATTTTCTGTATCAACCCTTGAGGATGGAGAATAGAGAACGGCAACTCGTTGAACAGGAACTTCGACGATCGGGAAAGCAGTTACAGCTACAGACTGAACAACTTATGCAAACCTTGCAGAATCTGCAAGATTTTCAACTGAAGCTGGTTCAGAGTGAAAAAATGTCTGCGCTTGGTAATTTAGTTGCTGGAGTTGCCCATGAAATCAACAATCCGTTGGGGTTTATTGCCGGGAATCTTGCTCCAGCCGAGGATTATGTTCGAGATTTGCTAAGACTGATTGATCTATACCAACAGAAGTTTCCCAGGACTGATGCAGAGATTAGCGATAAGCTTAAAGCGATCGATTTCGATTATATCCGGGAAGACCTACCCAAATTGTTGAACTCTATGAAGGAAGGAGTTGTGCGAATTCATGACATCAGCACAAGCCTACGCACTTTCTCCAGAGCAGACCATGATCATCCTATTTTCTTCAACATTCATGACGGTATCAATAGTACGATCTTGATTCTCAAGCATCGCCTCAAAGCGAATGAGTCTCGACAAGAAATTAAAATTACTACAAGCTACAGTGAGATGCCACCAATTGAGTGCTTTCCTGGACAACTTAATCAGGTTTTTATGAATCTTCTAGCCAATGCAATTGATGCGATCGAAGAAGCTAATCGAGGACGCACACTTAAAGAAATTGAGGAAAATCCAAATCGGATCGGAATTTATACCGCTTTGATTGAGGATGGGCAGAGGATTCAGATCCGGATTCAGGATAATGGGGTTGGAATAAGCGATCAAGTCAAGCAAAAGGTTTTTGACCATGTGTTTACAACAAAAGAAATAGGGAAAGGAACAGGATTAGGGTTGGCGATCTCTCGTCAAATTGTGGTGGAGAAGCATCGGGGAAGCATCCAAGTCAATTCAGAACTAGGGCAAGGTTCAGAGTTTATAGTTACGCTACCAATTCATAAGACAGTGGTAGCTTAGTCGTTTTGATGTATTCTGGAGCCGAGCATAGATTAATATTGGGGAATTGATCGGGGGAAATTATGGCAATTTATCTAGACTCAGCGATCGCATCTGAAGCCGAAGTTGTTAAGCTTTGGGGATGGGTGAAAGGCATTACCACAAATCCCACGCTGTTGTCTCAAAGCGATACTCCACCAGAAACCACGCTCAAAAATTTGGTTGCCTTGACTTCTGGCCCGTTATACTATCAACTCGTGGCATCTGATAAAGCTGGGATGCTAGCTGAAGGTAGAAAAGCTTTTGAGATTATTGGTTCACAAACAATTTTAAAGATTCCCGCAACACCGTTAGGTTTTGAAGTGGTGGCGAGTCTATCCTCAGAAATTACCTGTTCAGTGACAGCAATTTACAGTGCAGCACAAGCAGCAGTAGCACGGGAGGCGGGAGCTAAAATTGCCATAGCTTATGTAAATCGGGCTACGCGGTTGTTAGGTGACGGTATTGCCTTAGTGCGGGATATGGCTAGCGTCCTCAAAGGCAGTGATACAGAGATTTTGGCAGCTAGTATCAAATCTCCCGAAGAAGCAGCCGCATCATTGCAAGCCGGGGCCCATCATTTGACTTTACCATTGGCAATGTTGCAAGCGATCGCAACTCATGAATTTTCACAGAAAACGGTTGAAGAATTCGCTAAAGGAGGCATTGGTTTAAAATAATTCGTAATTCGTAATTCGTAATTAAATATGAGTTTGTCAGATATTCCTAATCTCTGGGTTCCTCTAGCGCTTTTAGGTTTAATTATTGTCGCTGCTGTATTTTTTGGTCGCAGCAATTGATTACTAAGGCATTACAAAAGTTATGTTAGGTAAAGTAAGAGAGCCTTCTGCTGCCTGACAGCACTCTGGTAATTTGTATGTTCGCTGTTGTCATATCCTATACAATCCATTGGGCTAAATACGTTTTAAATCTTGTAAAACTGCGGCGGCTGATTGATAGCGATCGCTAAAATGATAGCAAACCATTTTATCTAAAATGACCGCCAATTCTTCCCTGACTGGCACTGTTTGCCGCCACATCACATTCCCCGTTTCTGGATCTGGGTGGAGTTCTTGCGGTGGTATTCCAGTTATGGCTTGAATACCAATCATCCCTAAAGCATAAATGTCACTGCATAGGCGGGGATGACCAGCAAATTGTTCTGGAGGTGCATAACCCCGTGTCCCGATGGCTACTGTGGCTAATTCTGTTTGATCGCTAGTCGGCGGTTGCATCAATTTGACTGCACCAAAATCAATCAATACCAGCCGATTATCTTGAGCGCATCTAATAATATTAGTTGGTTTGATATCACGATGAATTACTCGATGCTGGTGAACAAATTCTAGAACTTCTAAAACTTGTTTGAACATCTCTATGACAAATGATTCACTTTGCACATCCTGTACAGGTGGTAATTCTTCACTTAAAGTATGTCCTTCGATATATTGTTGAATTAAATAGAATTCTTGGTCATCTTCAAAATAAGCAAGTAGTTCGGGAATCTGATGATGTTTACCCAAAGCTTCTAATATTTCAGCTTCACTATGAAACAACCTGCGAGCAACTTGCAAAAATCGTGTATCTTGACGGGCTGGCATTAACTTTTTAACTACACAAGTAGGATTACCCGGTCGTTGAGTATCCTGTGCTAAATAAGTCCGACCAAATCCACCTGAACCAAGAACTTGAGAAATTTTGTAGCGTCCACCCAAAAGCAAATTACCTGATTTTATTTCTGGTGAATCAATTGGAGGAGGAAAGTCAAGAGACGAATCGGGAATTGCTGTTTTGTCTTCTAAGAGTATATTTAATTGTGCGATCACTTCTTGTTGTTTTTCAACTTGCAGAATAATTACCTGAGTTTGTCGCTGATTTTGGTAGCTAGTATAAGCAATTACACAAATACTACTAACAACCAAAGTAAGAGCAGAGGGAACTAAAGGCACCCATCCAGCTTGCAAAAACAAACCAATGCAGATTCCTACTAACCCAAGTAGGGTTGTCCCTCCCACCACTAGCAACAGCAAGGGATTTTGCCACCGCCATACGATAATTCCACCTAAAAGCGACCAGCCCCACATCCAAATAAATTCTGCCCAGTCTGGCCAATACCAAATTAGAGGTCGCCCATCCAACACTGTACTGATAAGTTGACTTGCTATCTGTGCATGAATAAACAGAGCAGGCATTTTAGCTGGCTGATCCGGCAAAGTGCTGTAGGGTGTATAGAAACCACCAGGAGGGAGATTAGCAGCCGTAGTGCCAATAATTACAAGGCGGTCTTTAACTAAATTGGGGTTGACTCGGCCACTAAGAACATCTCTTAGGGTTACTTGGTCGGCGAGGCTGTTAGGGTGACGGTAATTTAATAATATTTGATAGCCATCTGTATCCAGATGTTGATAGCTACCAGAATTAGGTTGTAAACGCGGAAAGAGAGTTTTACCTAACTGTAATTCTCCTTTATTAGTAAACTTGTATTCAATACCTTGTTTCTCTAGATAATTAATTCCTATTAGCGCCCCAAATGCAAATGATGTTGTACATTTATTGTCTGTAGAATAAGCAAATAACAAACTACGGCGGAGAATTTGGTCGTTTTCATTGTCAGAAACGACATCGCTAAACCCAACATTATCTATAGGAAAATTAGTTGGTGGTGGAATTTCATCTCTACCCAAACTACTGAACAAACAAGTGCTGACAATGTTATCTTGATTTGGGAAATTAGTTGCCAAATTGTTGTCTTCTGGTTGAAAAAGATATAAACCAACAATTCGCGGTTGATAAGACTCGATTTTTTTTAATAGCTGATTAATTGTCCGATCTGATATAGTCCATTTTTCTCGTTTGAGATCGTCGTCAGTGATTTTTACTAGCAAAATCCGCTTATCAAGTGCTTGTGCTGGACGCGATCGCAACATTTCATCATAAACTCTTAACTCCCAAGGCTGTAACCATTTGAGTTCCCGAATTCCCCAGATAAAGGCGGTGACTCCCACACTGGTAACTAAAATAATTTGCAACCAGCTTTTGTTCTTGGAAGTTTCACGGGAATCCTGAACTTTGATAAAAGGGACACGGAGTTTTTTTAATAGTCCACTAATCACAGCGTTGCGGCAGTAGCCTGAATTGGGTAGATGTTGCAGGCGCAAAAGTTAATTTTCGGACTCTAGGTTAAAAGCTAATTAACCTGAGCTTCTCTATTAATGTAGCAATTTACTTGTTGGTGAGAAACCTTGGCGTATTTCTACTCTTAAAGCAAGCTGACGCGCAGCATCAACTATAGAAATAAGCGATGTCTACGACAGGCTATGACGCTAGTTCGCTCTTATTCTCTCCCATTGCTCGCCATCAGGGTCGCGCAATGGCACTAATGATCTGTTTGAGATGTTGGAGTATCTTCAACAGCACTGGTAATAGGGAAAGAAATAGGATTAGTAGATGGTGTTAGTGAATCTAACCGGGGTTGTTCGAGCGATGCTTCGATACTTGGATCGTCAAAATAGGAGCCAACAATCTTATCATAGTTAGAAGCAACAGCTAAAAAAGCGCCACCCAAAATATAGATAGGTAATGGCAAATTAAATTCTTGCAACCAGTCAAATAATTCTGCCAAGGCAAACAGCACTAAAAAGCAAGCAAGCCAAACTCTCATATTTTCTATTTCCTAGATTGGAACAACTCTATTAATAGCTTAAATAGCTTGCATAATAGTTGATGTAGTACATAACCATCAAATTACAACCTTTATAACCATAGATAGGTGCAGTCAGAGTTATAGCATCTGCTATATTGCAATATCTTGTAAAAAAATAAAATATATTTAGCCTATGCCTGCAATCAAACAGCCAAGCATTGCACTGTTGGTTCGTGAGACTCGGCAGTGCCTCAAACTATCCCAGGTAAAACTGGCAACTATGTTAGGGGTTTCATTCCACACTGTAAACCGATGGGAAAATGGACGAACACGACCTTCGCCACTTGCTATGAAGCAAATTGAAAAGGTATTATACCAGATGGGAGAACCCGGTGAGGCACTTTTAACAAAATATTTTTAATAATGGCAAATGTGACACCAGTAGCATCCTAGATGAAGCACTACTACCCCATTCGTGATAAATTAACGCCAAGCAAGTACTTTCAGCCTAATTTTACAGGCATCTTGCCAAATTATGAGAGCAAGGTAAATTAGTAGAAGCGATCGCTAATTTAATAGCTGAATATAACCTGGCTCTATGTGATTTCGCTTTAGACTTTACGTGTGTGATGCTCCCTAAAAGGGTTGTTTTGGTGTACACAGAGATGTGTGTACACCTAAGAAAATGCTTGGAAGAGAAGTCCTTCCAAAATTATTACATTGGTATTCTAGGTATCATAATCTGATTAGTTTCTATTTTTCACTGATCAATGTTGGTGGAGTAATAGCTGCATATTCTTGGGATGTCAGCAGTGCTTCTTGAACATCAATCTTTTTAGGCAAGATTTTTTCGTTATAAAATAAATCGGCAACATTTTGTTGAGCTTTCATCAATTCTGGGGTAATTCCTTTTAATCGATAATTAGCGCGTCCAGAAATTATTTCTTGAATGGGTAAATCAATTTTAAGTACAGGTGCTATGAGTTTGGCTACTTCTTGACGATTTGCTTCCGCCCATTGACCATTTTTATCAATCTCTTCCAAGATAATCCGAAGTAATTCGGGATTTTCCTTAGCAAACTCTCGTGTTCCTACATAGTATCCGCCTGGAGTACCGATATTTGTCGCATCTCGCAGCACCCGCGCACCGTGGAGTTTTTCTACCAAAGCTAAATGAGGATCGCCAGTTACCCAAACTGGAATAGTGCCCTGAATAAATGCACCACGGGCTTCCACATTGGGCATACTTAATACTTGAATATCACTATATTTTAAACCCACTTCTTTTAAGGCTTGAATGATAAAATAGTGGGATGCAGAACCTTTTTGAAAAACTACTTTTTGTCCTTTAATTTGCGCTAAACTCTTAATAGGAGAACCTTTAGGAACTACAATCGCACTCCCTTTACCGGAAGTAGCAGTAATTCGTCTACCAGCAAGATAGACAATTCTTGCACCAGCAGCTTGGGCAAAAATAGGAGGAGTTTCTCCAACTGAACCGACATCAATTTTGCCGACATTCATCGCTTCCATTAATTGCGGCCCTTGGGCAAATTGTGCCCACTCAACTTTGACACCCAAGGGTTCTAAACGCTTTTCTAAAACTCCTCTCACTCTCACTAAGTCACCAGAGCTTTGATAACCCATTCTTAGAAGTTTTGTTTTCAGAGCAATAGTTTTTGTTGCTGCTGGATCTGCTTTTGGTTCGGTTGCACTATTTGTATTCTCACTGGGTGATGTGCAACTAGTTAATGTGGTAGATAAAGCTAAAAAGCCAGGCATTACCAACAATGCAAATTTTCTGATAATTGGTGAAGTTTTTATTACAGTATTGTTCAACATTTTTACGACTCCAAGATAAAATAATTTCTGCTCTCAGGAAAAAATAAACTTTTAAATGATTTAAGCTTTTTAAAGTTAATAATTTCCTATTTAGATTTAATTGATTCTGGTATAAAAGCCGCATATTCTTCTGGGGTTAATACACCATCTCTAACATTAACCTTCTTTGGTAAGAGTCCTTGGCTATACCACAAATCGGCAATTTTTTGTTGCTTATTGATAACCTCTTCAGTAATTGGTAGCAACCCATAAACTGATTTGGCTTGAATTTTCTTCAAGGTAGGAACATCAATACCAACATCAGGAGAAACGAGTTCTGCTAATTTATCGGGATTCTTTTTAGACCATTCATCAGCCTTTGTCAGCTCCTCCAGAAAAATTTTGAGAACTTCAGGATGCTCTTTCGCAAATTTACGCGAGGTAGAATAAAATCCCCCTAAATCTTGGAGTCCTTGCCCATCTATTAATACACGACCAATATTTTTTTGTAGGGCTCTTGTAATATATGGTTCCCAAGTTACCCAAACATCAAGTCCACCCTGGCTAAAAGCAACATTTGCATCTGGAGGTGGTAAGAAAATAGATTGAACATCAGTAAGCTTTAGCTGATCTTTTTGTAGTGCTTTCAGCAAAACATAGTGAGCAATAGAAGCTTTTTGAAAAGAGACTTTTTTGCCTTTAAAGTCAGCAGCACTTTTAATTGGAGAGTTTTTTGGCACTAAAAAAGAAACACCTTTACCATTAAATGCTGTAGTTACTACATAGACAAGTGGTGTACCTGCGGCTTGGGCAAATATTGGCGGTGATTCGGCTGTGGCTGCAATATCAAGAGAACCTGCATTTAATGCTTCTAAAGCTTGTGGCCCAGCAGCAAACTCTAACCACTTGACAGTAAAATTCTTCGCTGCCAAACTTTTTTCTAGAGTTCCCTGTTTCCTCATAACTGCAAGTGAACCAAGCTTAGAAGAAATAACTCGCACTTCTTGCTTTTGGGGAGTATTAGAAACTGATTGGTTTTGAGTTTCTGTACTAATTGCAGATGCTTCGTTCTGAGTTGTTTTATTTTCTTGGCTGCAACCAACTATGCTCATTGGGATTGTGAGAGAGAAAGCAGCTACAAGTAAAGATAGATAGTTACGTTCAATTTTATATTTAGCTTCTGCTTTGATAGCTAGGCTTTTATTAGATATCAGATTTATTGTTGGCAAAAAAGGCTTTAAATTCTCGATTTTCGATTTTATCGGCTTGTTAATAGATATATCAAATTGTTGCAAATCTTTAAAAAATGCCATGAAACTCTATTGTCTCCTTTAATAGAAAACTTTTTACTGTAATATTGTGTTTCAGCAAATTGGTTATTAAATACAGTTGATATATCAATACGGTTCAATTAAGGTTAACGCTCTTTGTCAAAGTCATTTTTTTAATGAACCGCAGAGGCGCAGAGTACACAGAGAGAATAAAGAGAAGTAAAAAACTGTTTGACTGAACTGTATTGGTTTATATTTTATCGGATTTGGTCTTTGAATAAAGTGTTAATAAACACTACCTGGCAGAGATAAGAAGGTTTTTTGTAAATTTATTTTTGTGAGTGTGGTTTGAGCAATATTTATTTTAAGAACTAAAATTAAATAGAGTTTGTATTTGATTTATAAAAAATTCGCACAACTCAAAAAGGGTTGTTTACAATTATTGTTAAGACTAGTAATTGTCAGAATAAAGGCGGATTAATATATAGAGTTATTATGATAACTTAAGTGTTTTTTATTATCTTATTTAAGAACGAGGGTGGTAGTCATCCACCCCATTTTTAAAAGTAGATTTCAGTTTTTCAAGGCGTTATATCTGTCTAGATAATAAAACCTAAAAAGGACGGCTACCTGCAAGACTAACTCGTTTTAAAACCCGTCGCTCATTTGGATCAAATGCTTGACGGTAATGCAAGGTGGCTTGATTATCCCAGTAGACAATATCACCTACAGACCATTTGTGTTGGTAGTAGAATTTGGGTTGATTTAGATGCTGACGCAACTGTTCAATCAATTTAGAACCTTCTTCTGGTTCTAACCCGACAATTTCAACTTCTGTCGCGGCATCTAAGTAAAGATGCTTTTTACCACTCTCTGGATGTGTCCTAACTAAAGGATGGGGAAAAACAGGGCTTATTAAAGGAATATTCTTATCTAAACGATATAAAGGACGCGGTGCATTCCGGTCTTGTAAGAATGGGTTGTAGGTAATTAGCTGTAAATCTGCAATCCGTTCTTTGGTGGTTTCATCTAACGCCTCATAGGCCAAATTAGTATTTAACCAATAAGTATTTCCACCATGAGTTGGTATTTCCAAAGCATAAAGCAGCGAACCACTAGACGGGGTGGGAGTCCATTTGTGGTCAGAATGGAAAGTTAGTTCTCCAGTACCGGTATAGCCGCCATCAACATTAGAAATCGAAATCACCACCGGCGTTTCTCCCGGTTTAGAAGCTAATACTGGAGTTTCATCAGATGGTACAAAGAGTGCGCCAAAATATAAGGCAAAGTTCAAAAGCTGTTCATCAGAGAGCTTTTGGTCTTTGAAGATCAAGATATGGCGATCGCGCAAAGCTTCCTTAAGTTGTAATATAACTTCAGGTGCGATCGCTTGAGTGGCATCAAGATCGGTAACTATCGCTCCCAAAGGAGCATCGATAGGACTTATTTTAACCTTTGTCAAAGTCGAGGTAGCCATAATATTCTCCTGTGTTTTAATTTCCTTTTGGGTATAACTACTTATTCGCTAATACATCTGAAGGAGTAATTTTGGCGTATTCTTCAGGGGTTAAAAAGCCATCTCTAACATTCACTTTTTTCGGGATAAGTCCAAGGCTATACCATTTATCTGCAACTTCTTGTTGCTTGGTAATAGTTTTCTCAGTAATTGGTAGCAGCCCATAATCGTATTTATTGTGCATTATTTCTAGAGTCGGTGGATCTAGCTGAGTTACAGGGGCAAGCAGTTGTGCAACTTCTTTGGGATGATCCTTCGTCCAGATTTCTGACTTTTCTAACTCCTCTAAAAATACTTTGATTACATCAGGATGAGCCTGATAAAATTGGCGCGAAGTTGAGTAAAAATTCCCAGTATCCCGCAACTTACCACCATCTGCTAAAACACGAGCTATTTTGTTTTGTACATTTCTGGTACCGAATGGCTCCCAAATATACCAAGCATCCACTTTATTTTGACTGAATGCCGCATTTGCATCTGCCGGTGCTAAGAAAACTGATTGAACATCGCTCAGTTTTAATCCCGCATCTTCTAATGCTTTAACTAATAGATAGTGGCCGATAGAGGCTTTCTGAAAAGCTACTTTTTTACCCTTCAAATCAGTCACACTTTTAATTGAAGAATTTACAGGAACTAAAAGTGAAATAGCTTTACCACTAGGACGTGTAGTAGCTAGATAAACAAGGGGCGCTCCTGCTGCTTGTGAAAATACAGGAGGCGATTCGGCTGTAGATGCAATATCCAATCCATTTGCATTCAGGGCTTCTAGCTGTTGTGGCCCAGCCGCAAACTCAGCCCACTGCACTTTAAAACCCAGAGGCTCTAATCGCTTTTCTAAGGAACCCTGCTTTTCTAAAACTGCTAAAGCGGAAAGTTGTTTTGAACGTACAATCCTTACTACTTGCTTCTCAGTTGACTTCTCTGTAGCGCTAGATGAAACTACTGACCCAGGGGAAGTTGTTGACTGTTGAGTGTTATTTTTGGCTTCACTACAACTTGATAGGGTCGTCGATAGCATTAAGCAGTAGCCCAAAGCAAATAGCAAAGAACGACGTGTTGTTCTTGGGCTTTTTCTAAATTCAAACTTTCCTTTTAAAGCTGGCATGGGTTGTTTTATTGATCTCCTCTAGGTGGTTAGAGCAATGATGATTAATTGCAATATCAAGAACGAAAATGTTTTTTGAAAGCTCCAATCAGTAAATGTTTTTATAACTTCAAAAACTTTACTGATGAAATTAGGGAAGAGAGTGGGTATTACCCACCCCGCAACGACTCGAGGAACTGAAACTTGAATAGTTAGGAGGCAAAAATTTAGGAAGTGGAGTGAGAAAGGCTCACTCCAGTGTCGTGCTAGTGGAAGATTGAAATCTTTGAGTAAAACTCTATCTTTTTTGCTAGTGCTTCCAAGCGACTAAGATTGTAGCTTTGAGTTCTTCTGTGAAATGTCCAGATGGCTCAACTGCTAGCAGGGCTTCTCTAAGATCCTTTTCAAATGCTGGAGCTTTATCGCCATAGAAAATTTTCAGAGAGAAGGCTGTAGTGTATAAATAGCCGAGATAGCTATCGATAGTCCAAGATTTTTCAAATGGCACTTCATAGTTTTCTTGACGAGCAAAAGCTGAATTGCCAATTACGACTTCATGGGGAGGATCAACTGGCTTACGAGTCCCTTGTCCTCGTTGTCCAGTCCGCCGTTCTTCACCTAACCATTTTTTGACTACTCCAATAGCAGCTTGTTTCCAAGGTAGATTGCTTTCCCAAGGGTTATCACCAGTCTGAAGCAGTGCTAATCCACCATCATCAGTTAGCAATTCATAAAGGCGTTCAAGCACTAATTCACGTTCCATCCAGTGGAAGGCTCTACCAATAGTGGTTAACTTAAATTTCCCTAAACTAGAGTCGATTAACTCGGCTCCTTGTTCTAACCAAGTAATATTATTTGCTCCAACTGCTGCTGCTTGGCGTTTAGCTTCTGCAATCATTTCTGGATCGGGATCGATCGCCACAACTTCCTCAAATCTGGTTCGCAGACCAATTGAAATTAATCCTGGGCCAGTACCTAAATCAAGGAGTCGTCCTTCACCATTGAGATTAAATATTTCAGCTAGTTTGTCGAATACAACTGGTGGGTATTTGGTTCTATATTGAGCGTAGCCCTCAGCGGCTCCCTCAAATAAACTTGGGTCGTAGGTGGGAAGTGTTTTTAGTTGAGTCATATCAATTTTGGATTTAGGTAAGGGATAAGAAATAAATTTATCCAAATAAACGAACCACAGAGGCGCAGAGAACGCAGAGAGAGGAGAAATAGAAAGAATCTTTGCATCAGTTTGGGGATATTTTTTTAAACTCTCATTTCTCCGTGTCCTCTGCGCCTCTGCGGTTCGTTATTTAGGAGAAATGTAGAGTGGGCAAGGCCCACGCTACAAGTGAACAGAGGAAATGGAACATGGAACGTTGTGATTGTCCTTTGTCATTAGTCCTTTGTCCTTTGCAAATGACTAATGACTAATGACTAATAACAGTTATTTCTTAGCAGCCAGATATTCGTTGGCGGCTTTTTCAACACCTGTACCCTTGAAGAAGTCTTGATTGAGGCTGGTATACAACTCCAAGGGATGGATTGAGAGGAAGTAACGGAGGTCTTCTTCGGTAATGATTTCGCGTTCTGCCATTGAGTAGGCGTTGGCAGTAACAGCGGTGATATCTGGCACATCCCAGTGACCGGAATCGGAACCTAAGAAGGCTTTAACGCGATCGCCAAAGGGATTAGCTGCACGATTAAACGCTTGGCTGACACGGGTATCGTCTGATTCTGTACCGAAGTAGAAATGATTCAAGAAGCGATCGCGCACATCTTCTGGCTTCTCTATTCCCGCTAGTTCAAATTCGTCGAGTTCGCCTGGATCTTCAGGAGCCAATAATTGATGGTGGAATCCTAAACCGTCACCAATTTTATCTAAGCGTCCATCTACCAGTTCGCCACCGTAGCGGGTGTACAGTTCTACTAGTGCTTCCTTGTCGATAATAGCAGGATTGTTATTTGACAACAAATGTTGTTTGTTGCGGGTTTCCCAATGCCAAATAATATCGGCGTATAGACTAGCACCCCAAGCTGAACCACCTTCCAAGAAGGCAAACTTTAATTGTGGGAAGCGGCGAGTAACTCCGCCAAAGAACAGCGATTTGCATAATGCTTCTGCTGCAAAGGCAAAGTGATTAATGTGATTGTACTGGGCGTTGGTGACAGAACGCTGAGTTGTCCAACCTTGGCTAGAAGCGTGAGTTGTGGGTACAACTTTTAGTTCTTGGCACTTAGCCCAGAATGGATCGTAATCATACTCGCTATCTAAGCCAAAGTTATCAATCCAAACCACTTCGTTAGCGACTTCTTTGCCGTATTTTTCAAAGGCAGGAATTGGACGACGGACATAACCTGGGATTTGAATTGCTTTGAGTCCGAGAACATTCACCGCATATTCCAACTCTTCAATCCCTTCTTCGGGAGTGTGCAGTGGGATGGCGGCGATGGGTGTTAAGCGATCGCTATAAGGACGGAAAATATCAGCATGGTAGGTGTTAACTGCCCGACAAACAGCCCGCCGCATTTCTTCGTTGCCGATATTTGGGGCCATTGTTGCCAAGTTGGGGTATACAACGGCAAAGTCTGTACCTGCTTCTTGCAAGCGCTCATGCAGCAACTTTGGCAAGCTAATAGTAGCCAAATTCAAAGTATTTTTGGTTGGACGACCCCACCAGTTAGGGCGATTGGTGCGATAAGCAAAACGTTCTTCCCAACTTTGCTTATACCACTTAAAACGGGAAGATCCTGGCAAATTCTCTTTGAAACGTTCGACAAGTTCAGTTCCACCAACTTGTTCTAAATAATCCAAGACTGCTGGTTCAAATTCTTGGGTATGTACATCGGTGTCAATGATTGGATAACCAAGTTTTTCGCGAATTTGAGCAGACCTGGTTTTTTGTGGACGGTCTAGAGCAATCGTCATGATAGTTTACCCTAAATTATTCAAATTGTTTATGGGGATTGGCAAAGACGCAGAATCAATCCTTTGTAGAGACGGCGATTTATCGCGTCTCTTTCGCAGCCAAAAATTCATCTGCTGTTTTCTCGACAGCCGTACCTTTGAAGAAATCACGATTAAGGCTGGTGTATAACTCCAAGGGGTGAATTGATAGGAAGTATTGCAAATCTTCTTCGCTGATAATTTTGCGTTCTACCATTGAATATGTATTAGCAGCGATCGCAGTTATGTCAGGTACATCCCAATGACCAGAATCGGAACCCAAAAATGCTTTAACGCGATCGCCATAAGGGTTGGCTTTCCGGTTAAAGGCTTGAGCTACACGGGTATCATCTGATTCTGTACCGAAGTAGAAGTGATTCAAGAAGCGATCGCGGATATCCTCTGGCTTGGTAACTCCTGCAACGGCGAATTCATCCAAATCACCTGGTTCTAGAGGAGATAATAACTCAGAGTGGAAACCTAAACCGCTACCTAGTTTATCCAAACGACCATGTATTAATTCGCCACCGTAACGGGTATATAGTTCTAACAATTCTTCGCGATCAATATTGGCTGGATTGTTGTTTTCCACCAAATGATCTTTATTACGAGTATCCCAATGCCAAATCAAATCGGTGTACAAACTAGCACCCCAAGCTGCACCTCCTTCTAAAAAGGCAAACTTGAGTGTGGGGAAGCGGTGAGTTACACCACCAAAGAATAAAGATTTACATAGTGCTTCCGCAGCCGATGCAAAGTGACCAATATGGTTGTATTGGTAATTGCTAATGGAACGCCGATTGATCCAGCCCATACCGGAAGAGTGGGTGGTGGGTACAACTTTCAGTTCTACACACTTCGCCCAGAAGGGATCGTAATCATATTTACTATCCAAGCCAAAGGTGTCAATCCAGATGGCTTCGTTGGCTACTTCTTCACCATATTTCTCAAAGGCGGGGATGGGGCGGCGGATATGTCCGGGGATTTGAATTGCTTTGAGTCCGAGAATATTTACCGCATATTCCAACTCTTTGATCGCCTCTTCGGGCGTATTCATGGGGATAGCAGCAATGGGTGTTAAGCGATCGCTATAAGGGCGGAAAATATCAGCATGATAAGTATTAGCTGCACGGCAAACAGCCCGCCGCATTTCTTCATTCCCGATGTGTGGAGCCATTGTTGCCAAGTTGGGGTACACAACGGCAAAGTCTGTCCCTGCTTCTTGCAAGCGTTCGTGCAGCAACTTCGGTAAGCTAATGGTAGCCAAATTTAGGGGATCGTTAGTGGGACGAGTCCAGAAGGGAGGGCGTGCAGTGCGGTTAGCACGGCGTTCTTCCCAAGATTGTTTAAACCATTTAGAGCGAGATGCACCGGGTAAGTGTTCTTGAAAACGCTCTGCGATCGCAGTTCCAGCAACTTGCTCTAAATAGTCTAAGAATGCTGGGGGAAACTCTTGGGTATGTACATCGGTATCAATGATCGGATAACCCAATTTTTCCCGAATTTGAGCAGACTTGGTTTTATGTGGACGGTCTAGTGCAATAGTCATGGCCATTTTACCTAGATTTTCAAATGTATTGGTCAAGAGGGAAGCGGAAAGTTACAGGACTTACGCAAAATAATGGAAAAACGAACCGCAAAGGCGCAAAGGACACGAAGGAATAAGAGTTTTAGAGAGTTATTGCGTGAGTCGTAAGTTTATAAGCCTGGAAGTTGAGTCTTTGAGCTTGGAAGTTGAGCCTCTGAGCTTGGAAGTTGCACCTTTGAGCTTGGAAGTTGAGCCTTTGAGCTTGGAAGTTGAGCCTTTGAGCTTGGAAGTTGCACCTTTGAGCTTGGAAGTTGAGCCTCTGAGCTTGGAAGTTGAGCCTCTGAGCTTGGAAGTTGCACCTTTGAGCTTGGAAGTTGCACCTTTGAGCTTGGAAGTTGCACCTTTGAGCTTGGAAGTTGCTTTTTTAAAAGACTTAATTACAGAAATTTGTTTTTCTTGCTCAGAAAAGTTACTGATTTTTGCCTCCTCATCTTCCTCATCTCCCCCACTACTTCGGCTTCTCTTCGAGACGCTACGCGAACGCTCAGTACAAGTCCCCATTTCTTATTTTTCTTCAGCAACCCAGTCTGTTAATTTAAAGTCCGACTTTGCTAAACCCTGCGAGACTAAAAATTTCTTTGTTCCCTCTAAAAGTTTCACTCCCTCGGCTGGTAATGGTTCTTCTGATACCTGTTTGAGTGGGAACGATACTTTTATAATATCGATGGGATATTTAGTAGTTTGAGCATGGTACTGATAATATTCTTCAGAATTAGCTTTTAAATCCTTCGCTGCTTCTGTGAGAATTGCATTAAATTTCTGTGGGAAATCAGGCTGTTTTGCCAGAAAACTTTCAGTTGCTACAACTAATGATGTCCCTGAAAGACCTTTATGATTCGCAGAAGAATCAATAACTGGAAACCCTTGTGATTTCAGAAAAGGCCCCAAATCACTTGAAGTTGCATAAGCTGCTATATCACCACGTTCTAAAGCCGCTTTTGCCTCAGTAGTCATTAAGTGAACAACTTTTACATCCTTGGCAATTTTAGCTTCAGCTAATAGTCCCAGCAGGTATCGGTGCATATAAGAGCCTTTTTGGGTAGCTATTTTTTGACCCTTCAGTTCAGCAAGCGATCGCGCACCATTCTTTTTCGCTACTAACCAGGCGGTTGTATTAAATTGGCTGATCCGCAACAGTCGGGTTTCCTGGCCCCTAGCTTTCAAAACTATGGCTGGTGTATCGCCTAGAGAACCAACATCTAATTGTCCGGCGACAAGCGCCTCATTTAGATCCGGCCCGTTAGAAAACCTTGCAAAAGTAATGTTTTTAAATCCTGCTTTTTGCAACTCCCGCGCTAATATCCCCTTTTTCTTGGCCCAACCAAGTGCCCCTGTAGGTTCTGAACTACCTACATAACCTATTCGTAGGGTAGAAATATTATTAGATGCAGCGACAGCGTTGTTGACATTAACAGCCTCAATGGATTGAGCAGATTTAGTTTCGCCTTGGCTACATGCTGTAGTTAGTAGCAGTAGGACACAAGCCACTGAGGTTGATAATCTGGAAGTAAATTTATTTTTATTGATAGAACCTGTTACTACTTTGAACGACAGCATCACTTTTTTCTCCGCCGTACTATATGCCGTGTGCAACTTTCTCTCAAACCTAACCCTCAACCCCTTCCCTACAAGGGAAGGGGAGCAGGAATCAAAGCCTTTCTACCTGTGGGGGCTGCGGTGTATACACAAGTCTGAAATACCTGATGAATCTGGATTTTACCCCACCCTAACCCTCCCCGTATGTATTGGGGAGGGAACTAGATTTCCTATTTCCCCCCTTTACAAGGGGGGATTAAGGGGGGTAATTCGAGTTGTGTAACACCATAGCCCTGTGGGGGAGAGGAATGGAAGCGGGGTTCTAAAGATAAGTTGCACATCGCGTTACTATTTCATCTGCTTCAAAATTTGGAATGTTTGATCGGCTTTTGCTGTTGAAGTGCGTTTATGTCCCCAACCGATGTTTTCCCGATAACTACCCAGTAGCCCAACTTCTGCCAATTCTGCCTCGTTGACTGAAGTTTTCACATCGCTTTCTGGTGCTACATAAAGAGCATCAACTGGACAATACAATTCGCACATATAACAGGTTTGACAGTCACTCTGTCGAGCAATGGTTGGCGGCGCATCAGCTACACGGTCAAACACGTTGGTTGGACAAATGTTCACGCAGATATTACATTTTATGCACCGCGATTCGCTGACCAACTCAATCACACTGCTGCTCCTATTTTAGATAAAGGCATTTCTGTATTTAGCGGCTGACTCTTCACCCAAACCTGATCTAATCCGCCACTAATCAGATGATGTTGCTGGTTAGCATCAAGTTCTGGATAGTCTTGATGTTTGTGCATACCACGAGTTTCTTTACGTTCAATGGCACTGCTGTACATCCATCGTGCTGTGGCTACCATTGCCGTAGCTTCTCGCGCCCGGATTAGCTCTTTATCTGATGTTACCTGGCTGCTGCGGAGTTCTTGCCAAAGATGATTGAGCTTAACCAAAGACTCTGTTAAGCCTTGTTCTGTACGGAAATAGTTCTTTTCGTAAGGGAATACTTCAGCTTGGACTGCTTGAATAATTTCATCAGTTGCTAAGGAGCGATGCCTTCGGCGGCAAGCTACGCTCCCACTTTGTAATCCTACTTCTCCAACACCCTTAACATGGCGTTGAGTTTTGTATTCTCCCAAACTGCGACTATATTCAGCAGCCGATTTGCCCGACCAATAGCCAGAAGATATTGCCCAAGCCGCATTATGACTACCACCGCCAGTAAATCCGCCACAAATTAGTTCGCGTGTGGCGGCATCTCCAGCCGCATAGAGTCCCCGTACAGAACTAGCACAAGTCTCATCGACAATGCGAATTCCTCCCGTACCGCGCACAGTTCCTTCTAGGCGCAGAGTCACAGGGAAACGTTGAGTAAATGGATCGATTCCTGCACGATCAAAGGGTAAAAAGAAGTTGGGCTGTGCTAAACGCATAGATGGCCGCATTGATTCCGCCGCTTTGTCTATGATGGCGTAAACTGGCTGTTGCAGTAATGTCTGGGCAATTATTGACCGTCTATGAGAACTTGCACCCGGAATCACACTACCGTCTTCGTAGGTGAAAGTTGCCCAATTATAAAACAGGGTTTTGGTAACTGAAGAAAAAGCGGGGGAGATGCCATAGGCATTGGAAAATTCCATACCCGACATCTCGGCACCTGCTTCAGCAGCCATTAAATAACCATCCCCTGTTAGGACGTTGCATCCTAACGCTTTACTGAGAAACGCACAGCCGCCTGTTGCGATAATTGTGGACTGCGATCGCACTATCCATTTCTCATCAGTCTGACGGTTCACACCTGTTGCACCAGCAACAGCACCATCATCATCAACCAGTAGTTCTAAAGCGGGGCTGTTGTCTAAAATCTTGACTCCAGCACGTTGAATTTGCCGCCGCATCAGCCGCATATACTCAGGCCCTTGCAGCGATCGCCGATAGGGTTTGCCTTCATCGTCGGTAGGGAAGGGATAACCCCACTCTGCTAACTGATTGACGTTTGCATAGGTCTGATCTAGTACTCGATCCATCCAATTGCGATCGGACAAAAACCCACCCAACGATTCCCGACTCGCCTTTGCAGTTTCTCGTGCTTCTGGGTCAGGTGGCACATACCACACACCATTTCCAGACGCAGCAGCGCATCCAGTCGTACCACAATATCCTTTGTCTACCAGGACAACTTTTGCTCCACTTGATGCAGCACTCCAAGCCGCCCAAGTTCCAGCTGGCCCACCTCCAATCACAAGCACATCTGCTTCTAAGTCGAGTTCAAAATCGGTTGTTAACGTCTTCAGCATTTACAATTTCCCCCCATCGATAAAGTCTTAAGCATCAAGTCTTCACCCCATCGATGCTGCAAAATATTCAGAAATCTGTTTGCCCATTTACTTGAGGACTTCTCAGTAGCCTCTATTTATGGCTCATTTAGCCAGACTAGAAAAATCCTTTAACTTGATCGGCAAACCGTAGTTTATTTACATACCAAAGTTTTTCACAGTTTGAGATAAAAAGCAAGCATTTTAACAAATTCAAATGTAAATTTATCAAAACAGAATTTAGGTGTCAGGACAGGCTAAACCCTAGTTATCCGCTAATAGAATTAATAATGAATTCTCTACAATGGAGGATAGCAAGGCAAATGTCTTAAGAATCCTCATCTCTTTTAAGGTGGGGAGCCTCAACTAGTTTGTCAGTATTATGATGTGTTGAATTGGGCGATTTAGAATAGAAGCCACCTACCTCTGCCAAAGTATAAAGGGGTCTAGCTTTAACCTCTTCATAGATGCGCCCTATATATTCGCCTAAGATACCAACACTAACTAACTGCACAGATCCGAGAAAGAAAATTGCCATCAAAATAATCGTGAACCCAGTTAAAGGCGAATGGGGAAGAAAAAGCCGCCAATACAAGATTAATAAAGCCATGAAGATGGCCGCCGCCGCCGCTAATAAGCCTAAGTAGGTTGACAACCGCAGTGGCACTATTGAAAAGGATACTAGACCATTAATAGCAAGGGCCAAAGATTTGCTGAAAGTGTATTTAACTTCCCCAGCAAAGCGGGGATCGCGCTCGAACCGAATTGCTGTTTGCTGAAAGCCAACCCAAGAACGTAAACCACGAATGTAGCGGGTACGTTCTGGCATAGAATTGAGAATATCTACAATTTGCCGATCCATTAAACAAAAATCACCAGTATCGGTAGGAATATCTACATCTGCAAGCTTCTTGAGGAGACGATAAAAAAAGTAGGCAGTAAAACGCTTAAACCATCCTTCCTTGAGGCGTTGAGTGCGTTGAGCGTAGACGACCTGATATCCCTGTCGCCATTTTTCAATCATGTCTGGGATTAGTTCTGGCGGATCTTGTAAGTCAGCATCAAGGATGATAATAACTTGACCCCGAACAAAATTAAGACCGGCAGTAACAGCAATTTGATGACCAAAGTTACGAGCAAAACTCAGGTAGCAAATGCGTGGGTCTTTTTGATGGAGTTCTCGTATTAATTGTAAGGAGCGATCGCGGCTACCATCATTGATTAAAATTAATTCGACAAGACCATCTAGCCGATTCATTACTGCACTTAGTCTGCGGTATAGTTCGGGTATAATTTCTTCTTCGTTATAAATTGGAACAATCAATGAATACTTTGGTAGCATCTAGGAATTCCGTTTAATTTTGAAACAGCCAAGCTGACAGACTGCTTTTCATGATAAATGGTTTGGTTCTCAGTATACTTAGCAAGATTCAAGCCAGATTGTTAGAGTTTATTTATTCTCCGGGTTGATGTCATCTGAAGAGTCAGATTCTCTCAGGCTTTCTACAGCTTTTTTAGGAAAACTCCGGCGATGGCGATACCAAGTAGACCCTGCTACCAGTATTCCAGTTAAGCCCAAGGCGAGTACTAGCGGCAAAAAATCACCTGTTTTGACTGCTTTCAAGCCTGAACTACCTAGTAGTACAAAAGGTAAGACGCTAGGAACAGTACCAAGTGTTGTGCCTATAACATAATCTTTTAAGCTAATCGAAGTCAGTCCAGCAACAAAGTTTACTAAGCCATAAGGCATGATTGGTACTAGTCGGATGGCAAACATATAAAAAAGCCCTCCACGCCGTACCTCAGCATCCATAGCTTGCCAGCGTCCTGCTAGTCGTTTTGCAACTGTTTGCCGTCCAATGGTTCTAGTAAAAACGAAAGCAATTATTGCCGCAATTATTGCTCCAACACTAGTCCAGAAAGTACCCAGCCAAGGGCCAAAAATTGCACCTCCAGTTAAATTCAACACTGTTGAGGGCAGAACTAACATAGTTGCTACAACATACAAAGCAACATAAATAATAGGTGCCCAGATACCAGAAGCTTTCAGCAAAGCCTGAATTTGTGCTGGTTCAATGCCACCAATCAGGTATACTGCTATACCAGTTGCAATTATGCAACTCAGCGTAAGTAGTAAAATACCAGTTTTCAAGTTCCACACTAGAACTCTACTCCTACTTTTTTTGTAACATAACCCATCTTTCGCAAATATCCCTTTTAATTAACTCGCATAAACGAGTCAAAAACGAAATGTCCTCAAGATGTTTTTCACAGCCGGAAGAATCTTGAGAACAGTTAAGTTTTTGACAATCCATTATTAAGGATATGCCAGTGTAGCGATATTTGTTCAGTCTGGGGAATGTCAACAAAGATGAAAGGGGGCGGGGGGCAGAGGGCAAGGGAGGCAGGGGAGGCAGGGGAGGCAGGGGGAGACCCAAGATAGACACAGACTGGAACGCGGCGCGGAACATCTTAGAAAAAGCATTAAGTACGGCGGGTCACGTCGGAACTAACGCCTCTGGAGAGACTGATCAATACTTGAGTAAGGAAACTCCTTCAAGCAAATCAACTCGTGGAAAGAGGAAGCCCAAAGAGTGATCTTTGGAATCCCCCGCTATATCAGGTACTCCTGATTAGCGGTGGGAGGATGTCAATAGAAAACCTATATCTTTGAGTTTTCCCGATTAAAACCTAAAGACAGTACGAACCCAAGCAAATAAACTATCAGGATTGTTTGCATCAGAGTCCGGTGCAGTAATCCAGATTAAACCTGGTGTCACCTCAATATTATCTCCGATTTTATATTGGTAAAATGCCTCAACGTGCAGGGAGGTATCTTTGTCTGCTTGTCCAGCACCTGCTCCCAAATTTACACCCTGACTGAGCCTGGTGAGTTTCGGCTCCATACCAACTAAAATTCCCCCTAAAGCACCCTCACTAAAAAGATCCGGGAATGCCAGTCCTACGGCCCAATCCATTGCACTACCATCACCGCGCCCTAAATAGCGGTGCGCTCCATAACTTATCCACCCATTAACTGCCAACTTGGAATTAACTTGATAGAACGCCTGTAGTCCATAAAGATTGGCTACAGTTCCCGCTCCAGCTACGGTGCTGTTTACCAGGTTACTACCGACTGCTGGGCCGAAGTTTGTTCCACTTAGACCTTGGGTATTCGCTGGACTATAAGTATTGACGTAAGTTGCCGCCACCCGAAAATTTCGATTAGAGGAGTAGTAGATTATCTGTGCCAGAGCTAAATACCTGCCTGTAAATAAGCCATTATTAGCTGTGGGATTACCACCGTTTGGTGCGCTATACGCTATCCCCACTTGAACCTGTTTGCCTAATTTTTGGAGTATGGCAATTCCGGGCCCGCTATCTCCATAGTTATAGACTAAAGACCGCCGTGAAAATCGTGAAATTCCATTAGCACCGGTTGCAGAAGACGATTCAAAATATGGATTGATAGGGCCAGAAAGACCTATCTCACTAGCTCCATCAGACAGAGCATAAATGTTAACTTGAGTATCTGGATTAGGTAAAAAACGATACCGCACACCACCGAGAAGAATAGTATTACGTGCAAAGGTAATACTGGAGTTATCAGCAGTTCTCCCCTCAAAAGTTCCTAATAATCCAGCTCTTGTTTGTCCTAATGATTCAATATTTCCACCTGACAGCGATAAGCTTAGTGAATCTTTACCGTTAAAACTGGTGTTTAACCGTAAAGTCGTTGAACCTTGAAGTGTGGCATTGCGAGGTGCAGGTCTTTTGGTAACGACATTATTGCCAGCCAGAAGTGAGCCAAGAACAATCTGCGCTCGACCTATAAGTTTAGTTGTGGTTGTAAACTGATTTGCCTCTAATTTCGCAGTCCGCGTTTCCAAGTTATCTAAGCGTCCTCGAAATTGAGCAAGTTCTGGAGAAAATTGTTCTTGTAGTTTTTTGATGGCATCCAAGTCTTCTCGTTTGACCAAATCTGCCGTTGAAGTCGCTATTAATTCATTGAGGCGATCTAAAGCAGCATTCAACCCAGCAGCAAATTCATACCGTGTTAGGGCACGATTCCCTTTAAATGTGTCATCTGTATATCCAGCAATTACACCGTAGCGCTCCACCAAAGACTGTAATGCTTGAAATGCCCAATCTGTCGGCAAAACATCTGACAGCTGCGAGACAGATGTCACTTGTCCTGCTGCATTATTTGGAGCTTTTTTGTTAGTTGGCGGTACAGCTTGCAACAATTGTGATACAGGTGTGACTCGTTCTGGGCTGGTAGCCTTTTTACCAGTTAGCGGTGGAATTGAAGAAGAAGGTAAGACGCAGGATAGCGCACAGGAAGCAGGAGGGGATGCGACCTCTCCTGGCCCTTTGCCTTCTGTCTCTATCGTTGAAGTTTCTAGTGTTTGATTGACAATTGCTTCTGGAGCTTTGTTCACTTCTGCTTCAGCAGTAGATACATCAGATTTCGGGAGTTCAGCGTGACTTTTTACTGGATAAAAAACCAGAATGGCTAGAATATCTAGCAACAAGAACGTGAACATTATGTATCTATATTTAGAGCGAAAATTCGACATTACTCTTGAACTCCTCAACCTGAAAAACGAATAAATTAGCTCTAGCTTTGACAGATAAACTAGCAGAAATTATTGATGAAATATTTGTGCTAAACCATTAGTTAATGAGTTAGCAAAGGTTCCCCTAGTAAGAAAAGTGCAAATCCCCGATAAATATCGTAACCATTACTAGGCAATTCAGTTTAGACTCCAAAACTCATAGAAAATTCTCAAAACAAAATTCAAAATTCGGTTTGATATTGGAGTGCGACTGGTGAGATAAGGCAACAAAATTCATCAACGGCTACTGGCATCGACTAAATCTTGAATTAAATTCAAGGTATTGATTGACAATTAACATTAGCTGAATACACTAATTAGTAAGCAGCTAGATTTCACAATCTCAATTGTTAAGAAAAGCCGATAAAACGATAAGTCGATAGATTTACCGGATTTTGCGTAAAATTATCTTTGCATAGAGCTTGTTACAATGCAAGACCCAGTATTTATTCATGAAGAGAAAATATATCAAAATTATTGGTTAGGTCAACTCAACCCAAGCAACTGCGATCGCGTAGCGTGCCGTAGGCGATCGCCGCAGATAGTCACTCGGTAAAAATCCCCTAAATTTATTTATGGGGATTCCTATTGCCTCTTGCCTCTTGCCTCCTTCCTCCTGCCTCCTTTTTGCCTTACTCGATTAAAAGTTGTATTTTCCAACACAGCAATTCTGACTACAAAAGTGTCAAAATTACCCACTAAGGAGTTCGTTATCCAGGCAGCCCTTTTTTACTAATGGTTAAATTAGGCTTGATTTTTAGATAATATCGGGTAAAATTTTGACTATAAAATACGGTAATTCGATCGGATAATCGTATATTAAGCTCTCATACCCTGATAGATATGCAAATTCTCTGGTTTATTCCTACTGGATCTCATGACGGACGCTATTTAGGTACAGATATTGGCTCTCGTGTTGCCACACCTGATTATTTGCAGCAAATTGCTCAAGCTGTGGATAGTTTAGGCTACACGGGTGCATTGTTACCCACAGGGAGTTCTTGTGAAGATGCTTGGATAACTGCCGCCGCTTTTATATCTGTCACCAAGCAGATGAAATTTCTCGTGGCAATTCGTCCAGGAATTACTTCTCCTGGTGCTGCTGCACGGATGGCAGCAACATTTGATCGGATTTCTAAAGGAAGATTGTTAATTAATGTGGTGACAGGTGGAGATCCGGTGCAACTCGCTGGAGATGGCTTGCATCTTAGTCATGACGATCGCTATGATTTAACCGATGAATTTCTTACCGTTTGGCGGGGTATCGTCAGTGGGGAAACAGTCGATTTTAAAGGAAACTACCTGGATATCAAAGGTGGTAAACTCCTATTCCCACCAGTCCAAAAACCCTATCCACCATTGTGGTTTGGTGGCTCATCTGCGGCTGCAAAGCGGGTTGCTGCTAAACATATAGATGTTTATCTAACTTGGGGCGAACCTCCACAGCAAGTTGCTCAAAAGATTGCTGAGGTTAAACGATTGGCGGCTGAACAAGGTAGAACAGTCCGCTTTGGGATTCGCTTGCATGTAATTGTGCGAGAAACCGAGTCTGCGGCTTGGGATGCAGCCAATGAGCTAATTAAGTATGTTGATGAGGATGCGATCGCAAAAGCTCAACAACACCTAGCTAGTTCTGATTCTGAAGGACAGCGACGGATGAGTCAACTACATAGTGGTAGTCGAGAAACCCTAGAGATTAGCCCCAACCTATGGACAGGAATTGGATTAGTGCGGGGTGGTGCTGGTACAGCCCTAGTTGGAGATCCCGATACTGTTGCCGCTAGGATGCTGGAATATCAAGATTTGGGCATAGAAACCTTTGTGTTCTCTGGATATCCCCACTTAGAAGAGGCATATCGTACAGCTGAATTATTATTTCCACGTTTACCTTTGCAGAGAGAAACTGCACCGCTAACGCCACCAGTATTGAGTACTGTTAGCGAAATAGTTAGCAGTGAAAAATTTGCTAAACAACTAACGAGTGCTTCATGAATAATTCGTAATTTGTAATTTGCTCTTTAATTACGAATTATGTTGACGATGCTTCTAGATTCATCTTTGCGGAAATCTAAAATCTAAAATCCCATGACTATTACCCTTAAACACACCAAAAGAAACAATAATATATCCTGGAGCGAGGTATTAGAAAACCCACAAATCGATAAAATAGTTCCCTGGATTGTGCCCGTTTTAATACTAGTATTGTGGGAATTTGCTTCCAGAACTGGTTTACTTTCAACCAGAATTTTACCAGCCCCAAGTGGCGTAATCGCTACAGCCATTAGACTAGCCTCCACTGGAGAACTTTTTCAACATATAGGAATTAGTGCTGGACGGGCGATATCTGGTTTTATAGTTGGTGGCAGTATTGGCTTCGGTTTGGGATTGCTCAATGGCTTTTCCCGTATAGCAGAAAAGTTATTGGATAGTTCTTTACAAATGCTCCGTACTATCCCTAATTTGGCATTAATTCCCCTAGTAATTCTCTGGTTTGGTATCGGCGATCAAGCTAGATTGTTTTTAGTGTCTATGGGGGTATTTTTCCCGTTATATCTTAATACATTTCATGGCATTCGCAGTGTAGATCCTGGACTGATTGAAATGGGAAAAGTCTATGGATTAAAAACACCACAACTTCTGTGGCAAATTATTTTTCCAGGAGCCTTATCTTCAATTCTCGTCGGTGTCCGTTTTTCTTTGGGGATTATGTGGCTGACATTAATTGTGGCAGAAACGATCGCAGCAGATTCTGGACTTGGTTATATGGCAATGAATGCCCGTGAATTTATGCAAACTGATGTTGTGGTTTTGAGTATTGTTATCTATGCACTGCTGGGTAAATTAGCAGATGCTGTTGCCAGAGGATTAGAAACCAAATTCTTGGCTTGGAATCCTAACTATCAAAGGTCATAAATGGCAAAATCACCAAGGTCAAATATTAAAAAATCTTGATTTTGAGTGTGATTTTTCATTCGATATGTTACCTAAGAATTCAATCCCAATTGTTCTAAAAAATGAGGTTTTGCAAGTGAGTTCTAATGTACAAGGTACGCAACTAAGTATTTTGGATTTGACGAAAGCTTTCGGGAAGAAAACTGTTTTAAACTCGCTAAATTTAGAAGTTGAAGCAGGTGAATTTGTCGCTATCGTCGGACGTAGTGGTTGTGGTAAAAGTACCTTATTGCGTCTGGTGTCCGGATTAGATAAAGCAACTTCAGGCGGAATCCTGCTGGATGGAGAACCACTGCGTAGACTCAGCCGCTCTGTAACAGTGATGTTTCAAGACCCCCGTTTACTGCCGTGGAAGCGCGTTGTTCAGAATGTGGGGTTAGGCTTGGAAGGTAATTGGCGTGAAAAAGCTTTGTGGGCACTCGATAAAGTCGGACTCAAAGATAGAGCTGATGAGTGGCCTTATGTCTTATCTGGTGGACAACGGCAACGGGTGTCATTGGCAAGGGCATTAGTTAGCCAGCCCCGTTTGTTGTTGTTAGATGAACCTTTAGGAGCATTGGATGCTCTAACTCGCCTAGAGATGCAGGGTTTGATTGAGAACTTATGGCAAGAGCGGAGATTTACTGCATTTTTAGTGACTCACGATGTAGAAGAAGCTGTGGCGTTGGCAGACCGAGTGATAGTGATTGATGAAGGACAGATTTCTCTCGATCTACCTGTAAAACTTTTACGCCCACGAAATAGAAGTAGTGAAGTGTTTATCAATATCAGAGAAGCAGTTCTTCAGCGAGTAATGAGCAATGAAAGTACTCAGCCAAATAACCAATTGTTGCAGTTGAGTAGTTGAGATTTAGCTTTCGTTAGTTGATTAATGTAATGCTTGAGGTAGCTGTGGTAAAAATAGGCTACTTCGAGAATCAATGTTATTAATATAGTTATCTAATTTGTGAAAAATAATTTTTTATCGAAACAGGAGTCAAGAGTCAGAATTCCATTAGGTATTCTGACCGAAAAAGCGCTTGATTCTGAATTCTCCTTCAAAGCAAACCGCAGAGACGCAGAGAACACAGAGAGAATAAAGAGATATTGCCACAAATGATTTAGTAAATAGTGCTTTTATTTATTAGTAAATCAGAAGTAATTTATAGAGATATTTCTGTAAAGAGAAAAGAGGTTATCTACCATGAAACTGATCTTACCGCTCGATCTCGTTGCTGACATTGAGCCTCATCTACCGCCTGATACAGAGGTTGTCACAGTAGATGTTGAAGAAAATTTAGATGGGGATACTACTGATGCTGAGGTTTATTTTAGTTGGTTTTTAACCAGAAGTCCGACGCTACATAAAATAATAGCAGCAGCACCTGCACTACGTTGGCATCATGCACCAAATGCAGGGGTGAATCACATCCTGACACCAACTTATTTGGAAAGAGATATTATCCTCACAAATGGGGCTGGGGTTCATGGAGTTCCGATCGCAGAATTTGCGATCGCTTATATCCTAGCTCATGCCAAACACCTGCAAGAATTATATGCTCTACAAGCGGAACGTTACTGGAAAAGAGGCTTTGCCATCCAAGAATTGACAGATGCTACCTTACTAATTATCGGCGCTGGTGGTATTGGTCAAGAAATCGCCGCCCGTGCTAAACCCTTCGGCTTAAGAATTATTGGCAGTCGCCGTCATCCCCAAGAGCTACCAAATTTTGATAAAGTAGTGGGTGCTGATGAATGGCGATCGCTCCTGCCAGGAGTTGATTATGTAGTTATTGCAACACCTCTAACTCCAGAAACCAAAGAATTTATTGATGAATCTGTATTGCGATCACTCCCAAAACATGCCTGCCTAATTAATATTGCTCGCGGTGGTGTAGTCGATGAATCGGCTTTAATAAAAGCACTCACAGAAGGTTGGATTGCAGGTGCAGCATTAGACACAGTTAACTCAGAACCGTTACCACCCGAAAGTCCTTTATGGTCACTTCCTAATATCTTTATCACACCTCATACTTCAGGCCATTCACCAAGAAGCAAACAGCGTTCAATAGCACTATTTATCGACAATCTGAAGCGTTACCAAGCTGGTCAACCATTACGAAATGTAGTAGACAAAGAAGCAGGATACTAAATAATTAAAAATTAAAAATGAAGAGGTGTTGCCGATTGGGTTACACAATCCAAAATCCAAAATGGAATTAGGGAGTAGCAAATGGTGAAACTGATTTTACCCGATCATCTCATTGCTGATATTGAGCCACACCTGCCATCTGATATAGATGTTGTGGAGGTGGATAGTGAAGGTAATCTTGATGGTGATGTCAGTGATGCAGAAGTTTATGTCAACGGATTTTACCTGAAAACTTCTACTCTTGACAAAGTACTGACAGCAGCGCCCAGGCTGCGTTGGCAACAGTCACCAAGTGCTGGCGTGAATCACATCCTTACGCCAAATTTTTTGCAAAAAGATATTATCCTCACTAATGGCGCAGGGGTTCACGCAATTCCAATTTCGGAATTTGTACTGGCATTCATGCTCTATCACGCCAAGAATCTGCGAAAATTGCAAACTTTGCAGGATGAACACACCTGGGTAAGAGGAGTGTTTCTCAAAGAGTTAGCAGACGCGACTTTATTAATTCTCGGCACTGGGAATATAGGTCAAGCGATCGCATCTCGCGCTAAAGCCTTTGGTGTTAAAGTTTGGGGGAGCCGCCGCCATCCCGAGCCCCTACCGAATTTTGACAAGATTGTTGGTGCTGATGAATGGCGATCGCTCCTACCAGCAGCCGACTATGTAGTAATTGCCACGCCACTAACCCCACAAACGAAAGGCTTGATCGATGAAGCCGCCTTGCGCTCTATGCGTCAGTCTGCTTACTTAATTAATATTGCTCGTGGTGCGATCGTTGATGAAACAGCATTATTCACCGCACTAAGTGAGGGATGGATTGCAGGTGCTGGATTAGATACAGTGGCTACAGAACCTCTACCACCGGAAAGTCCCTTGTGGTCGTTGCCGAACGCCTTTATCACCCCCCATTGTTCAGCCCTGTCACCACGACTGAGAGAGCGCATAGCACAACTGTTTATCGATAATCTTAAACGCTATCAAACCGGTCAACCCTTGCGGAATGTCGTAGACAAGAAAGCGGGATACTGATTGGGAATTGGGGATTGGGAATTGGGAATTGGGCATTGGGCATTGGAGATAAGGAAGAAACTTGAATAATTCCCCCCTTATCCTCCCTTGCCCCTTGCTCCCTTGCCCCCATGCTCTCTTGCCCCCTGCTCCCTTGCCCCCCTGCTCCCTACCTCTTCAGTCACTCTCCGAATACAAGAATCAAAAGCAATGCTTAAACCTTAGACTAGGGTTGGGTTTGTGGCTTTATTTTCTAGTATGATAAATATCATCATCGCTTTATCATGAAACTCTTGTGTAGCAAGAACTTCATCTTTTATCTGGGAAAAATGATACAAGAGGAATATCTAGAAAGGCAGTCCAGTAGAAGTAGTGGATACTAACTTTGGATACTTTTAGTATTTTTTCAATTGTTCTAAATAAACAGCAACCACTATCATAATGCTGTTACATCTTTGTTAAGAATAGTTACAAGTTCTTAACACAAGGAAATATCTCGTATGGAAGTCTCACTTGAAAAGAATGCACCACATCGGGTTGTCATTGTTGGTGGTGGCTTTGGTGGACTGTATGCAGCAAAGGGTCTGAATGCAGCGAATGTAAATGTTACTCTCATTGATAAACGAAACTTTCACCTATTTCAGCCGCTTTTATATCAAGTTGCCACAGGTACGCTATCACCTTCTGATATTTCCGCACCATTGCGATCTGTATTCAGCAAAAGCAAGAATACAAAAGTGTTGTTGGGAGAAGTAAGTGATATTGATCCAAAAGCGCAACAAGTTATTTTGGGTGATGAAGTAGTACCTTATGACACATTAATTGTTGCCACAGGTGCTAACCATTCCTATTTTGGTAAGGATCATTGGGAAGAAGTTGCTCCTGGCTTGAAAACTGTGGAAGATGCGATAGAAATGCGTCGCCGGATATTTGGCGCATTTGAAGCAGCTGAAAAAGAAACTGATCCCGAAAAACGTCGTGCTTGGTTGAGTTTTGTGATTGTAGGGGGTGGCCCGACTGGTGTAGAGTTAGCAGGTGCGATCGCAGAATTGGCATACAAAACTCTCAAAGAAGATTTCCGCAGCATCGACACTTCAGAAACGAAAATTTTGCTATTACAAGGGGGCCCTCGCATCCTGCCACACATGGTGCCAGAGTTATCGGCATCAGCAGCAGTATCTTTGCAAAAGTTGGGTGTAGAACTCCACACTCACACCAGGGTGACAAATATTGAAGGTGATATTGTTACTTTCAAGCAAGACAATGAATTTACAGAAATTGCCTCAAAAACTATCTTGTGGGCAGCAGGTGTTCAAGGTTCTCCAATGGGAAAAGTCTTAGCAGAAACTACAGGTGTAGAGCGCGATTACTCTGGGCGTGTAATTGTAGAACCTGACTTGTCTATCGAGGGTTATGACAACATTTTCGTAATTGGAGATTTAGCCAACTTCTCCCATCAAGATGCTAAACCTTTACCTGGTGTTGCACCTGTAGCTAAACAACAAGGAGAGTATGTAGGTAAACTAATTCGACGACGGCTTCAAGGTAAGACTTTGCCACAATTTCATTACAACGATGTGGGTAGTTTGGCGATGATTGGGCAAAATTTAGCTGTTGTAGATTTAAGCTTAATCAAACTCACAGGTTTCATTGCTTGGGCATTTTGGCTATTAGTTCATATCTACTTCTTAATCGAGTTTGACACTAAATTACTAGTAGTATTTCAGTGGGCATGGAATTATATCACTCGTAATCGTCGCTCTAGATTGATTACAGGTCGAGAAGCTTTTGTAGAACCAAAAACTGTTAACAATATAGTGCAACAGCCTTCTGGGACACCTCTGTAACTTGATCACAGCATTTGTCGACTGCTAAAATCGTCAAAGATGTAGTGCAGTGAATAATGAAGCGAACGCAAGTATCAAACATCTACCAAACTGGTGAAGTCTGCCAAATTATAGCTAAGGAATAACCCCCAATTTAGGGGCAAGCGTGGGTGCTGGCATAGCCTCTTCAAAAACTATGCATTTTGTCAACTACCTCTATTCGACTAGCACCCTAGCAGAGGTTCTGAGGTAGAAATATTTATCAACCAAATCAATGTTGTCGTTGATAGCCTGATATAGCGTTTCCTAATCAGTAGATCATAGCCCCCTTACCGCTTACACGGTGAGGGGGTTGGGGTTCTTGTACCTCACAAAGGCTGAGAACTGCTATAAGAGGATGTTTGAAAAGTCCTCTTGACCCTGATTTTCAGGTAGGGGCAATTCATGAATTGCCCCTACCGTGTGTAGTTTTGTATAAGTTCTATTAAAGTAACCCGTGAACAAAATCGAATTGAACATTGCCAAAAATTGTCTGCAATGCTACGCTGTGACTTGAAATTGTACATACTATTAAGTATGTATAAATTTCAGAGTTCATTTAATCATTAGCTTGGTTAATTTAAGTAAAAGAATGTTAACTTTCTTGTTAACCTGCATATAATACCGAGTTAGCTCCGATAACTGAATCGTATAGCTAAATTGGTTGTCTAATCCAAATTAATCAGGCTTTAGTTTTGATTAAAGCCACACATAACTTATTGATATAATCCCTCCCTAAACCTCTCCTCCACAGAGATAGAGGGGCTAATTCTTACTACCCTTACCTTTTAGTGAAGGGTTTAGGGATTAAGTTTGAGTGCAATTTGTACAAGGCAACAAATTATTATCGACACCATTTTTCTTAAATTTTCTGGAAAAGCTTTGATTGCTTTTGAATTGCAATACTAGTAGTTAAAAATCCTACTGCATTATCAGAAATTCTCATTAGATTAGCTTTTGCCTCCATTTGTAATCTAGATGAGTGTATATTTTCATACCCATAAATTTTAAGGATGAATATAATGACTCGTTTATCCAGCCCGATTGAAAACTTAAAAAATTACTATAAAGTTGTAGTTATTGGTTCTGGTTATGGTGGTAGTATTGCGGCATCGCGTTTAGCACGAGCCGGACAGCAAGTGTGCATTTTAGAGCGAGGGAAAGAATTCCAACCTGGTGAATATCCCAAAACTCAAAGCAAAGCATTGGCACAAATGCAGATAGATTTGCCACAACATCATCTAGGTTCGCACACAGCTTTGTATGACTTTCATGTGAATAAAGACATTAATGTATTTATTGGTTGTGGACTAGGTGGAACATCTTTAGTTAACGCCAATGTGTCATTACAAGCTGAACCGCGTGTATTTGCAGATTCACGCTGGCCAAAGGAATTGCGTGATGATGTTGGTACTTTATTAGCCGCAGGTTATCGTCGTGCGGAGGAAATGCTCAAACCTACTCCCTACCCCGAAAATTTTCCTCCTCTGCCAAAATTACAAGCTTTAGAAAAATCGTCTAAATATTTGAATGAAAAGTTTTATCGTCCCCCCATCAATGTGACATTTCAAGATGGGGTGAATCATGTCGGTGTAGAACAAAACAAATGTAATCTCTGCGGTGATTGTGTTTCTGGCTGTAATAATAAAGCCAAAAACACCGTGTTGATGAATTACCTCCCAGATGCAAAAAACCACGGTGCAGAAATCTATACACAAGTTTCCGTGCGACGAGTTGAACGTCAGGGGAATCGCTGGCTAGTCCATTACCAATTATTAAACACGGGACAAGAAAACTTTAACGCTCCCACAATGTTCGTCACTGCTGATATTGTAATTCTGGCAGCTGGGACATTGGGATCTACAGAAATTTTGCTGCGTTCTCAAGCTGCTGGTTTAGCTGTATCTGAGAAATTGGGACATAATTTTACAGGGAATGGAGATGTCCTAGCTTTTGGCTATAACACCGAGCAAGTAATTAACGGTATTGGTTTTGGCGATCGCCCGGAGAATGCCCAAGAACCAGTAGGGCCATGCATCACCGGTATCATAGATATGCGAGAACAGCCCCAATTAGATAACGGACTAGTTATTGAAGAAGGCTCAATTCCTGGAGGTCTGGCTGCTATATTACCCCAAACCCTTGCGACGGCTGCCAAAATTTTAGGTAAAGACACCGACTCTGGTTTAGGCGATCGCATCGAAGAAAAAATCCGCGAAGTTGAGAGTTTGACTCATGGTGCTTACACTGGTGCAGTCCGCAACACCCAAACCTACTTAGTCATGACCCATGATGATGCAGCCGGACAGATGTACTTAGAAAATGACCGTCTCCGCATTAAATGGCAAGATGTAGGAAGCCAACCCATTTTTCAACGAGTCAATAATCGTCTTACAGAAGCCACCGAACCCCTAGGCGGTACACAAATTCCTAATCCCATTTGGTCTGATGCCTTTGGTCATGACTTAGTTACAGTCCATCCACTAGGAGGCTGTATCTTAGCGGAGGATGCTGAACAGGGTGTTGTCAACCATAAGGGACAAGTATTTGCTAGCAACCAAGGAACAAACGTTTACGAAAACTTATATGTTGCTGATGGTTCAATAGTTCCTCGGACATTAGGTGTAAATCCACTACTGACAATCTCTGCTCTAGCGGAACGTTGCTGTAGCCTCATTGCTAAAGACCGGGGTTGGACAATTAATTATGATTTGGCTACCCCACCTATAGTCACCGGTGACACTACCCGGCCCACCACAGTCGGCATTCAATTCACTGAGACCATGCGTGGCTACTTTTCTACCGCAGTCAAAGACAACAACTATCAGCCTGCATTCTGGCAAGGCAAACAAGACAACTCGCCTCTAGAGTTCACCGTTACAGTAATTGCCGATGACTTAGACAAACTACTCAACGACCCCGAACACCGAGGGAAAATAGTTGGTATAGTTAAAGCCCCCGTTCTATCCCCAGAAGCCCTAACCGTCACCAATAGCGATTTTAATTTGTTTGTTGGCCTTGTTGGACAACAAAAAACCAGACAAATGCTTTATCGCTTACACATGATGACGCAATCAGGACAACGTTATTACTTGAAAGGCTTCAAGCAAATTCATGATGACCCAGGATTCGATGTTTGGTCTGATACCACCACACTATTCATCACCATTTATGAGGGCGACAGTGAAAATAATCCCATCGTTGGTCAAGGCATTCTCAAAATTCAGCCGATGGACTTCATCAAACAAATGACCACTATGAAAGTTACCAACGCAGATAGTATTGGGGAACGTCTACAAGCAATAGATAGATTCAGTCGTTTCTTTGCCGGCACTTTAGCGGAAGTCTACATTTAACTTTAGGAGGCGGGAGCTATGAAAATACGGTTCGGTTAAAGGGGAAAGGGTAAAGGGTAAAGGTTTTGAATACATCCTTTCCCCTTTACCCCTTACCCTTTACCCAGACTACCTTTACCCAGACCAGAAGGAAAGTGAAAAATGCTTATCCGAACCGTATTGGGAGCTATGAGGCAGAGGGCAGGAGGCAATGCCCAATGCCCTAATCTATTAACAAATCTATCAAAATGAACACCACAACATATACTCAATCTTTACAAGAAAGAATAGTACCTTTTACTAGCAAAGATGGCTTTCAATGCAACTTAATTAACGTTAGAGGTGAAAAGCCTCCTTCTAAACCACCTGTATTACTAGCGCATGGTGCAGGAGTCAGAGCAAATATCTTTCGCGCTCCTGTGGAGACTAATATAGTTGATTACTTAGTTGCTCATGGTTATGACGTATGGTTAGAAAACTGGCGTGCCAGTATTGACCTAAATCGTAATCATTGGACACTTGACCGAGCCGCAGTGAATGACCATCCACAAGCGGTGAAAACAATTGTTGAAGAGACGGGTTATGAAGAAATCAAAGCTATCATCCATTGTCAGGGATCTACTAGTTTCATGATGTCTGTGGTGGCTGGCTTAGTCCCACAAGTCAAAACTATTATCAGCAATGCCGTTTCACTGCATCCAATTGTACCTTCATGGTCATCTTTCAAAATCAATTTTGCAGTACCAGCAGTCAATTTACTCACCGATCATTTAAACCCACAATGGCAAATAGATTCACCAAGTCTAGCTGCAAAATTAATTTCTCTATTCGTGGGTATTACGCATCATGAATGTAATAATTCAGTCTGTAAACAAGTTAGCTTTACTTATGGGACTGGCTTCCCGGCATTGTGGGAACACACCAACCTCAACGAAGCCACCCACGAATGGCTAAAGCAGGAATTCGCCTATGTGCCGCTCAGTTTTTTCGCACAAATGTCTCAGTGCATCAATCATGGACATCTAATTTCTGTTGATAATTTCCCCAATTTCCCAAAAGATTTTATTGCCCAACCACCAAAAACCGATGCCCGAATTGCATTTTTCGCTGGGCAACTTAATCGTTGTTTTCTGCCACAAAGTCAGATAGAAACTTTTAAATATTTTGACTCTTTGCATCCTAATTACCATGCTTTACACGTTCTGGATAACTACAGTCATTTAGACATATTTATGGGTAAGAATGCAGCCAAAGATGTGTTTCCGTTAATGCTTGCAGAGTTAGAAAAGACTGCTTGAAAATGCAAATTTCATTCTCTAGACCTTTGTTACCTCTCTCCAACAATAAATTTAATTATGTGTGAAAAAATATGATGCCTCAACGTTTAAAACAACAAACAGGACTTTATGCCTTGGTTGATGGCATACCTTTTCAATTACCCGTTAATTCTGAACACACACCAGCATTGATGGCGGTATTTACGATTAACGCCGATCGCGCTAAAGAATTGATCCTAGCCAAAGAAGTACATCCTCTGCGACTATGGAATAATCAGGGGTTGTTAGTGATCACAGTGATTAATTATCAGATTACTGACATTGGTAAATACATCGAATTTAGTATTGCGATCGCCTGCACTCATGGCGCAAAACCAGCCCCGCCGTTACTACCTGGTTTATTGATGCAACAGTACGGCACTGGGCAGTATGTACTTGATTTACCTGTTAGTACTGAAATTTCTGTCAAAGGTGGTAAAGGAATTTGGGGAATGCCCAAACATCAAGCTAACTTGGACTTTGTGATTGGCGATCGCACCGTCAGCAGTCAATATGATTTAGATGGGCAACTAGTGATGAAAATTGAGGTTGCCAAACCCGCCAAAGCTTGGTTTCCCCTGAAAATGGGTGCAGCAAACTACTGTGCATTTCGCGGGATGTTGATGAAATCCGTGATTTACTTTCAAGGGAAATTGGGATTTTCGCTGTTCAAACCGGGTTCAGCCAAACTTACCATCGGCGATCATCCCCGTATCCAACCACTAAAACACCTAGAGATTAGCCCCGAACCTATATTTACAGGCTTTTTCCCGGAAATCACAGGGATGCTAGATGACCATTTGGAGAGTTGGTTTCTTGGCTACGACATACCCCCTACACAACAACCAGAAGGTTTAGAAAGTGTAGTTAATTTAGGTTTGGGTCAAGAATGGCTACCAGCGCCAAAGGCTTTGCCCAAGGATGATCAAGCCGAGATGTATGTAATACCAATTAAAAATTAATAAAAAATATGATGAATAACGGTAGAATACTCCACTTATCATTAATTGGCATTGCCATTTTCACTATTGTGAGTGGATTGTTGCAAATGGTTTTGCCTAGTTTGGTACTCTACATTGTCTCAGCAGAAGTGACCCCGACTAGCCAGCATTTTTTTGCCATCATCGGTATGTTTATGGTGCTGTTTAACGGCGCACTGTTACAAGCATTAATCAGCCTACAACCCCAACCTATTGTCTTAATTTGGGCAGGATTACAAAAATTTAGTGCTTCAATAGCCGTTGGTTTGGCTGTTATCAAGCTAATTTTTTCCCCATTCGCGCTGCTAATTGCTGGTTTTGACCTGTTATCAGGAGTATTAATTTTCTGGTACTTGCTTCGCTTGCGTACTTTTACACCAGGATACACTTATGAGCAACCAACCGCATAAACCTTACGGCACTCCTGAACCAACATACTCAGGGAATAAACGTTCCTTGATTTTAGCTGGTGGTGGAATGCGTGTAGCTTACCAAGCTGGAGCTATCCGCGCCTTACTCGAATCAGGACTATGTTTTAATCATGCGGATGGTACTTCCGGCGGTACGATGAATTTAGCAATGCTGCTATCTGGACTATCGCCAATTGAGATGTGCGATCGCTGGCGGACTTTGAATGTTAAAGATTTTGTCTCCTTTATCCCTCTAGAAAAATACCTCAAAGCCTGGGATTTGTTGTCTATGGGAGATGCAGACGGCATTATTGATCGCGTTTTTCCCCACTTGGGAATTGATATCAGCAAAATCAATGCCTCGGAGGGAATGCAAGGTACATTTAATGTTTGCAACTTTACCCACAAAACAAATGAAGTCATTCCCCACGATCGCCTAGATTTAGATTTATTGGTTGCAGGGATTTCTCTTCCCATCTTCATGCCACCTGTACAGAAAGGTGATTATCTCTACATGGATTCCGTGTGGATTAAAGATGTTAATCTCATGGAAGCGGTGCGCCGGGGTGCAGATGAACTTTGGGTATTGTGGTGCATTGGCAATAGTAGCGAATATCAAACGGGAATTTTTAATCAATATGTCCACATGATGGAACTGAGTGCGAACGGGGCATTTTTTGAAGAGTGCGATCGCATCAATGAAATCAACCAGAGAATTTTGCAAGGGGAGACAGTCTACGGACATACCCAACCGATCAAACTCCACCTCATCAAACCCGCTTATCCTTTACCTCTTGATCCTGATTACTACTTGGGAAACATTGATGGTGCAACTTTGGTTGATATGGGTTACGCCGATGCTAAACAATATTTGCAAACCATGTCACCCGCAGGATTGCCCTTCCAGCCAGACGTGACCCGAATGCACAACAATTTGCCAGGAATGACTTTCCGCGAAAGGATGGCGGGTGGGTTTGTTTTAAATGAGACTGACCCAATCCAGGGTGCAACAAAAGGCAAAACGCACAATTCCTTACTCTCATTGCAACTGACAATTAACATTTGTGACTTAAAACGTTTTTTAAGTGATACCACTTACAGTGCTAGTATTTCTGGCAACATTAATTTTGCAGATTTTGGCGAACACATCCCCCTCAAAAGTGGCGTGTTTAACCTGTTTGCTCATGACCATAATCCTGGATATAAATACATTACTTATGAACTTGCTTTTGAACATGGTAATCAAGATTATTACTTAGTAGGCAAGAAAGAACTGCATAATGATCCGGGATTTGATTTGTGGCAAGACATGACAACTATCTATACTTGCTTACATCAAGGTACAGATAACAACAGTCCCATTATCGGTGCAGGAATTTTAACCCTAGATGTGGGTGACATAGCCAAGTGCGTTTCCGGGTGGCGTATCATTAACGCCAAGTCACTGACAGAGAAAGCTACATTATTGGCAGAGTTTGGTAGCTTTTTCTGGGGCAATATTTGGGAAACTTACCAACCGTAAATTCCAAATTAAACCTCTGCTGAGTGGAGTATAAAGGTTTAAGGATGTAGGGAAAATACATTTTCATGTTTAGTTGTGCAATTTTCTCTTGAATCCTTCCTGCCTTCTCCCAAAGGGAGACGCTAAAAGCGATATGCCTCCCGCCTTCCAATACTTTTCGGTTAAACCCAATAATCTCTCTTTTGGTCTGGGGAAAGGTTAAAGGGTAAGGGGGAAAGGGAAATTCAAACCTTTTCCCTTTCCCCCTTAACCGAAAAGTATTGTCTTGCCTTCTGCCTTCTTTCACAACTTTTCAGGAGAAATTAACATGAGCGATCGCCTTACGCCTTTACCCTCATCATTCTTATTCGGTGTTGCAACTGCTGACCATCAGTGTGAAGCTTACGATTCCCAGTTTGAAGATATTCGAGATGTATGGGAACGTCGTCGCGGGATTACGGTCAGGGGTCGAGCCACTGACTTTTGGCATCGCTACGCTGAAGATATCGCCTTAGCTCAGTCCCTTGGTTGCAAGTCTTTCCGATTTTCGATCGCTTGGTCACGGGTAGAACCTGAACCCGGTAAGTTCAGTGAAGAAGCTTTTGAACATTATCACCAAGTAATTGAAACTATCAGATCGCATGGTTTAGAACCAATTGTAACTCTGCATCACTTCACCCATCCCATCCATGTAGAAGCACGGGGGGGATTGACTGGGCCAGAATTTCCAGCTATTTTTGCTAACTACGCCACAGAAGTTGCCAAGCGTTTGGGTCATTTGGCACGTTATTGGATTAGCTTTAACGAACCTAGTCAATTAATTTACGGTTACATCAAACCTTGGTGGGAAAGAGCCTATTTTATGCCCCCAGGTTTGGAGCGCGGTGCAACTATTGCCGATCAAATGACCGCAGTGCAGAAACTCATGCGGAATTTGTTTGTCTCCCATACACGCGCCAGAAATATTCTCAAAGAGTACAACCCAGATGCTCAAGTGGGAGCAAACCCCATGTTATTGGGTCTGCCTCTATGGTTGCAGAAATTAGTGGATCTCAATGTCACTAATCTGCGTCGTCCCGAAGATATGATTTCTCAGGGTAAACGTTTTACTGAGCGCAGTTTGTTGGAAAAGGGAAAGGTTGATGTTGTCATTGCTAATTTGACTATTACCGCCGAGCGACAACAGCAAGTAGCGTTTTCGGAAACTTATTATCAGGCGGGGCAATTTCTCTTAGTCAAAGCCACCAGTTCCATTCAGCAACCAGAAAATCTAGCTCAGAAAACAGTAGCAGTTGTCAAAAGTTCGACGGCAGAATCTACCATAGAATACCTGTTACCCAGAGTTGAAGTCAAAGTAGTAGAAGATTACGCTGATGCCTTGCAAGCCTTGGATTATGAGCAAGTGAGTGCCATTCTTGCAGATGACACAATTCTCTTGGGTCTGATGAGACAACAACCAGGGCAATATCGACTGGTGGGTAAAAATGGTGAAGGGCTGACAGTAGAGAACTATGGCGTAGCTGTAGTTAAAGGCGATCGCGCCCTCTTGAATATTGTAGATACAGTAGTGCGACAGTTTAAAGAATCCGGGGCTTGGCTAGCTAGTTATAGTAATTACTTCCCCAATCAACCCGTCCCACCTGTACCAAAAATCGGCAGACGTTCAACCCTCGCTGACATCACCACAGGCGGATCTTCTAGTCCAACTATCGGAAAGCCTCAACCTGGTACACCACTGCGACGCATTCAAGACCGTGGTTATTTAGTTGTCGCAGTCAAAGAAAACGTACCTGGGTTTGGCTACCGTGACCCCAAAACCGGAGAATTTAGCGGCTTAGAGATTGATTTAGCGCGTTTAATCGCCAAGCAAATCTTCGGCGATCCCAGTAAAGTGAAATTTGTCGCCGTTTCCACCCAACAACGCTTACCCGTACTGCGATCGCTCACCCGCATCTTTGACCCAATTTTCAAGATTTTCAGCGTACTTTCTACATCATTGACAAGTAACTGGTGGCACTTAGGTATGGCTGGGAAATTACCCACATTCCTCTGTCCTCAAGAATGTGTAGGTCAACAAGATTTTGTTGGTTTTGACTATTACTGGGGGATTAGCAATCTCCGCCTCAACCGCATTCAACAATTAATGGATGCTGCTTTTGGACGTTTTGGTAATGCGCCAGTTTGGTCTGGTGTTCTCTACGATATGCTCAAATTCCACGCCCAGTTATTCCCCGATAAAGAGATTATGATTATCGAGAATGGCTGTGTAGAAGTAGCCGATAAAGTCGTCAAGCGCGAAGACTACATTCGCCAGCATCTCCAACAAGTGCAACGCGCCCGTCAAGACGGGATAAACGTCATCGGTTACGTCTCCTGGTGCATCACCTCCAACCGCGAGTGGGGTCTGAAATTTGGCCCAGATAGCGATTTTGGACTATATCACATTGACCTAGATACAGACCCAGAACTCAAGCGCCAACCAACCCCAGCCGCTAACTTATACCGCGATATCATCAAACAAAACAGCGTCTAATACCAATCCAAAATTCAAAAATCCATATTTTACAAGGGTTTCTGAGAAATATCTGTTGGTGAATTTTGGAGGATTTCTACAAACCCTCCGAGTTTAAAAAATCATGTAGAGACGCACAACTTCGCCTCTCTACATCCCACTCAACCCCTCAATACTCATGCCCAAAACAGTTTTCATCACCGGAACATCCAGTGGAATTGGGAAATTCACCACCATATACTTCGCGCGACAAGGCTGGAACGTTGCAGCCACTATGCGAAACCCCAGCCAAGACCAGAATTTCCGTGAATTTCCTAACATCAAAGTATATTTTTTAGATGTTACAGATAATAACAGTATTCAAACTGCGATCGCTTCTGCCATCCAAGATTTTGGTCAAATCGATGTTTTAGTAAATAACGCTGGTTATGGTGTAGATGGTGTATTTGAAGCCATGACTGATGAAATAATCGCCAAACAATTTAATACCAACGTCTTTGGCTTGATGCGAATCACACAAGCGATCATTCCCCATCTGCGTCAACAAGGCGGTGGCACTATTATTCAAATTGCCAGTATGGGAGGAAGAATTACTTTCCCCTTGTATAGCATTTATCACAGTTCAAAATGGGCGGTAGAAGGGTTTAGTGAAGCTTTGCACTATGAATTAGAACCATTCAATATCAAAATTAAAATTGTTGAACCAGGTGTAATTAAAACTGAATTTTACGAAAATAATCGAGCGATCGTGCGTGATGATTTGCCCATGTATCAACCATTAGTAGATACTGCACAAAGGGTATCCCAAGAAGCGGGAAGAAAAGGAGAGCCGCCAGAATTAGTTGCTCAGGCAATATTTAAAGCAGCCATTGATCGTAGTTATAAAATGCGCTATCCCGTTGGTCAACCTGCGCCCATTTTGCTCATGCTACGTAAATTATTGCCCGATTCTTGGTTTTTCTCAATCATCAAACGTATTTATAAAGTATAAATATGCCTAAGTAAGTCGGTGTGAATAATTCAAACTATATTAAGTAATGTAAAATTATTGTAATCCAGTTTGTAGTAAGGACTTCAGTCCTTCTTTTAGGACTGAAGTCCTTACTACAAACCTTTAATTATTTGCACCGTCCTACTTAGTTGAAAAATTATCTGCTTACCTGAGATTTACCACAATATAATTGGTAAACCTGCAATGATAGAGGCAATACCTGTCCAAAGAGTGAACTGCTCAAGATTTCCTTCATCCAAAGCAAGACTCATTTGCTTAATTGCTGATAATAGTCCAGCTAATAGTAGTACAAAGAATGCAAAATATCTCACAGCAATCATACTTTGCCCTACTTGAATGTAAAAGTAAACATAATAGGTTTCTAACAGGCTCTACCATGTTTTTCTGTTTCAGATTTAGCACTTTAGAAGCTAAATTATTAAACCAATTCCCAATTTTCAACGCCACCGTGTAATAAATTTGTATATTTGTAGTAGGAGCGCAAGGCCTTGCGCCCCTACCAAACGCAGGGATGGGATGTTTTTTTACTGGAAGTTCCTAAACACAGCGATAATGATTGATTTTGAACCTTGGGATAGGTTATTACGTCAGTATATTGATCAACAGGGTCGTGTAGACTATTTTGCTTGGAAAACAGAGCAACCTCAAGCGCTAGGAAATTGGTTGTCAAGTCAAAAAAATCTGGATTTTACATCTAATTGCAGCACTTTTGAGCAATTGGCATTGTGGATCAACCTTTACAATGCGTTCACTATTTCGGCAATTTTGGAGATGTATCCACTTGAGTCAATTCGTCCGCGAATCTTAGGCATTCCCAACTGGCTGGCTTTTTTGTGGTTCTTTCAACGTCGTGGTTATCATATATTTGGCGAACGTTACAGTCTAGCCCAAATAGAAAACTCTATTCTGCGGGAGCGATTACAAGAGCCGCGAATTCATTTTGCAATTGTCTGCGCTTCGGTTGGTTGCCCATTACTGCGTGCTGGAGCTTATTTTCCTGAACAAGTTACTCAGCAGTTAGATGAAGATACCCGTCGCTTTATTAATAATCCTGAAAAAGTCCGTTATGACTCAGATAGTAAAACGCTCTACTGTAGCAAAATCTTTAAATGGTATCGTCAAGACTTTCTCAAAGTTACATCCTCCATTCCAGAATATATCCGCTCTTACCTAGAAACAGATTTGCCTTTGCAAGCCTCAACGCCGATTTCCTATCTCTACTATGACTGGAGCCTGAATCAGCGAATATCTTGATAAAATTGTTTGAGATAATTTGCATCAACGCCAATCCCCCACAAAAAACCGATATAAAGGTAAATTGCAGTTGCTTTGAAGCTACCCCATTTTGCGACGCGTCGATCTGAAGATTGAACAATCCGGTTTACCAGATAAATACGTCCTTTTTTAACCAATTTCAGGCATAAATCTCCATCCTCCATAATCGGCAATGCCTGATCAAATCCATCGCAATCCCAGAAGTCAGTACTACGACAAAACATTACCTGATCTCCAAACAAAAGACGTAATCCTCGAAAAAACAGGTACGGTTTAAATAACAGTGGTGCGTAATAAGTTTTGAGATAATTATGTAGAGAGACACCCCAGCGAGTGGTTTGAGATCCACTCATCAGAGAAATAAACCCCCCACAGGCAATGGTTGGCTCTGCTAAGGTTTGCTCTATTACAGTGATTAGGTCATCCGGCACCCAAGTGTCTGCATGAAGAAAGCAAAGAATATCTCCAGTTGCAGCCGATGCACCGTAATTCATCTGAATCGAACGCCCACGCTGCTCAGATGAGATAACTTGTAGACATAGCGACTGATCGAAAGACTCAAAGCATTGCTTTGCAACTGCCACTGTCTCATCTTCGCTGCCACCATCTACCACTATCACTTCCTTTGCAGGGGGATTAAGTAAAGTCAGTTGGCGCAATGTACGCCTTAAGCTAACTGCTTCGTTTAAAGTCGGAATGACAATCGAAACTTGAGACATGCAGCAAGAGTAGTTTTATTAGGAATTTGATACTAGGACAAACAAATGTATTTACTTAAAATTTACCACTCCTGAGCATGGTTTGTAGCTTTTAGCAGTTTTCCCCATATTGCATTATAAGGATGTACAAATTGTGTTTGATGCTCGTCTTTAAAAATAAGCCTCCCTTCATTTGCCCATTGAAAAATCCCACCGCTTAAGTTATAAATGCACTTCATCCCGGCTTGATCAAGCTGTTGGGCTAATTTGGCGCTCCGGTAGCCAACAGAACAGTAGATAACAATTAGTCTATCTTTTGAAACTGTTGAAAGTTCTGCTAAGTCAGGTGTTAGATGATCTATACACACTGCTGTTTCGATATGGCTTACCCCATATTCTGTTTGACTTCGTGCATCTAGCAGTAATGGCCGTGGCTTTGCAGAATCCAACAGTAATTGAGCTAATTGGTTGCAATTAATTTCCTTAACAGTAGGAAACTGAAATCTGATCAGAAGTTTAAGAAAATTAAACATGAGCGATCGCACTTGTAAAAATACCCTCCGGTAATGACTGCTCATTCTTGCTCTGTTAATTCCTGTTTTCGACCAAGTTAACTTTGAGTCTAAGCCAGAATCGGTAAGGTAATCACAAATTCTGTTCCTTTGCCAGGAGTAGAATTCACATTCAAAGTTCCGCCATGTTTTTCTATCACAATGGACTGAGCGATCGCTAATCCTAATCCTGTTTCTTTCCCAACACCTTTTGTACTAAGCAGAGGGGTTGACATTTACTGTCACTATTTCCGCAGTGCTGTATTAGCATCATGATCGGGCAGTATAGTTTCTACGTCACGCAAAGTGCGGAAAGCATATCCACTTAAGCCAATAAGTAACATCCCTAGCGAAGAGATGAAGTACAAAACTGCCATACCCGAACCTTTTCCCGTGCCGAATATCCAGCCTAATATGGGTGCAAGACTACCATCTGGCATCATTGCAGGTTCAAAAATATAGTCAGCTAGTGGCCCAGCTATCAAATAAGCAACCGTTGAAGCAATCAACGTTACAACCTTTAGAGTCGCAAAAACACGTCCTTGTATCTGAGGATTAACCTTGGTTAGCCAGATAGCATCACAGAAACTGCCAAGTATGGGAAAATTCAGAGATGAACAGAATTGAGCTGGAATCCAAATCAATGGTGTTTTAGCTAGACCAAAGATAATTTTGCCTAAACCAACACCGATCATACCAAGTAGCACCCCATCTATACGACGCTTGAAACCACCCCAGCTATTGATGAGCAATACCCCAACTATTCCACCAATTCCTGCTGCTGAGGCTAAAGTGCCTAACACCTTAGCGTCATTGCCAGTCAGTGCTAGAACCATCGGGGAATAGATTGAGAGTCCAAAATCATAGGCAAATGTAAATACAAATGCTAACACGAGCATGGCAAGCAAACTTGGACGTACAGCAATGTAATGCCAACCAAAGTAAATCTCCTGCTTCCAATTAGTGAAACTTTGAGTGTTTACTGTTGTCCTACTAGGTTGTGGGATATGTACTCCTAAAACTGTGGTGACAGCGAATACAAAACTCACAATATCGATAATTAATATTCCAACAAGCCCAATAACTGAGTAGAGAATGCCTGCTAGTGTTGGCGCAATGATACTAGAACCGTAATCAGATAAAAATCTCAGACTGCTAACACGACTGTAGTGCTGCTTGGGCATCATCGTAGATATGGATGTTGAGTAAGCGAGTTCTTGAACTACTTCAAAAATACCTTGGATAGCGACAGCTAAGTATAAATGCCATAATTGCAGATGTGTAGTTGAATAAAGTAGTAAGATAGCGATCGCTACAACACCACTCACTGTATCCCCAACTATCATCAGATATTTACGGTTCCAACGATCTACAATAAACCCAGCGATAGGAGCAATCAATACTTGTGGCAGTTGTGCAAACAACCCAAACAACGCTATTGCTGTAACCTGATGCGTTAGTTCCCATACCCAGATAGTGAATGCGAAGGCAGTCATCCCACTACCAATAATAGAAACGGTTTGACCAAGCCAAATAATGATGAATATACGCACTTGTATGAGTCTTAAATTATAGGTTTGTGGCGGTTGGCAAATTAACCTTCAATTAATCTTGATGGTTCTTTGATAGTTCTATTACCTGATTGTGGCGGACAGATTTTTCTCGGTAGCGATGTTGGTACATGACAAAGCCACTTATAAATAAAATCAAGGGTGATAATCCGACAAATACGTAGAGAATGCGCGTGGATAAACCACCAAATGTACCATAGTGTAAGGGAGTAAAAGAGTTGAGGATGCGATCGCCCAATGGCATTTTTAAAGCATTATCAACTCGCAAAACTTTACCCGTGTACTGGTCAAGATAAACATTACTCTGACCAAGTTCTGCATTTTCCTGGGGTAGCTTAAAGCTAATTGTCAAGCTGTCTTCAGGTTGACTAGGGAAGGAAATACTCCTAACCATAGCACCTGGCAAGGCAGCGTCAGCAATTTTTAGTTGTTCTGCAAGTCGCAACGGTAACTGACCAGGCTTGGGCACAGAAACAGGTTCTGGTTGCTTTTTGGTAAAAGTTACTGCATAAATTATGGGTTCAGTGAAGTCGTAGAAATTCCAGCAGAAGCCAGTAAAGGCAGTCAGCGTCAGGAACACCACTGTAATAATACCTGCTACTTTATGAATGTCGAAGTTCAGCCGCTTTGGATGAGCATTCCACTTGATTTTGAATCCTGCAATCAGCCTGCGCCATCCAGGCCAGAGAATGACACCCGTAATACTCAGAACGAGCAACAGGAATGCTATAACTCCCACGATGGTCATCCCAATGTCTCCAGCCATCAGATTATAATGGAGTTCATACAGCAGAAGAATCAATGTTCTGTCCGATCGCTCACCCATGATTGCACCAGTATAAGGATTGACTAAAACATCTATCCCTTTGTCATCAGGAGCAACGAAGGCAAACATAATTGGTTCATCTGGCTCTGAAGGGAGATAAACTTTATTAAGTTTTAAGTCCTTTCGGGATGAATCATATTCCGCTTTTACAGTATTTACCACTGACTCTAGAGACAGTGGCGCTTCTTGGGGAGAGATATATCCAAACTGTTGGGCTACTAAAAAGTGGTTAATTTCCTTCTGAAAGACCAATAAACTACCTGTCAAGCCAATTATAATCAGCACAAATCCCATAGCTAAACCGAGGTAGCGGTGTAGAGTAAATGCCCAGTTACGGAATGTCTTGGATTTCATTGCAGATATCCTTTACATACATTGATTACCCTTATCATTCGAATGGCACTAAGTTAATCGCAAAGCCCTGATATAACAAGATTTTGAGTGTGGGGAGTGTGGGGAGTGTGGGGGGTAAGACTTCTTCCCCGTCCTCCCACACCTCCCACACCCTGCCCTGACGAGGTTTCACCTTTTCTTAGTGCCATTCCCTTCTCATTCCTTCTGATAAAGGGGAAGAAAACTGATTCCTTCGCCCTCGCCTTACTAAAAGGAGGTTTAAAGAGAATTTAAAAACTGAATGAAATTGTGCCCTGAACTGTAAAAGGTGCTTGTGGAAATACATAAAAGCCGTTGGTTTCGTAGTATTTCACATCAAACAGATTTTTGAAATTGAGTGCGGCTCCCCAATCATTACGTTTGTAGAAGATAGTCGCATCGGTTCTAACATAGGAAGGAAGAGTAAACGGATCGCTCTGGTTAGTAATGCGATCGCCTATAAAAAATAACCCTGCACCAAAACCGAACCCTTGCAAATCACCACTCTGGATTTCATAAGTTGTCCATAGACTAGCGCCGTGATAGGGTGCATTTACCAAACGCGAACCTTTCAAAGAAGGATCGTTGTCTTCGCTGACATAGGCATCATTTAAAAAACCAGAAGCTATTATCTTCCAACCGGGTGTAATTTCTCCTGCCACATCCAGTTCAATTCCGCGACTTTTTACCTCTCCGACTGCAAAGAATACATCAGGATTATCAGGATCAACTGTCGGTATATTAGTCTTTGTAATATCATAAGCTGCTAACGTCAGCGATATCTGAGGGCTGAGATCGGCTTTAATCCCGACTTCATACTGAGTACCCCGCGAAGGCTCCAGCGCTTCTCCATTCGACCTAAAATTATTGGGTACAAAGGAACGGCTATAACTGACATACAGCGAGATTGGTTCTATTGGCTGATAAACTAATCCGACACGCGGTGAAAAGGCTGTATCATAAAAATTAGATTCTTCTGGCTCGCTACCATTAACTGTGTCAGAAATGAATTTATTATTGTAATCAACAAAATCATATCTGCCGCCGACTAACAATTTCAAATTTGGTAGCAATGTCACTTGGTCTTGTAAATAAATTGCTGCTGTATTTGTGGTTGAATCGGACTTTACTGCATAGGTAAAACTTTCACGGGATGGAATTTCATATCCATAAACAGGAGCGAAGATATTTAGTGATGAAATACTTGCTTGATCGAGTGAATAGTTACTAATGCTTCTACTGAATTCCACACCAAAAAGTAGCTGATGCTGAATTGATCCAGTTTTGAATTCACTAATCAAATCGGTTTGCAGCGATAAATCATTACTTTCACTAGGAGAAAGACCTGTAGAGTAGTCTCGTGATAAGGTATCGCCAACTAACTCATTAGGATTAATGTGGGTATCATTTGTCCTAATAAATTGACCAGATAAATTACTCCGCAGACGCAAGTTTTCATTAAATCGATGGTCTAGGGTTAAAGCAAAGCGGTTATTTTCAATATCAATCGAGTCGCTTGGTTCGCCTAAATTTCGGCTGATAGGGAGGTCAAGAAAAACACTGTTAGGTAAAAAACCACGATCGAATACTCTATTGACCTTTGTATATTCGTATTCTAGAGAGATGGTTGTGGCATCATCAATCTTATAGCTGACAATGGGAGAGATAGAGAAAACATCCCCATTGACAAAATCACGAAAACTACCAGAGTTTTCATAGGCAATATTGAGACGATATAAAAGATTTTTCTCTGGAGTCAGGGGCCCAGAAATATCAATGGACGAACGATAAAAACTGTAACTTCCTACTGTAAATTCACCTGCGTAGTAGGGTTCATTTAACGGTTGTTTTGTGACGTAATTGACAATACCACCTGGTTCAAATTGACCATACAGCACTGAAGCTGGGCCTTTTAGAACTTCAACCTGTTCGACGTTTGCGCCATAGATAAAAGCGTTTTGAGTTTTGAAACCATTTCTCAGGATGTTTGAGTTGAGAAATCCCCGAATCGTTAAGTCATCTACAGCGCCACTATAGCCTGTTCCCACTGATACACCAGACACGTTACGGGCTGCATCTGAAATCCGAGTGATTCCTTGCTCCTCAATTACTTGTTTGGGTACAACTTGAATGGACTGAGGAATATCGCGCAGTGGAGTGTCAGTTCTAGTTGCAGTTGATGTTTCAGGTACACGATATCCATCAGGATCGCCCGTCACTACTAGTTCAATCGGTTCATCACTCGCCGCAGAAGGTTGACTTGGTGGAGTTTCTGTTTCTGACTGATTTGCTTCAGGTTTTTGTGGTGTTTGTGTTTGTTGTCCCTGCGATGTGGAAGACGCAGCACTAGCCACACTCAAAATCAAACCCTCGTCAGGACTGTCAAACAACTCTACAGTCGGTACACTCGCTTCACCAATCACTGTGACTCGGATAGTATTGGCATCAAAGTTTGCGACCGTTATCTCAGTAATACCTGCAATTGGCCGCTCCGAGCGAAATGTGAATGTATCACCTGAAGGTAAACGTAATTGGGCGTTGGGAATATCAGCGATAAAATTATTGCCCGAACTGCGATTCACCAGTTGTAGTTTTTCACCAAGGGCAGTTTGTAAGATCACTTCCACTCCCTGAGTGGTGGGATTAGCCTTAACTGCACTCACTGGGACAATTTCTGTAGTACTCCCTTGGCTAAGTTGTGGTGGCTGTCGAAGTATCTCTGCACTCTTTCCAGGATCTACTAACTCGCTTATTTGTTGAATCTCTCTGATTGGTTCCCCAGTAAATGGTTGATTGGAATTAGCATCTGTTGGAGTTGACTTGAGATGCTCTGATACACCTATCCCTACTTCTTCACTTCTAGCAGCAGTTGCGATCGATACAGTCAAAGAGCTTGTTAATAACAGGTAGGGAAGCAATTTTTTCAGTTTCATTCCAATCCAGATCCTCACGGTCTACTAGTAGCCTTAGAACTTAATAGAAAAGTTTTTCATTTCAAATCTGAAATTAAACTATTTTAGCCATAAAGTAAAGTGAGAATATCTCGCAAGATATTTGACAGTCTTTATCAAAATTTTTAGTCTTGTAAAGCTACAAGACAGTTAGTATTTAGAGCAGATACGCTTAAAATAATACAAGTATAAAATAAGTACTACAAAATAAAATGTTCTAGTAATCAATATTTGGAGGACTTTAAAATATTTTTACTAATTAATTTTTAGTATAATTTTATATAAAAAATAGCAAGTAATACATAGAATTTCATCTGAATGAAATGCAATAAATTGATCGCTCATAGCTCAATGCACTTAAATTAAAGAAAATAAGATGGATCGCGGCTGGTGGGTTAGACTCCCTATCAATTTGCCAACGAACAAGGCCAAATCAAGGTTTTGAAACACACGGACGTTAGTAATGCCTCGTGCAAAAGGGGTTTATAACCGCTTTTTTAATGTTAAATTGACAGCTATCAGTAGTACCTTGTCCCTGTGATGGTCTGTATTCTGCCCGATTAAGCATTGCTCTAACTTGCTGCGATCGCTGACAAAAAATCAGCTTAATCTATGGAAGACCAGGTTATATAAAACTAATCTATTTATAAAAATTAATAAGCATTACCTATCAATAGCTAGTTGCATAAAGCGATACTCTCCTCTAAAGTAAGCAGAGTACTTGAAAATTGCTCTCAATAAAAATCTTAAAACTTTATTGAGTTGAAATTTGCAATAGCGTCTAGTATTTCGCTAAGGACTCCCTTGTTTAGGCTCTCCTAAAAGAGGTAAAAAGCCTTAGCTAGTAGAAAGTCAAAATTGTGGGATGAAAACTTACCTGTGGAATGCGATCGATATTCGCGTTCGCATTTTGGCAGGATAAAAGTTGAATGTATCGCAGCAGTATTTAAGCAAGAGTGCATCTAGTTGTGGAAAGTCAAATGGCTATACAAATCAAGGACTTTAAAGAAATTGACCCTAACTTCACGGTTGTTGATCTTCTGCATCAAAGAAGCTTGACACAGCCGGATACAATTGCTTTCACCTTCCTTGAAGATGGAGAAACCCAAGAATCAACACTGACTTATCAACAACTGGTGAAGCGCTCTTGTGCGATCGCATCTCAACTCCAAGCTTTAAATTTAAATGGGGAACGAGCCTTATTACTTTATCCACCGGGACTAGATTACTTAACTGCTTTTTTTGGTTGTCTATACGCTGGAGTGGTTGCAGTTCCGGCTTATCCACCTCTCAATCAACGCAAAACACCCAGAATAAGCGCTATTACTAAAGATGCACAACCTAGCATTGCTCTGACTACAACAGCGATGCTCCCGACATTACAATCCATATTTGCACAAGCAGCAAACCTAGAAAGTCTCCAGTGGTTGACTACAGATGATATAGCGCCAGGTTCAGAAGACGCTTGGCAACAAACTCAAATCAATGCAGATACCCTAGCTTTTCTGCAATATACATCAGGTTCTACAGGGACACCAAAGGGAGTCATGCTTAGTCACGGCAATTTGCTCCACAATGCCGCCATGACTTACCAAATTATGGAACATTCTCCTAGTAGTAAATTTGTTTCTTGGCTACCTGTTTACCATGATATGGGATTGATTGGTGGCATTTTGCAACCTTTGTATGGTGGATTTCCTTGCATCTTGATGTCCCCAACGGCTTTTTTACAACGACCTTATCGTTGGTTACAGGCAATTTCTCATTACAGAGGTACAACTAGCGGTGCCCCTAACTTTGCTTATGAATTGTGCATTCAAAAGATTACCCCTGAGCAAAAAGAAACCCTTGATTTAAGTAGTTGGAGTGTTGCGTTTAATGGTGCTGAACCCATTCGGCAGGATACTTTAGAAAGGTTTGCAGAGGCTTTTGCAGAGTGTGGCTTTCGCCGGGAAGCATTTTACCCATGTTACGGGATGGCGGAAGCAACCCTGATGATTTCTGGTGGGATCAAGAAAGCTGTACCTCCTTGCATAACAGTTGTCAAATCGGCACTTTCCAGAAACCGGGTTGTTGAAGCAAATACTGATAGTGAAGATATTCAAAGTTTTGTCAGTTGTGGTCAAACTTTACCACAACAACAAATTGCGATCGCTAACCCAGAGACTTTTACCCCTTGTCAACCTGACGAAGTTGGAGAAATCTGGGTATCAGGCCCTAGTGTTGGGCAAGGTTATTGGCATCGCCAACAAGAGACGGAGCAAATATTTCACGCCTATCTCCAAGGCACAGGAGTTAGCACAACATTAGGGCCATTTCTACGTACTGGTGACTTAGGCTTTTTGCACAATGGAGAACTCTTCATTACAGGTAGAGCCAAAGATTTAATTATCATCAGAGGTCGTAATCTTTATCCACAAGACATTGAACTAACTACAGAATACAGCCATTCATCATTGCGTTTAGGTAGCTGTGCAGCTTTTGCAGTGGAAGTTGCTCATGAAGAACGGCTGGTAGTGGTACAGGAATTGGAGTTTCGTGCCAAACCAAATTTTGAAGAAGTTACTGCGGCAATTCGTCAGGCTGTTGCAGAAGTACATGATGTGCAAGTATATGCAGTAGTACTCATCAAACCAGGTAGTATTCCCAAAACTTCTAGCGGCAAAATTCAACGCCGTGCCACAAAAGCCAATTTTTTAGTAAACAAACTGAAAGTTATCAGCCAGAGTATCCTGGATAGTGCAGATTACCTTGAGGAAAAGACGAATCTGAGCCGTGAAGCAATTATGGCAACAGCGCCAGAAACCCGCCTACCATTGCTGATATCTTACTTACAAAAACAAATTGCTCAGATATTAAAAGTTGAAGTTTCCCAAGTGAAACCAGAACAACCACTAAATAGCTTGGGACTCGATTCCTTAATAGTTTTCGATCTAAAAAATCGAATTCAGGTAGATTTTGGGGTAGCAATATCCGTTGAAGATTTTTTCCAAGATGCTAGTGTCGTTCTGCTAGCAATGCAAATCCTTTCTCAATTAACAATTACAAAATCTTCAGAACCACTGCTACAGCCGATTTCTCGCAATCAAGAACTACCCCTGTGTCTGTCCCAAGAGCGCTTGTGGTTTCTTAACCAGTTAGAACCTAATAACCCCTTCTACAACGTTCCCATTGCAATACGTTTAACTGGGAAACTTCATCAGGCGACATTAGAACAAAGTCTTAACGAAGTCGTACAGCGTCACGAAGCCTTGCGAACTAGCTTTGTATCTGTCAAAGGGCGACCAGTTCAGGTGATTACCCCAAGTGTGAAGTTGACACTACCAGTTTTGGAATTACCAGAAGCAACTGTGGCTGAGGCTTTGTGCTTCGCCACAGAGTTCGCTCAAAAACCCTTTGATTTATCACAGTCGCCACTGCTGCGAGTTCAACTTCTGTATTTGAAACCAGAGGAGCATATATTGCTCTTGACCATGCACCACATTATTGCAGATGGTTGGTCTATTGGTATTCTGATTCAAGAACTAGCAGAGATTTACCAAGCTATTTCTCATGACTTACCCTCCCTACTTCCTAAACTTCCCATCCAGTATGCAGATTTTGCTGATTGGCAGAGAAAATGGCTGCAAGGAGAGATTCTTCATACCCAACTAAATTACTGGAAACAGCAGTTAAGCGGTAATCTATCAGTACTGCAACTGACTACAGATAGACCCCGACCAGCAATACAAACCTTCACTGGCAAAAAGCAATTTCTAGCATTTCCCAAAGCTCTAAGTGAGGCAGTAAAAGAATTAAATCAGCGAGAGGGTGTCACTCAGTTTATGACACTCATAGCAGTATTTAAGACGTTGTTGTACTGTTATACAAACCAACAAGAAATCTTAGTTGGTTCACCTGTTGCAGGTCGCACTAGAGCAGAAACTCAGGGGATAATAGGGTTTTTTATTAATACCCTGGTGCTACGTACAAATCTATCAGGTAATCCGAGTTTTCGGACTTTATTAGGGCGGGTACGCGAAGTGGCTTTGGGTGCTTACGCTCATCAAGAATTGCCCTTTGAAAAGTTGGTGGAAGAATTACAACCAGAGCGAGACTTAAGCCACAACCCATTGTTTCAAGTGATGTTTATTCTGCAAAATGCTCCCATTCCATCTATAGAACTTCCAGAGCTAACTTTGCATCCCCTAGAGGTTGATAGTGGTACATCTAAATTTGATTTAAAATTCAGTATTTGGGAAAGCACAGAAGGATTTAACGGCTCATTAGAGTATAAAACAGACTTGTTTGATGACAAGACTATTGGGCGAATGATTGTTCATTTTGAAATTCTGCTACGCAATGTTGTTGAGCAGCCAGATATCAGACTTAATGAGTTAGTCGAAATCATCGTTACCTCTGACAGAGAACAACAGCAAATTAAAGAGAAAGAGCTGGAGTTTACCTCATTAGAAAAGCTGAAGTTAACTAAGCGTAAAGTCATTAATTAATAGAACATAAAAATAAATTGGAGTAACATCAATGAACTTAATCCAATCATTAAAAAGTTTTCCGCGTCAAGTTAGGGCATTTTTACAGCCAAATGATTTAAGTCAAGTAGCGGCTCTTTATGCCCATGAGGAATGGCCTAGACTGCGGTTTGCTCATCGCTACCAAAGTCATTTTGCTCCCTTGAAATGGAAAAAACTCAAGATTTTGGCAATTGGTGTAGGGGGTTATGAAGATCACACAATTGGAGGTGAGGCTTTAAAAACTTTTAAAACTTATTTTCCAAATAGTATGATCTACGGTATTGATATTGTCGATAAAAGGTATTTAGAAGAAGACCGAATTAAAATATTTCACGGCGATCAAAATGATGAATCTTTTATGAAAGATGTTTTCAATGAAACAGGAGCATTAGATATCATCATTGAAGATGGTAGTTCGGCTAATGAACATCATATTAAAGCCTTCTACAAATTTTTCCCTGTACTCAACGAAGGCGGGATTTATGCTGCGGAAAATATTCATCATTCTTACTGGCCAAGTCTTGGACAAAAGTGGTCAGACTTTGCTCAAGAAAGTGTGATGATGCAAAATTGGGTAAACGTGGGTGGAAGTCTTGACTTGAACGACCCAAAAACTGTGATGAATATGTTTAAAAAATTAGTTGATGGATTGAATTATGAAGAATTTTTAAATCCCGGCTATACTCCATCTTATTTTGATAAAAATATTGTTTCTTTGCACTTTTACCATAATTTAGTAATTGTGTATAAAGGCGACAATAGTGAAGGTAGCAATTTTATTGAAAACAACACATTGCAACCATTCGTTTTGGAAACTCTGGGTGTCAATTCATTAGATGATCTGGGACTAGAATTTCCAGAAATCGACCAGAAAGCAGATGAAATGAGTTTGACTTTTACCAGTATTAAAAGCTGAAGGGAATTCTTGGAGCAAAATTATGAAAATTCCAGAGTCCCCAAAACTTAGTCTCAATGAGTTACGAATAACTAAACGGCAAGGTGTCAATGTTTCGCCAGCCGAATTGATTAAAGCAGTACCTTTAGTGGCAGGAAATTCGCTTCCTTTGCTTATCCAACCCACTGTAGATGCAGTGAATTTAGTTGCTTGGGCGGCGAGTAATCGGGAGTTGATTACAAATCATTTGTTTAAGCATGGCGGAATTCTGTTTCGGAATTTTCAGGTGAAGAACTATTTGGAGTTTGAGCAGTTTATCAAAAGCGTGACTGGAGAGTTACTGGAATATCGCGATCGCTCTTCACCACGCAGCCCAATCCAAGGTAATATTTATACTTCAACTGACTATCCTGCCAACTCAAGTATTTTTCTGCACAGTGAACTTTCTTACGCCAAAACCTGGCCTTTAAAGATTTTCTTTTTTTGTATTCAGCCTGCACAGCAAGGAGGAGAAACACCAATTGCAGACACTCGCAAATTGTTGCAACGGATTGATGGTAAGATTTGCGATCGCTTCAGTCAAAAAGGAGTTATGTATGTCCGTAACTTTGGCGACGGCTTTGGCTTACCTTGGCAAACAGTTTTTCAAACAACCAATCCATCTGAGGTAGAAGCATTTTGTCGTAGTAATGGCATTGAGTTCGAGTGGAAAGAGGGTAATCGTTTGAGAACCCGTCAAGTTCGCCAAGCGGTTGCTACACACCCGCACACAAATGAACTAGTGTGGTTTAATCACGCTGCCTTCTTTCATATCTCAACCTTGGAACCAAGCATCCGCGAACCATTATTAGCAGAGTTCCCAGAATCAGATTTGCCCCACAATACTTATTACGGTGATGGTTCAGCAATTGAACCTGCTGTATTAGATGAAATTCGCTCTGCTTACCAACAAGAAATGGTTATTTTTCCCTGGCAAGCTGGAGATATTTTAATGCTCGATAATATGCTGACAGCGCATGGACGGATGCCATTTGTGGGCGCGCGAAAGATTGCAGTGGGAATGGCAGAACAATACAGTAATTAATATATTTAGTGCCAAGTACGGAGAATCAGAATGCTAGAGGAAATGCAAGGTTTTCGACTCTCACCCCAGCAAAAACATCTGTGGCAATTGCAAGAAATTGATCACCTTCCTTATCGTTCTCAGTGTGCTGTTCTGATTGAGGGAGATTTAGATGTCAATATTTTAAAATTAGTCTTAGGAACAGTTGTTAATCGCCACGAAATTCTCCGTACAAACTTTCGCTCTTTACCTGGAATGACTATCCCATTGCAGGTAATTGGTAAGCAGGAGATAAATTTGGATAACACTTATGATTTGAGCAGTTTGACACCTCAAGAGCAAGAACAATCGCTGACAGAATTATTTCATGAAATCAGTAAACAGCCTTTTGATATTGTACAAGGTTCTCCTTTGCAGCTATCTTTAGTGACTTTATCGGCATCTAAATATGTATTAATTGTGAGCTTACCAGGGCTTTGTGCAGATATTACTACACTAGAAATTTTGGTGCGAGAAATTAGTCAGTTTTATGCAGCTTGCTTACAGGGTGAAGAAATAGAGAATGAACCATTACAATATGCAGACCTAGCTGAATGGCAAAATGAATTATTGGAAGGAGCAGAAACAGAAGCTGGTAGAGACTATTGGCAAAAACAAAATATTGCGTTGGATTTGCAAGGGTTAAAACTTCCTTTTGAAAAACAATCTGCTGACGAATTAGTATTTAAACCACAAACGCAAAGTTTTGCGATCGCTCCTGAATTAATAAAACAAATCGATATTCTAAATCAATATAATGAGAGTTCAACCTTTGAGTTTATATTGGCTTGTTGGCAGATTTTAAATTGGCGTTTAACTAAACAAGAACATCTGACAACGGGCATGGCTTTCGCCGGAAGAAAATATCAAGAGCTAGAGACAGTTGTTGGACTATTTTCTAAATATTTACCGTTAACTATTAATATAGAAGCGACATCCAAGATTAAAGATATTGTATATAAAAATAACAAATCAATCCAACAGTTAGATAAAATTCAAGATTATTTTAACTGGGAACAAATAGCAGGATTAACACAAAACACTTTACATTTATTTCCGCTTTGTTTTGAATTTAGAGAACAGCCAGATAAGTATCTAGCTGCTGATGTATCGTTTACAATTTATCAGCAGTATGCCTGTATTGAACGGTTCACATTAAAACTTTCTTGCCTGCGCCAAGATGACACATTAACAGCAGAATTGCACTACGATAGCGTATTTCAGGCAGAAGACATTAAACGTTTGATAGAGCAATTTCAGACTTTGTTGGCTAGTACGATCGCTAATCCAGATGCGACAATCAGCGAGTTAGAGGTTCTCAGCCAAATTGAGAGACACCAACTGCTATACGAGGTGAATAATAATCAACGTGATTATCCACATAAATGTATTCACCAACTGTTTGAAGAACAAGCACAAAGAACACCTGATAACATTGCCATTGTCTTTGAAGACCAACAACTGACTTATGCACAGTTGAACAGCAAAGTCAATCAACTAGCTCACTACTTGCAACAACAAGGAGTTAAGGCGGAAGTTGTAGTTGGACTTTGCACAGAGCGAACGCTGGAAATGATGATTGGATTATTAGGAATCCTCAAAGCTGGTGGCGCATACTTACCGCTAGATCCAACTTTGCCACAGGAAAGTCTGAACTTACGCTTGCAAGGCATTCAAGTAGATATCATTTTGACACAACAGTGTTGGCTAGATATTTTGCCAACAGATGCAGCCAAGGTAATCTGTTTAGACACAGATTGGCAGGTGATTGCTCAAAACAAAGATGAGAATCCCAGCAGTGAAGTGACACCTGAGAATCTAGTCTATGTAATGTTCACCTCTGGTTCTACAGGTAAACCGAAGGGAGTTGCGATCGCACATCAACAACTTCTTAATTACGTCAATGCCATTATAGATAGGTTAAACCTGCCAGGCGGTATCAACTTCGCCACTGTTTCCACCTTGGCTGCGGACTTGGGTAACACCGTTATCTTTCCTGCTCTTTGTACAGGAGGATGTTTGCATTTGATCTCATATCAGCGTGCTACTGATTCAGCTGCCTTAGCAGAATACTGTCTCAAACATCCAATCGATTGTCTTAAGATTGTCCCATCTCACCTAGCCTCGCTTTTGGCATCTTCTTCGGCTAAGTTCATCTTGCCCCGTCAGCGATTGATCCTGGGTGGTGAAGTTGCTAATTGGCAGCTGATCGAGCAGATTCAGCACTATACCCCAGATTGCCTAATCTTCAATCACTACGGGCCGACAGAAGCTTGTGTCGGTGTATGTACCCTAGAGATTGTGCCTGAGCAAGTCGAGCGTCATTTGGCAGCAACAGTCCCCCTTGGTCGGTCAATTGCTAACACCCAAGTATATATCCTAGAAGAAAACTACAAACTAGCTCCCCTAGGAGTCAAGGGTGAAATCTACATTGGTGGTGCGGGTCTTGCTCGATGCTATCTCAATCAGCCCGACCAAACAGCTTTGAAGTTTATTCCCCATCCTTACAGCGACATACCGGGAGCGCGACTTTACAAAACTGGTGACTTAGGTCGTTATCTGCCAAACGGCACGATTGAATTTCTTGGTCGTATCGACAACCAAGTAAAAATTCGGGGTTTCCGTATCGAACTGGGTGAAATTGAAGCTGTATTAAATCAGCATCCTCATGTGCGAGAGGTTGTAGTTTTAGTAAGAGAATCAGAGTCTGGGCAAAAATATCTGGCAGCTTTTGTTGTACCTTCCGAAGAATCTCTTTGCTCGATCAATGAACTGCGCGGTTATATTCGGGACAGGTTGCCTGAGTATATGCTACCTTCAACCTTTATTATCCTCAAAGCATTACCACTAACTCCTAACGGCAAGGTAGACCGTCAGGCGTTACTAGAACTTAACGCCGTGCGCCCTGAATTAGAAACCAGTTTGGCAACTCCTCGCACGCCAGTTGAAGAAGTACTAGCAGGAATTTGGATTGGGCTGCTTGGTATTGAGCGTGTGGGCATCCACAATAACTTTTTTGAATTGGGAGGGCACTCTTTACTAGCGACACAAGTTGTTTCCCAAGTGCGCGAAGCCTTCCAAGTAGAGATGCGGTTACGTAGTTTGTTTGAAAAACCTACGATCGCCGGACTTGCGGAACTAATTGAAACGGCAATGAGGAGCGGTGAGAAATTAGAAATTCCACCAATTGAGCGCGTTCCTCGGAATGAAGCATTGCCTTTATCTTTTGCCCAGCAAAGATTGTGGTTCCTTGACCAATTAGATCCGAGCAATCCTTTTTACAACATTTCCAGTGCAATTCTACTTAAAGGCTCACTCAATGTCCCAATTTTAGAGCAGAGTTTTCAAGAAATTGTGCAACGCCATGAAGCTTTGCGAACTAGTTTTGTCAACGTCAATGGCGAACCAGTGCAAGTTATTGCGCCAGCACTCAACATCACCTTGCCAGTGGTGGATCTTCAGAAGTTATCTCTAGAGGAACGAGAGGCGGAAGCTCGACGGCTGAATAATTTGCACGCACGGCATTCTTTTGACTTAACTCAAAGTCCATTGCTACAAACCACCCTCTTGCAATTGGCAGATGATGAGCATATTTTGCTGTTCACCATCCACCACATTGTTGCTGATGCTTGGTCAGTAGGGGTACTGATTCGGGAAGTGGCTGCACTTTATGAATCATTCTCTACTAGAACGCTTTTACTATTGCCCAATCTGCCTATCCAATATGCAGACTTTACCTTATGGCAGCGACAGTGGTTGCAAACAGAGGTACGTACCTCCCAGATGGCTTATTGGAAACAGCAGTTAGGTGGAAATTTACCAGTGCTGCAACTTCCAAGCGATCGCCAGCGCCCAGCTATTCAAACCTTTAGAGGCAAAAAGCAGTCGTGGTCTATTCCTCAGACTCTCTCCCAGGCGCTCAAGTCAATTTCGCAACGGGAAGCAGTCACTTTATTTATGACAATGCTTGCAGCATTCAAAACCTTGCTGTATCGCTATACAAGTCAAACTGATATCCTCGTCGGTTCTGCGATCGCCAATCGCAACCGCAGCGAGATAGAAGGACTAATTGGCTTTTTTGTCAATACCCTGGTTCTGCGTACCGACTTATCAGGGAATCCGAGTTTTAGAGAATTGCTGCGGCGAATTCGAGAAGTAACACTGGATGCTTATACTCACCAAGATTTACCCTTTGAGCAGCTAGTTGCAGAGTTGCAACCAGACCGCAACTTAGGACACACGCCGCTATTTCAAGTGATGTTCGTGTTGCAGAATGCCCCAATGGAAACACTGAAGCTTTCAGGATTGAGTCTGACTCCGGTGGAAGTAGACACTGAAATAGCCAGATTTGATTTAACTTTGTCGCTGACTGACACTGCACAAGGATTAATTGGGGTGTTCGAATACAACACCGATTTATTTGACTCAGCTGCGATCGCTAGGATACAAGGACATTTTCAAACCTTGCTAGAAGGAATTGTCGCCAATCCAGACCAGCAGCTATCAGATTTACCAATTTTGACCCAGGTAGAACAACAGCAACTACTAGTAGATTGGAATGATTCGCCAGCTGATTATCCGAAAATTTGTATTCATCAGTTGTTTGAGGCGCAGGTAGAACGAACACCAAATGCAATCGCAGTAGTTTTTGAAGATCAACAACTTACCTATCAAGAGCTAAATACCCGTGCAAATCAGCTAGCACACCATTTACAAACATTGGGTGTAGGAAAAGAAACGCTAGTGGGAATTTGCACAGAGCGATCGCTAGAAATGATTATTGGACTATTGGGCATCCTGAAAGCGGGTGGTGCATATTTACCAATCGATCCAGCCTATCCTGCGGAACGCCTCGCATTCATGCTAGAAGATGCCCAAGTCTCAGTACTGCTAACTCAACAGAATTTACTAGCGGCGTTGCCACAACATCAAGCTCAGGTAGTATGTCTGGAGAAAATTCCCGGAGGTAGTGCTGACAATCCCATTCACAACGCCACTGCTGACAACTTGGCTTATGTGATTTACACCTCCGGTTCTACTGGTCAACCAAAAGGAGTGCAGATTACCCACAGTGCTGTCGTTAACTTCTTAAGTACGATGCGCCTGAATCCTGGGCTGACTCAACAAGATATCCTTCTCTCTGTCACCACATTATCCTTTGATATTGCCGCACTAGAACTATATCTGCCATTAATTACCGGCGCTCGTTTGGTAATAGTCAGCCGTCAAGTGGCAACTGATGCCACACAGTTATCAGAACAGCTAGTTTCTTCTGGTGCTACCGTCATGCAAGCTACGCCAGCTACCTGGAGGCTGCTGCTAGCTGCTGGGTGGCAAGGTAGTAGTAGGCTGAAAATTCTTTGTGGTGGTGAAGCCCTCGATCGCAGTCTTGCGGATCAGTTGGTCAAAGGAGGCTGCCAAGTGTGGAACTTATACGGGCCAACAGAAACCACCATTTGGTCAGCGATTCACAAGGTAGACAAAGAGCAAATAGAGCTACAAGATGGCATCGTCTCTATCGGTCGCCCGATTGCCAACACACAATTCTATATTTTAGATCCAGGGCAGAAACTAGTTCCTGTGGGAATTCCTGGTGAATTGCATATTGGTGGTGCTGGATTAGCTCGTGGTTATCTTCACAGACCAGAACTCACAGCCGAGAAGTTCATTTCGCACCCCTTTCAAAGCAGAGTGAAAGAAGACCAATTTTCAAAGAAGTATCGCCTTTACAAAACTGGGGATTTGGTTCGCTACCGAGCCGACGGAACCATAGAGTTTTTGGGACGGATCGATCATCAGGTGAAAGTTCGGGGCTTCCGTATCGAACTCGGAGAAATTGAAGCCTTACTGAACCAACATCCAGAGGTGCAGACAAGTGTAGTTGTGATTCAAGGCGATGAACCCAGCGATCGCCGTTTGGTAGCTTATGTAGTTCTTCAGCGCGATCGGGTAGTGGCAATTAGTGAACTAAGCCGCTTTCTAGAGAAGAAACTACCAAGTTATATGATACCAAGAGCCTTTGTGATTTTGGAAGCACTGCCCCTAACACCTAATGGCAAAATAGACCGCCGTGCCTTGCCTGCATTTGATCCAGCCAGACCCCATCTCGAAGGAAGTGCGATCGCACCTCGCAATCCAGTTGAAGACGTATTAGCCGGGATTTGGCAAGAAGTTCTGGGTGTGGAAATCCTTAGTATCTATGACAATTTCTTTGAGTTAGGCGGGCATTCACTATTAGCAACCAGAGTTATTTCTCGCGTGAAGAAAGCTTTTGAGGTCGATTTACCCCTACGCGGTTTATTTGAGTCACCAACGGTAGCTAGACTAGCCGCAGAAATTCACAAGGCAATGAAAGCAGAAATAGTCAGAGAAATTCCGCCCATCCAACGCGTTGCTAGAGATGGTCATTTACCACTGTCGTTTGCCCAACAAAGATTATGGTTATTAGAGCAACTCCAGCCAGACAGCTTTATGTACAACATACCCGTAGGTGTGCGGCTCATAGGTTCTTTGAATGTGGCTTTGCTAGAGCAGAGTTTGAATGAAATTGTCCGTCGTCATGAAGTCCTGAATACTACTTTTTATATGGTAGATGGACAACCATTTCAGGCGATTCCCACCGAAAGCGGCGCTAACATCTCAACCCAAACTGTGACATTGCCAGTATTAGACCTGCGCGACTTACCAGAGGTAGAACGGGAAGTTAAGATTCAACAACTCATTATCGAGTCAGCTCAACACACTTTTGATCTAGCCCAAGCTCCATTAATGCGATGCACTGTCCTGTGCGTCGGTGAACAAGAGCATATAGTATTGTTCACAATCCACCATATTGTTTCAGATGGCTGGTCAATGGGTATATTTATTCGGGAGTTAGCATTACTGTACGAAGCCTTTTCTTGTAATAAACCTTCTCTACTCCCAGAATTACCCATCCAATATGCAGACTTTGCTGTATGGCAAAGACAGTGGTTACAAGGAGAAGTACTAGAAACCCAACTCGCCTACTGGAAGCAACAATTGGGGAATAACCTCCCTGTAATGCAATTATCAGATCGTCCCCGCACAGACATTAAAACCCACCGGGGTGCTTCTCAAACTTTTGTAATTCCTCCTCAAGAGTCCTTAGCACTGCAAACCCTCTCACGCCAGCAGGGTGCCACCTTATTTATGACCGTGCTAGCAGGATTTCAGGTGTTACTACAACGCTACACAAATCAAGATGACATCGTGATTGGGACTGATGTTGCTAACCGTAACTTAGCTGAAACTGAGTTGCTGATAGGTTTTTTTGTGAATCTGCTTGTCTTACGCACCGACTTGAGTGGTAATCCAAGTTTTCGAGAGTTGCTTGAGCGAGTGCGTCAAGTAGCATTAGGAGCATACAGCCATCAAGACTTGCCTTTTGATGAATTAGTAAAAGCTCTACAACCGGAGCGGAATTTAAGCAACACTCCGCCATTATTTCAGGTATTATTTGTCCTCCAAAATGCACCCATGCCACCTTTGGAATTACCAGGACTAACCTTAAGTTTGTTAGAAATTGAACACAAAGTCGCTAGATTTGATTTAGCGCTATTTCTGACTGAAACAGAGCAAGGAATTTCAGGTAAGTGGCAATATAACTCTGACTTATTTGATGCCAGCACTATCACTCTTATGACCGATCGCTTCCAGACACTTCTTAACAGTATAATTTCACAACCCGATGCTCGGATTGCTAGCTTAGAAATGCTTACCGAAGCTGAAAGAAAACAACAAGCTATACAAAAAAAAGAACGTAGAGCCTTTAATCAGAAAAAGTTAATCGGCATAACTCCCAAAGCTGTTAGCTTGTTACCAGAAAGATTGGTAAAAACTAATTATCTCCAACCAGGGCAAACATTTCCTCTCGTAATTCAGCCAGCTACAGACGATATTGATTTGGTAGCTTGGGCTAAAACTAACCAGGAATTTATCCAGACAGAATTATTAAAGCATGGGGCAATTTTATTTCGAGGTTTTAATGTAGAATTAGTCTCAGAATTCGAAAGTTTTGCTCAGACAATTTCGCCAGAATTGTTTGGTGATTATGGTGATTTACCTCGGACTGGAGAAGGTGGTAAAGTTTATGGTTCTACCCCTTATCCACCGGATAAAGCAATCCTTTTTCATAATGAAAGCTCTCATTTACATCAGTGGCCTCTGAAAATTTGGTTTTTCTGCGTGCAACCAGCACAACAAGGTGGAGAAACACCGATTATAGACTGCCGCCAAGCTTACAAAATTCTCAATCCCAAGCTGCGAGAAAGATTAGAGCGAAAACAATTAATGTATGTTCGTCACTATACAAATGGTCTAGATGTAAGCTGGCAAAACTTCTTTCGTACCGATGACAAATCTATCGTAGAAAATTATTGTCGTCAGGCTAAAATTGATTTTGAATGGTATGATGATAACAGTCTAATTACGCGCCAAGTTCGTCCAGCTTTAGCAGTACATCCAAAAACGAACGAACCTGTATTTTTTAATCAAATTCAGTTACACCATATAACGTATCTAGATGCAGAGGTTCGAGAATCTTTGTTGTCTACTTTTGGAGATGAAAAGCTACCGCGTAATGTTTATTACGGAGACGGTACTCCTATAGAAGACTCAGTTATTGCAGAAATAAATGAAGTTTATCAGCAGTCACAGACTAGCTTTACTTGGCAAAAAACCGATATTTTAATGTTAGATAATATGCTGACTGCTCACGGGCGAAATCCATATATAGGTTCTCGCAAACTTGTTGTGGCAATGGCAGAAATGATTCAGTAATCGAAAAAAATAAATATAAATAAATTCCATAAAAAGGAGGATAAATACTTGATATCTTCAGAACAACGCAATACTAATTATGATGCGATCGCTTCCATCTACGACTTGAAAAGTCGAGAACATCTCCAATTCTTCTCTCTGCGTTCTCTGCGCCTCTGTGGTTAATTTATTTTTAAAAATGATTTAAGGCTCCTATATATGCCAACTCAAATAACTCAAGGTTTTCGCCTTTCCCCTCAACAGAAGCGTCTTTGGTCATTACAACAATATAATTCAGCTTATTTTGCTCAATGTGCCCTTCTTCTAGAAGGCAATCTCAAACCAGAAGTATTAAAAGCTGCTTTAGAACAAGTCATTATTCGACATGGAATTTTACGTACAACTTTTCACTGCCTATCTGGAATGAAAATTCCTGTGATGGATGTAAAAAATAGTAGTATTCTATCGTGGGATAACATCGATCTGAATCATTGTGAACCCAAGGAAATCTCAAGTAAAATTGCAGAGCTTTTCCAAGCAGCAGCAGCCCTGAATTTGGACTTTGAGCAAGGAACACTATTACATATATCTCTACTAACGCTCTCAATAAAAAAGCATATTTTACTTATTAGTCTGCCTTCACTTTGTGCCGATACTTGGACACTCAAGAATCTGGTGACAGAAATCAGCAATTCATACTCTGCTTGTTTACAAGGTGAGAGACTATCTGAAGAAGTTGTACAATATCTACAATTCTCAGAATGGCAGAATCAATTACTCGCAGATAAAGATGCAGAAGCAGCGAAGCAATATTGGCATGAGCAACTTTCTCCACTTGCTTCGTTGAAATTACCTCTTGAAAGCCAGCCATCACAGCCATCCAAGTTTGAGATCAACTGCTGTCGATTAGATATTCCCCCTGATGTGACAGCCAAGATTGCCAACTTAGCTCAAAAGTATGATACTTCTACTGCTGTCATCTTACTAGCTTGCTGGCAAACGCTGATTTGGCGACTTACAGGACAGCCAGATATCATTATTGGTATGGCTAGCGATCGCAGAGACTACGAAGAACTATACAGTTTATTAGGACTTGTTGCTACTTGGTTGCCAATTAAAAGCCATTTGACACCAGACTTACGCTTTCAAGAAGTTGTAGAACTAGCTAATCAGACTATAGAAGCTAGTGCAGAATGGCAAGATTATTTTGTGCCAGAACCGATAGAAAATTACGAACAACTAGCTTTTCCCATCGGTTTCGAGTTTGAGCAACTACCAGAAAAACTCGTTGCTGGCGACGTATCATTTTCTCTTGAGCAATATTATAGTTGTATTGAACAATTTAAAGTAAAACTCACTTGTACTCAACGCGAGCATTCTTTAACCACAGAGTTCTACTACGATGTAAATTACTTTACAGCCGATGCTATTGAACGTCTAGCCAGACAATTCCAAATTTTATTAACGAGTGTAACTGCTAATCCCGAAGAGAAAATTAGCCAATTAGAAATTCTGAGCTTTAGTGATCGCCAACAATTACTAGTAGAATTTAACCAAACACATATTGACAATCCCCAATATAAATGTATTCACCAACTATTTGAAGAACAAGTACAAAAAACACCAAATAAAATTGCCGTTGTCTTTGAAGATCAGCAACTCACTTATGCACAGTTGAACCGCAAAGCTAATCAACTTGCCCAATATTTGCAACAGCGAGGAGTCAAGCCGGAAGTTTTAGTAGGACTTTGCACAGAGCGATCGCTCTTGATGATTATTGGGCTTTTAGGCATCATAAAAGCTGGTGGAGCCTATCTACCGCTAGATCCAACCTTACCCAAGGAAGGTTTTGCTAGCCGATTGCAGGATATCGAAATACCATTAATATTGACACAACAGCGATTAGTCGATAATCTGCCAACAGATGTAGCACAGATAGTTTGCTTAGACACAGATTGGGATATCATTGCCGATCACAAAGATGAAAATCCCATCAGTGAAATCACAGCCCAGAATTTAGTTTATGTTTTGTTTACCTCTGGCTCTACTGGTAAACCGAAGGGAGTTGCGATCGAACACCAGCAACTGCTGAATTACCTTCACGGAATCACACAGAGGTTAGACTTATCAACCACAACTAACTTTGCCACTGTTTCCACCTTAGCTGCTGACTTGGGTAACACTGGAATCTTTGCTGCCCTTTGTACTGGCGGATGTCTGCATATATTATCCATCGAGTGTGCTACTGACTCAGCAATCTTGGCAAAATACTGCCGCACCCATCCCATTGACTGCCTCAAAATTGTCCCCTCCCACCTTGCTACTCTTCTCGCCTCTGCCCCATCTGATTCCATCTTGCCCCGCCAGCAGCTAATTCTGGGCGGCGAAGCTGCAAGTTGGCAACTTATTGAGCAGATTCGCCAGCAAGCTCCATCCAGCTTAATCTTCAATCACTATGGCCCTACAGAAGCCACCGTAGGGGTTACTACCTTCGCAGTTCAAAATCAGCAAATTAGTACGCAAACAGTACCCCTTGGTCGTCCGCTTGCCAATACGCAGATTTATTTACTAGATAAGCAACTGCAACCAGTACCCATCGGTGTACCAGGTGAACTGTACATCGGTGGTGCGGGGTTAGCCAGAGGTTATCTGAATCGCTCTGATCTAACGGCAGAAAAGTTTATTCCTAATCCTTTTGCAGAGATGGGTTCGCGTCTATACAAAACTGGTGATATGGCTCGTTACTTAGCTGACGGCAATATTGAATTCATTGGGCGAGTTGATCAGCAGGTAAAAATTAGGGGCTTTCGTGTTGAACTTGGAGAAATTGAAAGCGTACTGTGTCAACATCCGCAAGTACAACAAGCTGTAGTTTCTGTTCGAGAAGACAATAGCAACAAATCCTTAATCGCCTACGTTGTTTCTAAGCAAACACAAACACTCAATGTTAGCGAACTGCAAAGATTTCTTAGAGAGAAACTACCAGAATACATGATGCCCTCAGCTTTTATCATGTTGAAGGCTCTGCCACTAACATCCAATGGTAAAATCAATTGTAATGCACTTCCAGAATCAAATGGCAATCGCCCAGAATTGGCAGCGAATTATGAACCACCACAAACTGAGGTAGAGCAAAGTATCGCTGATATCTGGCAACAGATTCTTCATGTTGAGAAAGTGGACATTCATGATAATTTCTTTGATATCGGTGGTCACTCATTATTGCTTGTTCAAGCTCACGCTAAACTACGAGAAATTTTCCTCAGCAATATATCGGTGATTAATTTATTTGAATATCCAACTATCAACTCATTAGCTAAATATTTAACGCGGAAACAGACCGAAGTAGCTTCTTTTGAAGAAAGCACTCAACGCGCCCAAAGCCGCACTAATTCCAGACAGTCAAGGGCGCAACATCGGTAAATAATTCGACCAAAAGTAGCACGACTAAAACCTTTACTAATAACAGCTTACCCATGACACCTGAAGACTGTAAGGAGACTCAAATAAGCGATTTAGACATAGCTATTATTGGTATGTCGGGGCGTTTTCCTAAAGCTAGTAATTTGGATAACTTCTGGCAAAACCTCAAAGATGGTTTGGAAGCAATTTCATTTTTTTCCGACCAAGAGCTAGAATCAATGGGAGTAGATACAAATACAATAAATGATCCAAATTATGTCAAAGCAAATGCTGTATTAGAAGATATAGAATTATTTGATGCTGCATTCTTTGATTACTCTCCCAAAACAGCAGAAATAATAGATCCTCAGCACCGCCTATTTTTGGAAACAGCTTGGGAGGCTTTGGAAAGTGCTGGCTATGATTCTAAAACTTATCAAGGTCGAATTAGTGTTTACGGTAGTGCCAGTATTAGTAGTTACTTTTTATTCAATCTTTTTTCCAATCCTGAATTAATCAAATTAGTTGGTCTTGACCAAATTAGACATCATAATCGTACAGATAATCTGACTACACGAGTTGCTTATAAATTAGATTTAAAGGGTTCAGCTATTACTGTCCAAACTGGATGTTCTAGTTCATTAGTTGCTATTCATTTAGCCTGCCAAAGCTTAATAGATCGTGAATCCGATCTGGTTTTAGCAGGTGGAGTTTCTATAACTAACTTAAAAAAAGCTGGCTATGCCTATCAAGAGGGGGGAATTTTGTCTCCCGATGGACATTGCCGCGCCTTTGATGCCAAAGCGCAAGGAACAGTTGGCGGTGATGGGGTAGGTATAGTAATTTTAAAACGATTAGCAGATGCGATCGCTAATGGAGATTATATTCATGCTGTGATTAAAGGTTCAGCGATTAATAATGATGGTTCTGCCAAAATTGGCTATACAGCTCCTAGTATCGATGGTCAAGCCAAGGTGATTGCCGAAGCTCTCGCCATCAGCAGAATTGAACCCGATATGGTCAGTTATGTAGAGGCTCATGGCACCGGCACCGTTTTAGGAGATCCGATTGAAATTGCAGCCTTAACTAAATCTTTTCGCGCCAGAACTCAGAAAAAGAATTTCTGTGCCATTGGTTCAGTAAAAACGAATATCGGCCACCTAGATACTGCATCTGGTGTTGCAGGTTTAATCAAGACTGTCCTCGCGCTCAAACACAAGCAAATACCACCCAGTTTGCACTTTCAAGAACCATCACCCCAGATTGATTTTGCTAATAGTCCCTTCTACGTTAACGCCAAGCTTTCAGAATGGAAGTCAAATGGACACCCTAGACGTGCGGGAGTCAGTTCCTTTGGTATTGGTGGCACTAATGCTCATGTAGTTCTAGAAGAAGCTCCGGTAGAGAAGCAGGAAAAGCAAGGGGAGCAGGGCAGGAAACATCATCTGTTGGTTGTTTCTGCGAAAACGGAATCAGCATTAGAGGCAGCTACGGCAAATCTGGCTAATCACCTCAAACAGCATCCCGATTTAAACTTAGCTGATGTTGCTTACACTCTTAAAGTAGGCCGTCGAGCTTTTAACTATCGTCGGATGGTAGTTTGTCAAGATATTGATGATGCAATCAGAGTTTTAGAAACAAAAGACCCGAAACGAGTTCTCACGCACTATCAAGAACCAGGTGAGCCAGAAGTTGTGTTTATGTTTCCTGGTCAGGGATCTCAATATGTAGGAATGGGTCTAGGATTATACCAAACCGAGCCAATTTTCCGGGAACAAGTTGATTATTGCTGTGAACAACTTAAACCTATTTTAGGGTTAGACTTATGCACTATCCTTTATCCCAGCCAAGAACAGAAGCAATGGGCGACACAGCAGTTAATACAAACTAATATTACCCAGCCAGCGTTGTTCGTAATTGAATATGCTTTAGCACAATTGTGGATAGCTAGAGGAGTGCATCCTAGTGCAATGATTGGTCACAGTATAGGAGAATATGTCGCCGCTTGTTTAGCTGGGGTATTTTCTCTGGAAGATGCTTTGATGCTAGTTGCTACTCGTGGGCAATTAATGCAGCAACTACCTTCAGGCGCAATGCTGGCTGTAGCGCTACCGGAGAAAAAAGTTATGCAGATGCTAGGTGATAAACTTTCCTTAGCAGCCATTAACGCACCAGAGCGTTGTGTAGTTTCGGGCCCAAGCGCAGAGATTGAAGATTTGCAAAACCGCTTAACCAAGCAAGGGATTGACTACCGTTCTCTGCATACATCTCACGCCTTTCATTCTCAAATGATGGACTCGATTCTAGAGCCGTTTACCAAGCTATTAGCAAAAATCAATCTTAATTACCCAAAAATACCTTTTTTATCTAACGTAACTGGTACTTGGATCACTCCAGAAGAGGCGACAAATAATAGTTATTGGGCTAAACATTTGCGGTCATCAGTACGCTTTGCTGATGGCATTAGTGAATTGTGTAAACAGCCAAATCGGATTTTTTTAGAAGTTGGGGCTGGTCGCACTTTAAGTACTTTGACTAAGCAACAATTCCCGGAAAAACTTTTGTTTTGTTCTATAAGTCATCCTCACGATCAACAATCTGATCCTGTATTCTTATTAAAGACTCTGGGATATTTATGGATGTATGGAATACAAGTAGATTGGTCAGGGTTCTATGCCAATCAAAAACGTCATCGACTTCCTTTACCAACTTATCCTTTTGAACGAAAAAAATACTGGATTGAGTCTGCTAACGTTAATGAGTTAAATCGATTGAATAGCAAAGAAAATTATAATAACCAGAAGTTGCAGAATGAACAAATTAGTAGTCATCTTGGGGATAAATCACAATATTTAAGTATTGAATCCCAGCAAAACAATATCCTTCAACTCAATAGCAAAAATCAAAAAAACGGAGATCGTATTAAAAAAATAATAAACAGTCAAATTTCTATCATGTTTAAGCAATTAGAACTATTAGACAAAGATATATAATTTCAGCTAACAGTAATTCCCCTTTTTAGTGATTAGCAGTCTCAAGAAATGTAAAATATTATGGATGAAGATTCTCAATATAAGAAAATAGTATCAACGCTCAAGTACATTGTTAGTGAATCATTGGGAGTTAAATCAACGGTAATAGATATTTATACTCCTTTTCTACAGATGGGCGTTGACTCTCTAATTTTATTACAAATTAACCGTACTATTCAACAACAGCTAGGTATTGATATTCCTTTTCGTTTATTGCTTGAAAATTTATCAACAATTCATGCATTAGGAACTCATATAGCTCAAGAGCTACCTTCAAAAAATTCTATTTTAGAGCCTTATTTTCAAGAATCAACATTTAGTCCAATACTACAAGCACATACTGAACCGACACTTGCCATACAGAATTCAGATACACAAAATTTGGAGCCAGAAGATGAAAAATTTGTAACAGGTACACTACTTGAAGAGGTAATAGAACAGCAACTTGAGTTGATGTCCAAACAGCTAGCAATTTTGCAAAAAGCAGGTTCATCTAAGAAGATATTACCTGTAAAAGAAGCAATCCCATCTACCCCTATTCAGGATGAGATAGGACAAGTTGCTAAATCTTTAATTAATAACTCTGATTTTCCAGAAAGTTCATCATCGATTCAGGTTGAGTCTAAGCAACAACTCATAAACCAAACAATTGAGCCTGTTGATTTAGAATCAAAGACTCTGTTAACTCCCGGTCAACAAAAACATTTAGATGCTTTAATTGCACGTTTTGTTCAACTGACTCCAGAATCTAAACGACTTACTCAAGCTTATCGTTCCTACCATGCTAATAGCAGAGCGATAACAGGGTTCTTACCCTCTATTAAAGAGATGTTGTATCCCATTCACGGACAGCGTGGAGAACGAGCTAGACTTTGGGATGTTGATGGCAAAGAGTATGTAGACATTTCGATGGGGTTTGGTGCGCTTTTATTTGGTCATTCACCTCCCTTTGTTATCGAAGCTATTCAAGAACAAATAAAGCAAGGTATATTGCATGGGCCACAATCGCGTCTTGCCGGTCAGGTTGCGGAGTTAATTTGTGAGTTGACAGGTGCGGAACGGGCAGCTTTTTGTAACGATGGTACAGAAGCTGTAATGGGAGCAATCCGCCTAGCACGCGCTACTACAAGACGCTCTAAGATTGCTTTATTTGCTGGTTCTTATCACGGTATTTATGATGGGGTCTTGGTAAGAGGAGTAACAACCAGCGAAGAAACGCGACGTTCTATCCCTAAAGCTATAGGCATTCCATCATATATTGCTGATGATGTCATCGTACTCGACTATGGCAAACCTGAATCTCTAGAAATTTTGAAAATTCATGCTCACGAACTGGCAGCAGTTTTGGTGGAGCCGATACAAAGTAGTCGCCCAGATTTGCAACCTCAAGAGTTTCTGCTCGAACTCAGACAATTAACTCAAGCAACAGGAACCGTATTAATTTTCGACGAAGTGATTACCGGCTTTCGGATGCACCCAGGCGGGATTCAGGGATTGTGGAATATTCAAGCAGATTTGACCACTTATGGTAAAGCTGTTGCGGCTGGGATACCAATTGGGGTTATAGCTGGTAAAGCAGCTTTGATGGATATATTTGACGGTGGGATGTGGAACTATGGAGATGAATCTTATCCTCAAGCAGAAACCACGGTGTTTGCGGGTACTTTCTTCAAACATCCTTTGGTAATGGCTGCGGCTTGGGCTACACTCAACCATATTAAAAATAGTGGCCCGAAATTACAGCAGGAGTTATCTGAAAAGACAACGAAATTAGCCCAGACTCTTAATAGTTACTTTGAACAAAGACAAGTTCCTATTCAAGTAGTCCATTTTGGTTCACTGTTTCGTTTTATCGCCTCATCGCCCCTCAAGTTTGGTCAGTTGTTTTTCTACCATTTACTAGAAAAAGGCGTTTATGTTTGGGAAGGACGCACTTTTTATCTGTCTACAGCACATACTGATGCAGATATTGAACACGTAATTGGGGCAGTCAAGGAAAGCATAGTAGAAATGCAACAGGGGGAATTATTACCACCTGCCCCGATTTCAACAACGCTCAAAATTCCTCTGACGGCAGCACAAAAAGAACTGTGGTTTTTAGCACAGATGGGAGATGAAGTTTCTCGCGCCTACAACGAATCTAGAACTATCCATCTGCGCGGGGCTGGCAATTTATTCGCAGTACGTAAGGCTGTTCAGGAAATTATCAATCGTCACGAAGCGCTGCGAACTACTTTTAGCCTAGAAGGGGATAATCAACTGATTCATTCCACTTTGACTATAGACATTCCTGTAAGCGACTTTTCGACTTTAGATAAAAGTCAACGAGATACACAGCTATCGGAGTTGTTAGCACGAGAAGCTCAACAAATTTTCGATTTAGAAAAAGGGCCATTACTAAAGTGTCATATAGTCAAGTTGCAAGAAGATCATCATCTTGTAATTTTGACAAATCATCATATTGTTGCTGATGGTTGGTCAATTAGTATTTTGTTACGAGAACTAGCAGCAATTTATTCAGCAGAGTGCCAAGGAATTGCTAGCCAACTTCCGCAACCCATGAAATGGAGTGAGTATGCTCTGTGGCAAGTACAAATGCAACAGAGTCCCGAAATGGCAAAAGCTGAAGCTTATTGGTTGAGTCAATTTGCCAGTTCAGTGCCTGTTTTGGAATTACCAACTGACCGGCCTCGACCACTGATATTTTCGTACACTGGAGCGCAAGAAAATTTCATTCTCGATTCCAGCTTATATAATTCTTTGAAAAGCTTAAGTGTACAACGTGGTTATACTTTATTTACGATTCTTTTAACAGCATTTATCACCTTATTGCAACGATTGACGAATCAACAAGATATCGTTGTTGGTATTGCTTCGGCTGGACAATCTGCGATCGCAGATGAATATCTGGTTGGCCACTGTGTTAATCTGTTGCCCATACGCAGCCAAGTTGTTGACAACCCAGGATTTACAGAATATTTGAGTTCAATCCAGCAGGCATTGTTAGATGCTTACGAGTATCAAATTTATCCTTTTATTAAACTAATTGAAAATTTAAAGTTACCACGAGACCCTAGCCGCACCCCTCTCTTTACCACAGGGTTTAATCTGGACAAAGCTCAATTTGAGTCTAGGTCTTTAAAACAAGAGTTTGAGGTAGCTAAAAATGCTACCAGTGCCACTAAGCTGGATATTAATTTAAATATTCTTCAGACAGACAGTGAACTAGTAATAGAACTGGAATATAATACAGACTTATTTGATACCCAAACCATTCAGCGTTGGCTCGGACATTACGTAACCTTGCTAGAAGGTGTTGTCGCCAACCCAGAGCAATCCCTTGCAGAATTGCCTATATTGACACAAACTCAACAGCATCAGTTGTTGGTGGAATGGAATAATACTAAAGTTGACTATCCTGGTGAGTATTGTATCCATGAGTTATTTGAGGCTCAAGTAGAGCGATTGCCTGATGCAATTGCCGTAAGCTTTGAAGAACAACACCTCACCTATCGAGAGCTAAATCACCGCGCAAATCAATTGGCGCATTATTTACAATCACTTGGGGTCAAACCAGATGTCTTAGTAGGGATTTGTGTAGAGCGATCGCTCGAAATGGCGATCGGAATTCTAGGTATTCTCAAAGCTGGTGGCGCTTATGTACCACTCGATCCAGCATACCCCAAAGAGCGTCTAGCTTTCATGCTGGAGGATGCTCAAATCTCAGTGTTACTTACCCAACAGCGACTAATCGCAGGACTCCCGAAACATGAGGCTAAAGTTGTATGCCTAGATGCAGATTGGGAGATTATTGCCCAAGAAAGTCAAGAAAATCTTTCAACCCAGGTAACATTTAAAAATTTAGCTTATGTGATTTATACATCGGGGTCTACAGGAAAACCAAAGGGGGTGATGATTCAACATAACTCTTTGGTGAACTATATTAAAACTGCTTGTTTAGAGTATGAATTAAAGTCAAGCGATCGCATCTTACAATTTGCATCCATTAGTTTTGATACTGCTGCCGAAGAGATATTTCCCTGCTTAGTACAAGGCGCTACACTCGTGCTGCGTACTGATTCAATGTTAAGTTCAATACCATCTTTTCTACAAAAATGCCAAGCTCTAAATCTAACTGTGTTAGATTTACCAACTGCTTTCTGGCATCAACTCACTGCTGAATTGGCTGAGGAAAGCTTACAGCTACCTGAACAACTGCGTTTAGTAATTATTGGTGGAGAAAAGGCTCTTTCGCAACGGCTGGCGATCTGGCAAAAGTATGTAGGAGAAAGAGTACAACTCATTAATTCTTACGGGCCTACAGAAGCGACTATCGTGGCCACGATGAGCAATCTATCGAAGTTGACAGAAGTAGACCCCGCATTACGAGAAGTGCCGATTGGCCGTGGAATTCATAATGTTCAAATTTATGTGCTAGATTCTTACCTGCAACCTAATCCCATCGGAGTACCGAGCGAACTTTATATTGGTGGTGTTGGTGTTGCTAGGGGATACCTTAACTTACCTGAATTGACAGCTCTTAAGTTTATTCCTAACCCTTTCAGTAAAGAATCCGGGACACGTTTATATAGAACTGGGGACTTAGCCCGCTATCTACCAAATGGGGATATTGAAATACTAGGACGTATTGACGACCAAGTTAAGATCCGGGGTTTCCGCATCGAATTAGGTGAGATTGAAGCAAGATTAAACCAGCACGCTAAAGTCCGCGAAGCCGTAGTGGTGATTTGGGACGACGAACTTACTGATAAGCGTCTAGTAGCTTATGTAAGTCCTCAACCCAAGCAAGAACTTACAGTTACCGAACTGCGTAGCTTTTTGAAAGAGAAGTTACCAGAATACATGATACCTTCTGCCTTCGTATTACTCGAAACTCTGCCACTAACACCCAACGGCAAACTTGATAGGCGATCGCTACCTGCACCAGAAATCCGCCCAGAGTTAGAAGCTGCTTATGTGATGCCACAAACGCAAATAGAACAAACTATCGCTACAATTTGGCAAAAATCTCTCAATATCGAAAAAATAGGCATTCACGACAACTTCTTTGAACTCGGTGGTCATTCATTACTTCTGGTTAAAGTTAATAGCCAATTACGCGAAATATTCAAAACTGATTTATCAATGCTTGATATGTTCAGATACCCTACTATTAGCTCTCTTGCAGAGTTGTTTAGTCAAACTAATAATCAAACATTATCTTTCAGTGAAACTAATATTTCAATAGAAAAAATTGCAACTGGTAAATCTCAACAAAGAAAACGCCTGCAAAAAATGAAGTCGATTATGAATAATCAAGGAGCTAACAAAGAATGAGTATCCCTATAGCATCTGTTGCTCGCAATGGTTCAGAAATCGCAATTATTGGTATAACAGGGCGGTTTCCTGGGGCCAAAAATGTTGATGAATTTTGGCAAAATCTCCAAAATGGTACGGAGTCAATTTCATTTTTCACTGATGAAGAACTGTTAGCTTATGGGCTAGATGCAGCTACACTCAATAACCCAAAGTTTGTTAAAGCACGAGCTGTATTAGAAGATGTAGAACTTTTTGATGCTGCATTTTTTGGCTTTAATCCCAGAGAAGCGGAAATTACCGATCCACAACATCGTCTCTTTTTAGAATGTGCGTATACTGCCCTTGAAGATGCTGGCTATGACTCAGAAAATTATCAAGGTTCTATTGGAGTTTACGCCGGAGCCAGCTTTAGCAGGTACTTACTCAATGTATATTTAAACGAAGATATTATTGGATCTATAGATAATCACCAGCTTGCGATCGCAGGTGACAAAGACTATTTAACTACCCGCGTTTCTTACAAACTGAATCTAGAAGGGCCAAGCTTCACTGTTCAAACCGCCTGCTCTACTTCATTAGTCGCTGTTCATTTAGCCACTCAAAGTTTACTAAATGGGGAATGCGATCTAGCTTTGGCAGGTGGGGTTTCCATAAGTTCTTCCAGAAAAACGGGCTATGTTTACAAAGAAGGGGCAATTGGTTCTCCTGATGGACACTGCCGCGCTTTTGATGCTCAAGCACAGGGAACTGTCGGTGGCGAAGGTGTAGGCATCGTAGTTTTGAAGCGATTAGAAGATGCTCTGGAAGATGGCGATACCATCCATGCTGTCATTAAAGGTTCCGCTATTAATAACGACGGCTCTTTCAAAGTTAGCTACACAGCACCACGGATAGATGGTCAAGCCAAGGTGATTAGAACTGCTCAAGTTGTTGCCGAGGTTGAACCTGAAACGATTACCTATATTGAAGCTCATGGCACAGGAACATCACTAGGAGATCCTATTGAAATCGCGGCGTTAACACAAGCTTTTCGAGCCAGTACTGATAAAAAAGGCTTCTGCGCCATTGGTTCAGTAAAAACCAACATTGGCCATTTAGATGCTGCTGCTGGGATAACAGGTCTAATCAAAACTGTTCTGGCCCTGAAGCATCAACAAATACCGCCTAGCTTGCACTTTCAGGAACCTAATCCGCAAATTGATTTTGCTAACAGTCCTTTTTATGTCAACACCAAACTTGCCCAATGGACAACAAATAACATTCCTCGCCGCGCTGGTGTCAGTTCTTTTGGGATTGGTGGGACTAATGCCCATGTAATTTTGGAAGAAGCGCCTGTGGGGAGGCAGGGGGAGCAGGGGAGGAAATATCATCTGTTGGTTCTTTCTGCAAAAACGGAATCGGCGTTAGAAACAGCTACGGCGAATCTGGCTAATCATCTCCAGCAGTATCCTTTGAACCTTGCAGATGTGGCTCATACCCTTGGTGTAGGTCGTCGAGCTTTCGATCATCGTCGGATGGTGGTATGCCAAGACATTAATGATGCGGTGAAGGTGCTTTCTACTTCAGAATCACAACTAATATTCACCCACTACCAGCAGCCTTGCAATCGTCCTGTGGTGTTTATGTTTTCTGGGCAAGGAACGCAGTATGTGAATATGGCTAGAGAACTCTACGAGAGTGAGCCAACTTTTACACTTACAGTTGATCGTTGTTGTGAGTTGCTAAAACCACATTTAGGTTTTGACCTACGCCATGTATTGTATCCAGATGAGGCACAGACAGCCAAGGCAACGGAGCAGCTTCAACAGACAATTGTTGCTCAACCAGCATTATTTGTCATTGAGTACGCCCTAGCTCAATTGTGGATGGCATGGGGTATACACCCAGAGGCGATGATTGGTCACAGTATCGGGGAGTATGTAGCCGCTACTTTAGCTGGAGTTTTTTCGCTAGAAGATGCTTTAGCGCTAGTCGCAATCCGAGGACGACTGATACAGGAACTTCCTAGTAGTTCGCCAAGTTCACTTGGCGGGGTAAAAGGTAAAGGGGAAGGGGGAAAGGTTTCAAATCCCTTACCCCTTACCCCTTCCCCTTTCCCCAGCCATCACGCAGCATTTTTGGGTTGGCAGACTACTAGTGGGGAAATGCTCTCTATCCAACTTCCCGAATCAGAGATACAACCCCTGCTAACGGAGGAACTATCTTTAGCTGCAAGTAATGGGCCTGCCTACTGCGTGGTTTCTGGTGTAGCTGAAGCGATCGCACAATTACAACAACAGCTAGAAGCCAAAGGTATAGGCTGCCGGAGGTTACATACCTCTCATGCCTTTCATTCTCCCATGATGGAGCCAATTCTCCAGCCATTTACAGAGCATTTACAAAAACTCCAACTTCATCCTCCAAAGATTGAGTTTATCTCTAACGTCAGTGGCACTTGGATCGCTGTAGCAGAAGCAACAGACCCCAAATATTGGGTAAAGCATTTACGGCAAACAGTACGCTTTAACCAAGGGATAACTGAGTTACTCAAAACACAAGAGCGGATTTTTTTAGAGGTTGGTCCAGGACGGACTTTAAGTACTTTTGTCAAGCAACATCATCAGGATAAACTGATAGTACTGACCTCAATCTGTCATCCGCAAGAACAACAATCGGATGTAGCATTTTTACTCAACTCTTTGGGACGGCTCTGGCTTTGTGGTGTCAAAGTAGACTGGTCTAGTTTTTATGCTAACGAACAACGCCATCATATTCCCTTACCAACCTATCCATTTGAGCGTCAACGTTACTGGATTGAAGCACAAAAACAGCCAAGACAAACGGCAGTTGATTTAGCTAAATCTTTGGTAGAAGCTTGTAGGGTAAAGGCTCGTGCTAGCATCGCCACATTAGACGAGCAAACTTATTTGCTGAATAAACAGTGTTTGGATCGTTTGTGTGCTTCTTATATAAACTTTTCTCTCCAGCGTTTAGGTGCTTTTAACAACTTCAATGAGCAATATTCTTTTGAGGAGTTGTGTGAGCAATGCCAGATTATTCCTCGCTATCGGCAATTGTTGTATCGCTTTTTAGATGTACTTGTAGAACAAGGTGAACTACAACAAGAAAAGGATTTATTTACAAACCTTGTTCCCTGTTCTACAGACTCGATTAACGCTCTGGTAGAAGAAGTTAAAATCAAATGCGTAGATACACCTCATGTTCTACATATCGTCCAGGAATGTGGTGAGAATCTGCCGGATGTGCTGACTGGTGAAAAAGAACCGTTAGAGTTGTATTTTGCGGTAAAAGAAAACAAACCAGAAATTGCAAATTCAGAATTACCTCTGGATACCCATTTAAAAGGGATCATGCAAGCAGGTATGGAACAGGTAGTAAAGTCATTACCACCAGATGTAAACCTGAGAATTCTGGAAATTGGTGGTGGAGGGGGTCTTGCTACGACAGAATTGCTACCTGTATTACCATCTGAGCGCAGCAACTACACTTTTACAGATGTAGGGGGTTTGTTTTTGAATCAAGCCAAACAGCAGTTTAGCGCTTATCCGTTTGTTGAATATCGGTTTCTAGATATTGAAAAACCGCCTATTGCACAAGGATTCAACAGCCACAGTTTTGATGTGGTGGTAGCTGTCAACGTACTGCACGTAACCCGAAATATAACAAAAACCCTGGAGCATGTGCGATCGCTACTAGCTCCCGGAGGATTCCTGCTATTGTGGGAAATAACTCAACCACAATTAGACTTTGATCTCACCGATGGACTGCTAATGAATCCTTTAGAGGATGAAGAACGCAGCCGTGGTAATCCGTTTTTATCACAAAAGCAATGGCAGGAAGCACTACGTTCTCAAGGGTTTGTTGAGGTAGCCGCTGTCTCTGAAACTGAAGCTTTCGGCGAACAGATTTTGGTGGCTCAGGCTGCTACATTGATAACTGACTCAGCACCTACAGCATTTACCGTCACCAAGCAAAAAGAGCAGAACCAAGACTTATTGGCTAAAAAATCAGATATTGCTGACTGGTTTTACATTCCTTCTTGGAAACGTACTATGCCACCGCAGCCTTCTCAAGCTGGACTTGAGGGAAAAGCAGGATGCTGGTTAGTATTTTTGGATGAGTGCGGCTTGGGTGAGAAGTTGATAAAACAACTAGTACTTGAGAATCAAGATGTTATTTCCGTCAGGGTGGGAGAGCAATTTCAGCAAAATAGCGAATATCTTCAACGCACATATACGATTAATCCAGAAAAAGAGGATGATTACAATACCTTGCTCAAAGAACTTCAAAGCCTGGGTAAGATTCCCAAAAGGATTGTTCATCTGTGGAGTGTGACATCAAACAGTTACACCAACTCAACAATTGAAGCTTTAGGCTGGTCGAGTTTGTTGTTTTTGGCACAGGCTATTACAGAAAATAATCAAACAGATGCTTTAGAAATTAGTATTGTCTCCAACAATTTACAGGAAATAACAGGTTCAGAAATACTGTGTCCAGAAAAGGCACTGGTTCTTGGAACTTGCAAAGTTATGCCACTTGAGTATCCAAATATAACTTGTCGCAGTATTGATGTTGTAGTTCCTCTAGAAAGTGGACAAGAAGAACTCATCCAAACACTAATAGCGGAATTTACAACCCCTACATCTGACCAAATTATTGCTTATCGTGGCCGAAATCGCTGGGTACAAGATTTTGAACCTGTACAACTACATGAAACCATTACTGAAAATCTCCGCCTTAGAAAACAGGGAGTATATCTCATCACTGGTGGATTAGGAGGTGTTGGTCTACTGCTAGCAGAATATCTAGCGCAGACCGCGCAAGCAAAACTTATATTACTAGGACGTTCAACTTTTCCCGACCAAGATGAATGGTCTGAATGGTTATCGACTCACGATCCACAAGATCATATCAGTCAGAAGATCCAAAAATTGCAGGAAATCAAGGCATTAGGTGCAGAGGTAATGGTAATCAGTAGCGATGTTACCAACCTTGAACAGATGTCCGCAGTGTTTAAAAAAGCTAATCAACAATTTGGTGAGATTCATGGAGTAATTCATGCAGCCGCAGTTTTCGGCGGAGGGATGATGCAACTCACAACAAAAGAAACTGTAGCCAAATCTTTAGCGCCAAAAGTGCAAGGGACACGAGTACTTGAAACTCTATTTAAAGAAAAGAACCTAGATTTCTTTGTACTCTGTTCATCACTAAGTTCATTTATTGGTACATCTGGAATGGCAGATTATACAGATGCAAATGCCTTCCTTGACTCCTTTGCTCACTACAGCGCTTCTAAATATGAAACATGGAAATTCATTAAGTCTATTAACTGGGATAGATGGAACAACGTAGGAATGGCAATTCCTGTTGAAGCACGCCATCAAGAAATCACAGGAGAAAGATTGGCAGCAGGAATGGCTGATTTGGAGGGCATAGAGGCTTTTAAACGTATTCTGTGTAGTAGTACAGTTTCTCAAATAATTGTATCAACACAAGATTTTCTCAATCTAATTAAGCCAAAGAAAACTCCTAAGTCTTTGGAGGAAAAATTAGCCCAGCTTAATCAATTCAAACCAACTCACCCCCGACCTAAGTTAGCAAATGCTTATATTGCTCCTAGTAATGAAATTGAGCGAACCCTTGCTGACGTTTGGCAACAACTTCTGGGGATTGAAAAAGTGGGTATTCACGATAACTTCTTTGAGTTAGGAGGAGACTCTTTATTTGCTACTCAATTAGTTTCTGAACTGTGCAAAACTTTTCAAACAGAACTTTCTTATAAAGGGTTTTTTAATGGCCCGACTATAGCTGAATTAGCTGAAGTTATTATCCAAAAACTGGCTAACCAGACAAATTTAGAGGAATTGGCTCAAACTTTAGCAGATATTGAACAACTATCACAGGATGAAGTGCAGGCATTAATTGCTTCACAACACTAAGTAACTAGACATGATATGACTATGCAATTACCACTTTCTTTTTACGAAAATAGAATGACAGCGTTAATCAACGCCAAAATTATATTTGTTTTGTTATATATCACATTTGGCAAACATGAGTGACCTTTCACAACGAATTGCTGGTCTTTCTCCAGAGAAACTTAAGCTTCTTGCACAACGCCTTCAGAAGAAAAAAGAAAGCGTATTTTCACAACCGCAAATAGTTACTCAAAGTCGAGAGTCAAACTTATTTCCTCTATCTTTTGCCCAACAAAGGTTGTGGTTTATCGACCAATTACAACCTGGAAATAGTGCCTACAATATCTCTCAACCCATGCGTATTGTTGGATCGCTAAATGTGGCGGTACTGGAGCAAAGCTTTAACGAAGTTGTGAGACGGCACGAAGTTTTAAGAACTACATTCAAAGTAGTTGATGGACAACCTCTGCAAGTTATTACTCCCAGTTTCAGCTTCAAACTACCAGTAGTAGATTTACAAGAACTTTCTCAAGAACAGAGAGAGGCTGAAGTTTTGAGATTGGCGAGTGAGGAAGCCCAACAGCCTTTCGACTTAACCAAAGTGCCTTTATTACGAGTTACTTTACTGCAACTAGCGGCAGCAGAATATGCATTATTGTTGACTATGCATCATATTGTGGCTGATGGCTGGGCTATAGGTGTGCTAATTCACGAAATCGCAACTTTGTATGAAGCTTTCTCTATTGGCAAACTATCACCACTTTCGGAACTATCCATCCAGTATGCAGATTTTGCTGTGTGGCAAAGACAGTGGTTACAGGGAGAGCGTTTAGAAACTCAACTTGCTTACTGGCAAAGACAATTAGGCGGTAAACTACCTGTTGTAGAATTCCCTAGCGAGCGATCGCGAGCGCCTATCCAGACTTTCTCAGGAGCTAGAGAAACTCTGGTTATACCCAAAACTTTATCTGAGAAGCTGAAAGCTCTGAATCAGCGCCAAGGCATCACACTATTTATGATTCTGCTAGCGGCTTTCCAGACTTTGCTGCACTGCTACACCGATCAAGAAGATATTGTTGTAGGTACTGATATTGCCAACCGCAATCAAGCCGAGACTAAAGAATTGATCGGATTTTTTGTTAACCAGTTAGTGTTGCGTACAGATTTATCAGGAAATCCTACTTTTGTAGAGTTATTAGAACGAGTCCGCGAGATGACTCTGGAAGCTTATGCTCACCAAGATTTGCCCTTCGACAAATTAGTAGATGTTCTGAATCCAAAACGGGAGTTGAACCGTACACCGTTATTTCAAGTCAAGCTTGTTTTGGAAAATACCCAAACCCCATCTTTGGAACTTCCAGGCTTAACTATCACATCTTTGAAAGTCGAAAACAAAACGGTGCAGTTTGACTTGCTGTTGGAGTTAAACGAAACAGATCAGGGACTATTTGGTGTATGGGAATATAACACTGACCTATTTGATCGGGACAGTATTGTTAGGTTATCGAATAATTTTGCAACGCTTTTAAATAAGATTGCCACCCATCCAGAAAGTAAATTAAGTGAATTAAAAACAGTTCTTAATGAAGTAGATAATAAACAGCATATTGCAAAAGAAGAAGCTTATAAAAATACTATCGGACAGAAATTAATCAACGTTAAACGTAGAGCAAATAACAGATAATAAAAATCATGACGAAAATGGAATCTCTAGGATATGTAAGACGGAAAGCTGTTAATATATCTACAGAAGAATTAATCAAAACTGAATTCCTTAAGCCAGGCTCTAACTTTCCATTGGTGATTAAGCCTAGTGTGAAGGGTGTAAATCTGGAAAACTGGGCTAATAATAATCGAGAATATTTGAAATCTGAATTATTAAAATATGGAGCGATACTTTTTCGTAATTTCAAAGTTAATTCTATAGAAGAATTTGAGCAAATTATCGCAGCGATTTGTGGAGAAGCGATGGAATATCGATATCGGGCATCTCCACGAACTCAAGTAGCTGGGAGAATTTATACTTCAACTGACTACCCTGCCGATCAAAGTATTTTTCCTCACAATGAACACGCCTACTCGCCTACCTTCCCGTTGAAAATCTTCTTTTTTTGTATGAGTCCAGCGCAAGAGGGAGGGGAAACCCCGATTGGTAGCTGTCGAAAGGTTTTTGAGCGGATTGATCCAACTATCCGCGATCGCTTCATTGAAAAGCAAGTTATGTATATGCGTAACTTTGGTAATGGATTTGGTCTTCCTTGGCAAACTGTATTTCAAACAACAGACAAAATTAAAGTAGAAGAGTATTGCAAAAACAATGGAATTGAGGTTGAATGGAAAGCAGATAATCGTTTAAGAACTCGACAAGTTGGGTCAGCCATTCTCAAACATCCTCAAACAGGTGAAATGGTCTGGTTCAATCACGCAACTTTTTTCCACGTTTCCACATTGGAACCAACGATACGCGAATCGTTATTGAAAAATTTGCCAGAAGAAGATTTACCAACTAACACATACTATGGAGATGGTTCTGCAATTGAACCATCAGTGTTAGCTAGTTTGCGAACTGCTTATCAAGAAGAAATGGTCACTTTTTCTTGGCAGAAAGGAGATGTATTGATGCTGGATAATATGTTATCAATACATGCTCGTAATCCATTTATTCCTCCCAGAAAAATTTTAGTGGGAATGGCTGAACCTTATACGCCCTCAAGTATTTAACTAACATGAAGGTAGCAATATGCAAGTAGTAGAAAGTATCGAGGGGTTTAGACTTTCGCCTCAGCAAGAGCATTTATGGTTGTTACAACAAATTGATCAAAGTTGGGCTTATCGTAGCGATTGTGCAATTTTGATTCAAGGAAGTATTGATCTCAATAAGTTAGAATTTGCATTGCAAGATGTTGTCAATCGCTATGAGATACTCCGCACCAATTTTATTTGTCTACCTGGAATGACTATTCCAGTACAGGTAATTACAGATAGCAAAGTTATTTTAGAGAAAAAATCTGATATTACTAATTTGACTCCTCAAGAACAAGAGGCGAAGATTGAGTTAATATTTCAGGAAATCAAACAACAAACTTTTCAGTTTGAACAAGGTTCGATTTTACATACATCCTTAGTAAATATTTCACCAGAACAGCATTTATTGCTTATTAGTTTACCTGCTCTCTGTGCAGACAGAGCAACATTTAATTGTCTAGCAAGAGAACTAGCTACTTCTTACTTAGGAAAATTCGATGAAAAATTATCTAAAGAACCACTCCAATATGCAGATTTTTCAGAATGGCAAAATCAAATATTAGAAGCAGAAGAAACGAAAATAGGCAGAGAATATTGGCAACAGCAAGACTTCTCTACTATTGGCACTTTCCAGCTTCCTTTTGAAAAACATCTCTCTGAAAAACAGATATTTCAACCAAAATTAGTACATTCAATCATTACCCCGGAACTAGTCGCTAATATCGAAATATTAGCTCAGAAGCATAATACGTCTGCTTCTACCTTTTATCTAACCTGCTGGTTGATTTTACTCCAGCGACTAAGTGGACAATCTGAGATGATCGTCGCCAGAGAATTTAATGGCAGAAAATATGAGGAACTTCAAGAAGCATTAGGACTATTTGCTAAATATTTACCAGTTCATTGTCATTTAGAAGATAGTTTCCAATTTAGTCAAGTTTTGCAGCAAGTTCATGAGTCTGTAGAATCTATCCACAAATGGCAGGAGTGTTTTACTTGGGAACAAATACCAGATATTTTACCTTTTTCTCCTGTGATTTTTGATTTTACAGAAGAAGATACAAGGCATTATGCAGGTAATATATTATTTTCTATTTTCAAGCTTGATAGCTGTACTGAGCGTTTCAAAATTAAGCTTTCTTGTAGACGCGAAAAGGATTTTTTAAGTACAGAATTTCATTATGACTGTAATCTGTTTTCTCCACAGGATATTGCAGGGTTAGCAGAGCAATTTCACAAGCTACTAGAAAGTGCAGTACATGATCCAGAAGCTGCAATTGGGGAATTAGAAATTTTAAGCGATCGCACACTCAATCAACTTTTATTCGAGTTCAATCAAACCCAGGCGGATTACCCACAAAATAAGTGCATTCACGAGTTATTTACAGAGCAGGTAGAACGCACTCCCAACAACATTGCTGTAGTATTTAACAATCAGGAACTAACTTATGCTGAACTTAATGCGCGTGCAAATCAACTAGCTCATTATCTAAAACATTTGGGGGTAGGTGCAGAAGTATTAGTGGGAATTTGTGTAGAGCGTTCCTTAGAAATGCTTGTAGGTATTTTAGGCATTCTTAAAGCTGGTGGTGCTTATGTTCCCCTCGATCCGCACTATCCCCAAGAGCGCTTAAGCTTAATGCTAGAAGATACTCAGGTATCTGTATTATTGACACAGCAGTATTTACTAGAAGGCTTACCTCAGCACGATACACAAACAATTTGCTTAGACACAGAATGGGAAGCAATCGCACAACAGAGTCAGAAAAACCCCCAGATAACTATATCTACTGAAAACTTAGCTTATATAATTTATACTTCTGGCTCTACTGGAAAACCGAAGGGAGTTGCGATCGCACATCGTAACTTAATTCATTCAACAACTGCACGTATTGCTTACTATCAACAAGCTGTAAGTAACTTTTTGCTACTCTCATCCTTTGCTTTTGATAGCTCTGTTGCAGGTATTTTCTGGACACTTTGTTGTGGCGGAACTCTACACTTACCAGAAGAAGGTGTACAACGAGAAGTACCTAAACTTATAGAATTAATTTCCCAAAATAGTGTTTCCCATTTATTAAGCCTTCCTTCTCTATATGCTTTAATTTTGCAACAAGCAAAACCAGAAAATTTAAATTCTCTTTGTGCTGTCATAGTTGCAGGTGAATCTTGTCTACCAGAATTGGTACAACATCATTCTCAGTTTCAGCCGGAAGTATCTTTATTTAACGAGTACGGGCCGACAGAAGCAAGCGTTTGGAGTAGCGCATATTATTGTCATACCGCAGAAACAGGAAGGCAAATATCTATTGGTTCTCCCATACCCAATACGCAAATATATATACTGGACTCTCATTTACATCCAGTTCCTATTGGTATTCATGGCGAGATTTATATTAGTGGTGAAGGTTTAGCTAGAGGTTATTTAAATCAATCTGCAATTACATCTGAGAAATTTATTCCCCATCCCTTTAGTAAAAAACCGGGAGTGCGTTTATATAAAACTGGCGATTTAGCAAAATATCTCCCTGATGGCAATATTGAGTTTTTGGGACGTATTGATAACCAAGTAAAAATTCGTGGCTTCCGAATTGAGTTAGGTGAGATTGAAACAGCACTAAATAAGTATCCTGGAGTGCAAGAAACAGTAGTTATTGCTCGCGAAGATGTACCAGGAAACAAACGCTTAGTTGCTTATGTAGTTCCCCAACCAAAATCAGCTCTTACAGTTAATGAACTACACAGTTTTTTAAAAGATAAATTACCAGAATTCATGATACCATCGGCTGTAGTGCTGCTAAAAAAATTACCTCTAAGTGCCAATGGTAAAGTTGATAGAAAAGCACTACCCGCACCAGAGGAAGTTAGATCAGATTTGATAGGAGATTTTGTTCCTCCTCGCACCTCTGTAGAAGAAATGCTAACTCAAATCTGGGCTGAAGTCTTAAAAATTGAGAAAGTCAGTATTTACGACAACTTCTTTGAATTGGGTGGACATTCTTTATTAACAACTCAACTACTTGCCAAAGTTAAAGAAGCTTTTAACTTGGATATCTCTTTACGCAGTTTGTTAGAGAAACCCACAGTAGCGGGTTTAGCAGAAAATATTGATCGAGTTTGTCAAACAGAAATTGATTACCCACTTTTTGATCTCAAAGCTGAAGTCATTTTAGATCCAACAATTGTTCCTGAAAATGCCGTTAAGTTTATTCCTGAACCTAGTGCTATTTTATTGACTGGAGCAACGGGCTTTTTAGGATTATTCTTACTAGCTGAACTTCTACAACAAACCCAAGCAGATGTTTATTGCTTAGTTCGTTATAAAAATATTGAAGATGCCCATAAAAAACTGCAAGCTGCTCTGGAATCTTATGGAGTTTGGAACGGAATTTGGAGTTCCAGAATAATTCCTATTCTTGGGGATTTATCAAAACCACTTTTTGGTTTAAAAATTGAAAATTTCCAACAATTAGCAAGTACTATTGATGTTATCTACCATAATGGTGCTTGGGTACATCATATTTATCCCTACTCTATTCTAAAACCGACAAACGTACTGGGTACACAAGAAATTTTGAGATTAGCTAGTCAAATAAAAACTAAACCAGTACATTTTATTTCTAGCTCTGGTGTTGTATCTTCCAAAATTGAATCTGGAGCAAAAGTAGTCCGAGAACAAGATAGCCTAAATGAAAACGAATTTCCTAGTAATGGATATTGTCAAACTAAATGGGTAGCTGAAAAGCTAGTACAAACGGCGATTAAAAGGGGAATTCCTATCTCTATTTACAGACCATCACGTATATCTGGACATAGCAAAACGGGGGTCTTTAATAGTAATGATTTTCTATACAAACTGATAATAGGTTGTGTGCAATTGGGAAGTGCGCCAGATATAGACATTCGAGAGAATATAGTTCCTGTAGATTATGTCAGCAAAGCAATAGTTAATTTATCGAAACAGAAAGAATCTTTAGGCAAAACTTTTCACTTAGTGCATCCTCAAACTCTCCACTCAAATACACTTATTGACCATATTTGCTCATTAGGTTATGCAATTGAACAAAATTCTTATGAGCAATGGCGAGAGAAATTACTCAATGTGACTCAAAGCTCCTTTGAACATCCTTTATATTCATTAGTACCATTTTTTCCAGCGAGACAAACTGAAGAAGATTCAAACTCAGAATTTTTACAGATTGATAATCAAAATGTCATCAATGGATTAGTAGGTACTTCCATTACTTGTCCTCCAATAGACAATCAATTACTCAGCGTTTATTTTTCCTATCTGATTAAGCAGGGGTTTTTGGATAATAAAGTTTGTAACTAATGAATAATTAAAATTTTTGCAATAGTTTCAGGAATGATATTTTATGATTTCAACAACTCACTATGATGATTATGATGTTATTGCATTACATCAAAAATCCGATTTTTTAACTGAATTATTAGCCAAAGCAGGGCTGACAAATCAGCAGCAAAAGTATTTACAACATTTTATCAATAGCTATAGCGATCGCACCAAAACATCTAAACATCTTTCCCAATCTTATCGCCCAGTTCTCTCTGACGATAAAAACTTAGGAGAGTTCAATTTACTATTTAAAGAAATGTATTATCCCATTGTTGCTAATCGCTCTATGGGTTCCAAAATCTGGGATGTAGATGGTAATGAATATGTAGATTTAATGATGGGTTTGGGAATAAATCTCTTTGGTCATAATCCCTCATTTATTAAAGAGGCTTTAATCGCACAACTTGATCAAGGAATTCAAATTGGTCCCCAATCAGAAATTGTTGGTGAGGTAGCTGAGTTAATTTCTCAACTTACAGGAATGGAGCGGGTTTGTTTTAGTAATACTGGTACAGAAGCAGTAATGACTGCTATCCGTATCGCCAGAGCAGTTACAGAACGTAAGAAAATCGTTATATTTTCAGGTTCTTATCATGGTCATTTTGATGGCACTTTAGTTAACGCAAATAAGGCAGAAGATAATCAATATGCCATACCCTTAGCGCCTGGAGTATTACAAAACTTTGTGAGTGATGTTTTGATTTTAGATTATGGTAATCCTCAATCATTAGAAGTTATTAAAGCATATAAGCAAGAATTAGCAGCAGTTTTGGTAGTTCCTGTGCAAACTTCTAGACCGGCTTTACAACCAAAAGAATTCCTCCAGAAATTGAGGAAATTAACACAAGAATCTGGAATTGCCTTAATTTTTGATGAAATGGTAACAGGGTTTCGGATTCATCCTGGTGGCGCACAAGCTTATTTTGATGTACAAGCAGACATAGCCACTTATGGAAAAATTGTTGGTGGTGGGATACCAATTGGGGTGATTGCCGGTAAAAATATTTATATGGATGCAATAGATGGGGGAATGTGGAGTTACGGCGATGCTTCCTACCCTCTGGTGAAAAAGACGTTTTTTGCAGGTACTTTTTGTAAGCATCCGTTAGCATTAGCTGCTGCAAAAGCTGTATTAAAGTATATGCAGAATTCGGGATTTTCTCTACAAAAAAGTCTGAATGAACGCACAACACAATTTGTTAAAGCTTTGAATAATTATTTTGCAGCCGATGGAATACCGCTACAAATGGCAAATTTTGGCTCACTATTTGGTTCTGCATCTTTAGAGATTTCTGGAGAAAATTCTACTGCTTCAGTAGCAATGAGCTTGTTGAAATATCATATTCTCGACAGAGGAGTTCACTTATTAGGTGTAAATGGTTATTTATCAACAGCCCATACATGTGAAGATATTAACTACATTATTCAAGTTGTTAAGGATAGCGTCACTAATTTGAGAGAAGGAGGTTTTATATAAAATTAAGCTGTAGTATTAAAAGAAAAAATAGCTAACAAATAATTTTTCAACTTGTAAGAGAATCTAAATAATCACTTATCAGGTAATAAAGATGTATCAAAACGAAACGGAAGAGATCACAACTTACAAAGTTGTAGTAAATCACGAAGAACAATATTCAATCTGGTTTGCCAACCGAGAAAACCCCCTTGGCTGGAGAGATGTGGGCAAAACTGGTCTCAAGCAAGAATGCCTTGAATATATAAAGGAAGTATGGACAGATATGAGACCTCTAAGCCTCCAGAAGAAAATGGAAGAATCTGCTCATTAGGCTTAGGCATTATTTGGAGTGAGCCTATCTAGACAAATCGACAGTCTCAATTATTAGGGATTATTCAACAGTCCCCATTCATTAACTCTAATGTTTATTAGCAAAATAAAGTTGCTTGGTTTTATAGGTTTAAAGTCGAATGGCAATAAACACTATATCTTGAGAGTTTTACCCTTTTTACTCGCGCTCATATTTGTTTTAGTAGTAGGAAACCAAAGCCTTAGCTCTTCACCAAAAACAACTGAAATACTTTGGGACACTTATGGTGTACCGCATATTTATGGCAAGGATAACCAAAGTGCCTTTCAAGCTTTTGGTTGGGCGCAGATGCAGAGTCATGGCAACCTGCTTTTACATCTCTACGGTCAAGCACGGGGAAGGGCTGCCGAATATTGGGGAGAAAAGTATCTAGAATCAGATCGTTGGGTACAAACTATGGGAGTACCAGAACGATCGCATTCTTGGTATTTGGCTCAAAGTCCTAAGTTTCGTCGTTATCTTGATGCTTTTGCCAGTGGAATTAACGCTTATGCTGAGAAGCACAAGGATTTGATTGCTGATGAAGTTGAGATTGTCTTGCCAGTCAAAGGCGAGGATGTGCTGGCTCACCAGATGCGGGTACTGAATTTCACTTTTATTGCCAATCCAGAAGAAGTTGCAGGTGTCAGTAAACAGCACCCAAAACCAGGATCTAATGGTTGGGCGATCGCACCATCACATTCTGAAAATGGTCATGCTATGCTTCTGGCTAACCCACATCTACCTTGGTCAGATTTATTTCTCTGGTATGAAGCACATATTACTGCACCAGGAATTAATGCTTACGGGGCAACACTGGTAGGGATTCCCGTTTTAGCGATCGCCTTTAATGATAATTTGGGTTGGACTCATACAGTAAACACCTATGATGGCTGGGATAACTACGAACTCAAACTAGCCGATCGTGGTTATCGCTTCGATGGTCAAGTCCGAGCCTTTAAGACAAAAACCGTATCTTTGAAAGTCAAGCAAAAAGACGGTACGCTAGCCTCACAAAAACTTGTAGTGGAAAGTTCTATCCACGGGCCAGTCATATCACGACAAGATGGTAAAGCTGTGGCACTGCGTGTTGTGGGTCTTGACCAACCAGGTGTACTACAGCAGTGGTGGGATATGGCACGTTCCCAAAACCTCACCCAGTTTCAAGCTGTCCTGCAACGATTACAACTACCGATGTTTACAGTGATGTATGCAGATAGAGAAGGGCATATTATGCACCTTTTTAACGGTCAAGTACCAATTCGTCAACAAGGCAATTTTGAATACTGGCAAGGTTTAATTCCTGGCGACACATCTAAAACCTTATGGTCAAAAACTCATCCATATCAGGATCTACCGCGCGTAATTGATCCAAAAAGCGGCTGGTTACAAAATACAAATGACCCACCTTGGACAACAACCTTTCCCCAGGTTCTCAATCCAGATAATTATCCGCCTTATATGGCACCACGCGGGCCAATGGAGTTTAGATCGCAACGTACTGTGCAGATGTTAGCAGAGGATGACAAAATCTCTTTTGATGAGATGGTTTCCTATAAACATTCAACACGTATGGAACTAGCAGATCGCCTTTTGGATGACTTGATTCCAGCAGCCCGGAAGTACGGAAGCGAATTAGCTCGTCGATCTGCTGATGTACTGTCAGCTTGGGATCGACAAACCAATGCAGATAGCCGAGGTGCAGTACTATTCGCTGCTTGGGTAGATGCGATAGACTTCGATAGTGTATTTAGCAAACCCTGGAGTGAAGACTCTCCACTGACTACACCTGATGGCTTGGCTAATCCTCAAAGTGCAGTCACAACACTCTTAACTGTTGCAGCTAAGGTGGAAAAAACCTATGGAAACCTAGATGTAGCATGGGGAGATGTTTTCCGGTTACAGTCTGGTGATGTCGATTTGCCTGCAAATGGTGGCGATGGCGGACTTGGTATTTTCCGCGTTCTCAATTTTGTTCCACTATCAGACGGGCGCTTCAAATCTGTTTCTGGTGATTCTTATGTTGCTGCGATTGAATTTTCTCAACCTGTAAAAGCGATGGCGCTTACCAGTTATGCTAATGCAACTCAACCAGGTTCAGCCTCTGCTGGCGATCAGTTGAAATTATTTGCCCGCAAGCAGTTGCGGCAAGTTTGGTTCTCATACCAAGATCTTCTATCCCATTTGGCTGAACGCAAGGTATTTTAAAATTCAATACTTGTTGGGTTTGGGGGAAAGGTTTTGTATTTTACCTTTCCCCCTTTTCCGACAAGAGTGCAAAAAGCACTTTTGCAAGAAGTGGAATCGATCGGATCAGAAAATCGGGCACAGATAGCGATCGCTACCTGCTACAAAAAGAAAGTAGATGAACCGATTAAATATTCGCTGCGAGAATCAATATTTGGGAGTAGTCAAAGCCAAGAAATCCCTTTACCTTAATCTCTGACTGATGGGGCGGATCTGGGAACACTAAATGCTAAGGTCTTAAAAATTCGACGTTGCATAATCGATTCATCCCTTCATTCAGCAACGCCAGAATTTCATATTGCCTCAGTGACTAATTTTCCCCTTTATACTCCATTGGGGATTCATAGCAAAGAATTCAAAAAGATAAAATTATAAAGAACTGTCAGAACGTAATCATGTCAGCTATCCAAACAACTGTAGTTATTGCCATGACGGTCGATGGAAAGATTAGCTCCGTAGATCCTCAAGCAGGCGGTAGTCCTGATGCAGCCGATCAAGCACACGTAGAGTATGAAGTCTCACTTGCTGATCTAATCCTGGTAGGAGCAGGAACGATTCGGGCTGGAGACGTAATTTTTTCAATTCGCAATCCCGAATTATTAGCAGCGCGCGAGGCTCGGGGTCAGTCTCGCCAGCCTATTGTTTGTGTTGTCTCCGGTTCCCTTGACCTATCGCTGGACGCCCCTTTTTTGAGCGAGGACATTGAGCGATGGATATTTACGACACGGGCTGGTTTGGAGCGCAGGTCTGATACAACAAGTTTGCAAAAACTGGCTGAATTAATTGATTTGGGAGATACAGACCTGGACTGGAATCGAGCCTACAGCTTGATGGCAGAGCGCGGTATTCACAAGGTCGTTGCTTTGGGAGGAGGCTATTTAACAGCATCTCTAGTAAAGGCTGGGCGAATTGACGATTGGTGGTTGACAATCTGGCCTGTCATTTATGGAGGAAAGGACGCTCCCACCCCGGTGGAGGGAGAGGGTTTTATTTCCACTGCTGCTCCTCATCTGGAACTCCTCGAAACTCGTCAAGTTGGAAGTGAGTTGTTTTTACACTACCAGACGATTAAGTAAGAATGCGCTGTCATAATTACAACTAAAAAGCGCCCTCCCAATTCGGGAGAGCGCTTTCTTATTTAGCTAATTGAGTTAATGCTTGAGAATTAACCGTTGATAGCAGGAGCAGAAAGAGCAACAGGAGCAGATTCAGCAGATGCCA
>NZ_JACJSH010000150.1:0-3569 GCF_014698055.1 Nostoc sp. FACHB-133
ATACCCTTAAACGGCTGCCCATATACCTGTTACCGTGGTAGATACATTATGTGTATTTACTTATCTTTACACAATTTGGTTTTTTCACCCTGTCCTACTTATTACTTAAAGAAATTCACCATCGGGTGAAGAATAATTTAGGAATTGTCAGCAGTTTGCTGCAAATGCAGTGCAGACGGACACAAGATCCTGTCGTGACAGCTATTTTGCGCGATAGCCAAAACCGCATTGCCTCCATTGCCCTAGTTCATGAAAAACTGTACCGATCTGAAGACCTCGCTGATATTGATTTCGCTCAATACATCCCAGATTTAACAACTCATTTATTTGATTCTTATAACGTCAATTCCAGGCAGATTCACTTGAATATTCAAGTTGATAATGCTAGCCTTGACATCGAAACTGCCATTCCTTGTGGCTTGATTATCAACGAACTGGTTTCTAATGCTTTGAAATATGCCTTTGTTGGTAATATTAGGGGTGAAATTGAGGTTAAGTTTTATCAAGAATCCGAGTCTATTTTAACACTCATTATTCGAGATAATGGCATTGGTTTACCTGAAAATTTTGATAGTAAGAAAGCTAAAACACTGGGCATAACCCTTGTTCAGGGCTTAGTCAAACAGTTAAGAGGAAAACTCGAAATTGAATCTCATCAGGGAACACAGTTCAAAATTACTTTTACAAACAGCCGGATATAAAAATGATTGGCATCCCATCAAACACATATAAAAAGGAGACAGTTCGAATCCTTGTTGTTGAAGATGAATATATTCTTGCCATCAACTTACAAGAAAATTTAGAGTCTCTGGGATATACTGTTTTAGGTATCGCCGATTCAGCAGAAGAGGCAATTGAAAAAGCAACTGGATCACGCCCAAACTTGATTTTAATGGATATCAGGTTACGCGGCGAAATGGACGGGATTCAGGCATCTGAGCAAATTTGGCGTAATTTGCAAATTCCTGTTATCTACCTTACAGGTCATTCGGATAGAAGTACTGTGGAGCGGGCAACACTGACATCCCCCTTTGGGTATATTCTCAAACCCATCAAGGAACAAGAACTTTACGTTGCCATTCAAACAGCACTCAATCGCTACGATCGCGAGCAATTTTTGAGTTCTGTCCTTAGAGGAATGGGGGACGGTGTGATTGTAGTTGATCCTGAGTTGCGTGTAAAGTACCTAAATCAGGCAGGTGAAGCATTAACAGGGTGGCGATGGAATGAAGCCAAGGGACGGATGTTAACAGAGGTGTTCCGACTCATTGACGAACAAACTCAGATCCCTGTCCAAAATCCAATTATCACAGCCCTCCAACAAGAAACTACTATCTATCTAGGCAGTCAAATTTTACTAATTACTAGAGAGGGGACAACTATACCAGTCGCTGATAGTGCTACTCCCCTCAGAGACAACAGTGGCATCATTACAGGAGCAGTATTAGTTTTTCGAGATGACACACAACGACGGCTCACCGAAGAACGCAATCTCGCAACCGAACGTGCCCAACAACTAGAAATTCAAGTGGCAGAACTCCAACGCCTGAATAAGTTGAAAGAGGATTTTCTCGCAACCACTTCTCATGAAATGCGAACGCCCTTGTCAAACATCAAAATGGCAATCTCCGCCCTAGAAAATATTCTTGAGCGGCAGGGCAGCTTAAATTCAAGCACACTTTCTCCATCGGAATCTGTAGCCCGCTACTTAACTATCCTGCATGAGCAGTGCGAACAAGAGCTGAATCTAGTAGACAATTTGCTGCATATCCGAATGATTGATGCAGATGTCTATCCATTGGAATTAACTTCAATTCAACTTCAACATTGGCTGCCTCACGTCGCCGAGTATTTTGAAGAAAGTGCGAAAGCTAAAGAACAGACTTTGGAAGTTAGTATTGTGCCAAATTTACCACCTTTAGTTTCAGACTTGGCTAGCCTGACCGAAATTGTCTCAGAATTACTCAACAATGCTTGTAAATATACTCCGCCTGAAGGACAGATCACAATAGATGTTCGGATAATTGACACCACAAAAAGTCTTATAAATGAGGATGCTGAATCTGATCTATTAGATAACTCTCAAGTCCCCTACTTTCAAATTACAATTAGTAATTCTGGAGTAATAATCCCCACAACAGAACAATCTCGCATCTTTGAGCCATTTTACCGAATTCCTCAGAGCGATCGCTGGCAACATGGCGGCACAGGATTAGGTTTAGCATTAGTGAAGAAGTTAGTAGAATATCTCCAAGGCAAAATTGAAGTTACTAGTTCTCATGGCTGGGCAACGTTCATAGTTCAACTGCCGTTAAGCCTATGACTAAAGAGGCAGGGGGCGGGGAGGGTGGGAAGTGTGGGAAGTGTGGGAGGTGTGGGGAGGGTGGGAAGTGTGGGGAGGGTGGGAAGATGAAGAATGGAACGGTCGAAATTAAAGAAGATGGAAGAAAAAGGGAAGAAGTATTTTAGAACTCATGAGGATTTAGCCATTTATCAATTAGCATTTGAAACAGCAATGCAAATTTTTGAATATTCTAAAAAGTTCCCAGTTGAAGAAAAATATTCATTAACTGACCAAATTCGTCGCTCCGACACTCGAAAACTCGCTACCGCTTCGCTATCTCGCTCTGTCTGTGCAAATATGGCAGAGGCTTGGAGAAAACGTCGATATAAAGCCGCTTTTGTCGCTAAACTTAATGATTGTGAGGCGGAAGCAGCAGAAACTCAAGTTTGGTTAAAGTTTGCTGTGAAATGTCAATATCTTACGGTCGAACAAGGAAGAGAACTCTACGCTCCTTACAATCAAGTCCTTAGTGGGTTAGTCAAGATGATTACACATCAAGATGATTGGTTACTTGACTAAATTTCCACACCTCCCACACCTCCCACACTCCCCACCCTATGAGTGAGAAATTCGGGTTATCCTCTTCATTGACGAGTTTACTGTTGGCTAATGCTCAGGTTGCTCAATGGGAATTTCAATTGCAAACTCTGCTCCTTGCCCAACAGAAGAAGTGCAGGTAATATTTCCTCGGTGTTTTTGGACGATAATCTGATAGCTAATAGATAATCCTAGCCCACTACCTTTGCCCACAGGTTTTGTGGTAAAAAATGGGTCAAATAAACGCGATCGCACCGCCTCTTCTATACCAGGGCCATTATCTGCGATCGCAATTTTGATCGTATTTAAGTCTGTCACCTCTGTGTGAATCCTAATTTGGGGGGTAGGGAAGAGCCACTGCGGGTTTGAGGTTTCTCCGAGTGCAGGAACTGGTGTGTCTCCCCAATTAGAGCGACTCCCGTCAAGTGGCATTTGAGAATAACGATTAAAAGATTGATTCCCCGCTCCCCACTCTCCATTACCCCTTATTCCCAGGGGCCCCACCTTCCCCATTCCCTCTTCTATTGCATCAATAGCATTATTCAATAAATGCATAAATACTTGGTTTAGTTCACTCGCATAGCAAGGGGAGCAATGCGGTTTTGTCAGATCCAGTAAAAAACAAGCGATCGCAAAAATAAAATCTAAGTAAGAAGTAACTTTATTTACTAAATATGTGCTGGTAGCC
>NZ_JACJSH010000151.1:0-3535 GCF_014698055.1 Nostoc sp. FACHB-133
TGTTAATACTGCTTAAAAAGTATAAATAAATTTATACTACTGGGAAAATGATTTAGTGATCGCTTGTTTTTTACTGGATCTGACGAAACCGCATAGCTCCCATCGGATCATTCAACTGACTAATGATTATAATCATGAAATTTTTAATGGCGACTTCGGAATTATCAAGGCCATTGATCTTGAAGAGATGGAAGTTACTGTACAGTATCGTAAGCATACTGTCGTTAGAACCAGAGCAGACTTAAATCAAATTGCCCTCGCCTGGTCCCTCACCATTCATCAAAGCCAGGTTTCAGAATATCCGGTAGTAATTCTGCCAATTTATACGCAGCCTTATATGATGTTGTCTCGTAAACAGTTGTACACAGCATTAACTTGTGCCAACCAGTTAGCGATTGTCGTTGGTTCCAAGAAAGCGATATCCAAGGCTTTGCGTTCTAGTGACGGCCAACTGCGATATACGCGATTACAGCAGCGGTTGGAAAGCGCTTTTTTGCACCCGAAGATTGCAATTTAGAAATGTTCAACTTAACAATTTCACCTGGCTTGCGGTTGTTGCTCTCAATCAAGAGTGAGAAATCTGGTAGCTAGCTGTGCTTTCGCCCACAATTCCACTCGGTTTGTACCTTTTCCTGCTGCCTCGTAATCGACGGCGGGGCATTTCATTACTGGTAAGTGCCTTGGCAATTCTTGAGAAACTACTTCTCTACCTCCCGTTTGCGGTTCTAGAAAAAAAAGTGTCTTAAACACAAAGCAATCAAACCACTCTCAAAAAATAAACTAAAAATGACTCTATAGTTTTATGGCGTGATAGCGCTTAAAAAGCAGTACACTGCGGCGTAAATAAACTTTGGAGGACGCTTTTTGACCTCTTATATCATTTATTAACTATAAAGTCATTTTTAGTTTATTTTTTTCACCTAATTTTAGGCTTTTCAAAATAAATACCCTGCTGAACAATTGCATAACAGTATTGTGTTTGTCACGCTCCTCAGTATTAGAGGTGTACTATACGCAAAAATCGAGAAATTTTCAGTCGCTTGAGGGTGAGTTGAAACGCCCATTTTAAAGGACAATAAAAATCAGACACTATAAAACCAGACGAAACTACGTTTGTGTCTGATTTTTAAGGGAGTAATAAAAATGACCCTCTCTCTTGTCCATATAACAGCGCATAGAAAGGCTCTTGCTTCCTTGCCAGTAGCGCAGGCGGAGGCGAAGTTGATTGGGCTGTGGTTGGAGGGAAAAGCAGAGTCATCTATCATCTCGTACCGACGCTACATTAGGCGATTTCTGGAATTTTTGGACAAACCTCTCAAAAAAGTGACTTATGAAGACTTGGTAGAATACGCCAGTTGTTTTGGGGGCAATGCTCTTAGTACAAAGCGGATATATATTGCCGCAGCTAAAAGCTTAATTAGTTTCGCTCATAAAATTGGATATCTCCCTTTTAATGTGGGTATGGCGCTAAAACTCGGTGAACTGCCGGATGTAATCAACGAACGCTATTTAGACGAAGCTGATATTAAATTGTTGGTAAGAGCAGCTTCTAAGCATTTAACTGATGCTAAAACTCCTAAGCGCCAGTACACAGCCCTACGTAATTTGTTAATTATCAAACTCTTGTATCAGGCAGGGTTACGGGCAAGTGAAATCTGTGAGCTGACTTGGGGAGATTTGACACCCCGTGGTGAGAGTGGTCAAGTTTACGTGCGAAAAGCCAAGGGCAGCAAAAATCGGACAATTCTCATCAAGCCAAAGCTTTGGGCGGAATTAATGGAGTTCAAAGGTCAAGCTTTACCAAAAGACGCAGTTTTCCGAAGTCAAAAAGGGGGACATCTCGACCGTCAAAACTTGCACCCGATTGTTAAAGCGATCTCCCTTGAGGCCGGATTAAGCGAACTGGTTTCGGCTCACTGGTTACGTCATGCCCACGGTTCTCACGCGATTGAGCGCGGGACTAATCCAGTGCTGGTGAAAGAAACTTTGGGTCATGCCAATTTAGCCATCACCGATCGCTATCTCAAAGCTAGACCTAATGACAGTAGCGCTTTAAACTTGATGGATCTTTGACATTTTGCATAACTTGTGATGTGGGCAGCACAAACTGGAACCAGTGGCATCAATTGCTACCGGGAACGAAACAAAAAACAGCTTTCAAATGCCAAAGAACCTATCCCACTAATAAAATTCTATTAATCCAAATGTGAATTGTAGCCAGAGAAAGAAAAGCGTTAAAGCAGGCAGAAATCCGCTCCCATCGAACAACAAGCCTGCGATATTTTCTTTGAAACCAGGCGAAACAACGCTCTTGTTGAAAACGTGGAACTGAGATTTTAATTGGTCTGCCCCGATTCTTCTTACTCTTCCAAACACGCTTGGGTAATTGTGGCCTGATACCGCGTTTACGCAAAGCAGCACGTTTATCTTTGGAATCGTAACCTTTATCCGCCGCCAACACCTTTACTCGTTTACGAGGTCTACCGGGTTTGTTCGTGTTAACTTTGACACTATCTAACAGTGGTATAACTTGATCTCTTTCGCTACCGTTAGCGGGAGTTGTGCGATTAGCTAACGGCATACCATTACCATCAGTTAGCGTATGTATCAAAATCCCTTTGCCTTTATGGCCATACTTAACACCCTCACCGCCACCTTTTCCAGGGGGAAAAAGACCTGTCAACGGCACCGTAATTCCAGTTAATTAAACCCTTCTCTTGAGCAATTCCTAGTGTACGTGCTTGTAAACTTTCTAACGTTCCGTCTGTTTCCCAACGCATCAACCATCTGTGGGCTGCACTTTTTGATGCCCATATTTCTCCCTTGGGAACATCACACCAACGACATCCTGTTATCAATACATACAGTAAGGTGTTAACTACATGACGAAACGGTGCATGGGGCATTCCCCGCCCTTTCTTTTCTGACTCCTTGGGGAATATATCTTCAAACAACTTCCATTCCAGGTCGTTTAATCCTTCAAATCGCCCAGCCATACTCTAATACAATTTACCTTCATCAACAGCAGATTATCATATTGCTGGTATTAGTGGGATAGGTTCAAAGGGATTTTTCTCTAGCCAGCCCCCTCCATAGGCAACACTTCTTCCAAGAGCCATTCATAAAATTCAGGAACAAGAGATTCCACAAGTCGCAGTTCATTTGCCGCGATCGCCTCAAGTTCCAGCACCGTCTCCCAGCGCAAATCACTCTGCCATCGCTTGAGAATGCCTTTAATTGCATCCACTCCACGAGAAATACCAGAGCGAAGTATTTCTACGCAGTGGAGTAGGGTAGTGCGATCGGTCGGAGGCGACTCAAATTCGGTAGTATCCTCCCCTTGGCAATGGGAGTTCCCTATAGCATTAGGGGGGGGTGTGGATACGGCCTGCTGATTGGGGTTTACACTACTATACGCAGCAGGGGTTTGAGCAGCATAATAGGTTCGATTTTCTTTTTGATTACGCTTCGTTTCACGATGAGCAATTACTTGGAGAGCAAATTCCAATTGCTCTTTATCTAAAGAGAAAAGTTT
>NZ_JACJSH010000152.1:0-3512 GCF_014698055.1 Nostoc sp. FACHB-133
AACTAACGAAGAATTTGCTAACTTCGTCAACAAATTGCAGTCTATGCAAGCAAATTATGACGATGAAGTTGGTTACTGGGAAGATGTGCCTTCTTAATAGCCAAATACTTGTTGAGGTGATTGCAGCAATTGTGTGCGCCTTTATGCTTCCCTATTTACCTTCAAGTAGGGAAGCATATTTGATCAGTTCTCAAGTCTTGTCTACAGCTAACAAAGAAAAGGAAAGGGAAAAAGTTTTTCTTGTGAGAGTGACTTAATAATTCTTGAATCCCTTTCTTCCTCTTTTGATTGGGCTGTATATCAATCATTTAAAATACCCCCATGACAACAACAATTGTTCACCCTAGTATCGAAAACTTACAGCAGTTTTCTGACTCGTTCGACATTGAGAAATTATTGCAATCTAAGGGAATTCTGCCGTGGCTTTTAGCAAATGGCTGGAAGCATGACGATGAATCGAGTTTGATTGCAAACATTGTTGATGAGTCTACAAGCTTGGATCAAGTTTGGGACTCTGAAGAGTTTGATTTTAATGCTCTGTCAGATGAATTAAAAGAAAAACTCAATCAGATTTTTGAGCATTTCTATCTGTAGTATTTGTCACTTTCAATCAATAATTAATCATTGGTAACGAATATGCAACCAACAATCACACTTCCACGCGGTTATGGAATCCCAAAGTTTAATGTTGGACAACGTACTCAACAAGGCAAAGTCATTGGTATTGAAGTATTACCACACGATAGCGTATTAGCTGAGAATTGCGGTCATGGCTATCGCTATATTGTCATGACTTCTCGCCACACCGAAGAAGTTAAATATCTGGAATCAGATCAGATTACGCCGCTCTCACCGTCAGAAGTAGAAGCTGAGATTCTAGAAGAGGTTGATTACTATTTGACTCAGCTTGTATTGCTGCAATCAGAGTTAAAAGCTGACCTCAATATCCAGACTCCATTCGGTCAAGTTAATCCACCTATTTCAACAACTAAACGTACTTCTGGGAGCGGTTCTAGGTTGTCTAAACCGAATAAGGAAAAAGTTGCTGCTTAACGAAAGAAGAATCAGCTTATCCGTGAAAAACTCTACAGTCAGACTGATTAAATCTGACTGTAGAGAAAAATCGATTCCACAAAAGATTATCACACACTCTACTTCAATACTAATCAGATGGAAACAAATTTGATTAAAGTGTATGATGCGACACTATTAAGCTCATCAAAAGTTTACCAAATTAATGGTACACATTGTCGATACTTAGGCGATGCAGGTACTATCCAACATCCACAGTATTTATTTCTACCTCTGCCAAATCAAAGAAAAAAAGCCAGCTTTCGGCTAAACCGAAACAAACTCATGACTCGCTGTTATGAGGTCGAAGGCATGGTTTATCAAAAGCCTGTGGTACAGGATAATTCACAGCAACTTCAGCTATTTTAAGCCATGTCCATACATAAACCACCAGTCATCAAAAGACATATTAGGCTACAAAAAAGCTCTAAAAAAGTAATCTATAGAGCTACTAAAGACATTCAAATAGTCACAAAGAAAGCTTCGCTTAATTGAAAGTGAAAAATAATGATTGAGGTCAACAATTATGGTACAAGCAATCGACAACCCTATTGCTGCAAATTTCCTAACTGATGCAGTAGTCGAGCGCCACAATTTCTCGCAGTTAAATAAAACCCGTATTCGGTTTCGTATTCAGTTGAAGAAAAGTACAAAATCGGCTGCTCCTAAATGGGCAGATGTACTACAAGCTGAAGTCTCTGAAATTGAATCAGACCTCGTTAAAGTCACAAATTCTGAAGTCGGTTTGCGGGGTATTAAGGTATTCAAGAAGTTGGATGAAGCTGCTGCCCAATTAAGGCAAGAAATTGCTTCGGTTCAAGAGTGGATGTCTGCTGATACTGGTGACTGGGTTTGTCCAATTGATTTAGCTCCCCTGGTATGGAATCAGTTAATCAATATCAGAGATAATATCGCCCCAGGACTGCGTAATCAATTAAAAGCTGATTACGAAGCGGGACTTCTTGATTATCAAGAGCGCATTGATCAGTTCCTTTCACTTAACACCTGGGAATTAGCACAGGATAAGCAAGAGTCAGTCAAAGCCAACTTGCTAAGAGCATTTCCGACTCTGACCGATCTTGAAGACTATTTGCAAGTCATTATTGTGCGATTCGTTCTGTCTAAATAAGTATAAATACTTAAGGACGACAGGCATGGAAAAGTAGTTTTAACAAGCTACACAGAACCATGACAACTCAATTTCCGTGATGGTGAAATTCCATCCTCCCAGGTGTCAGGGATGACTGCAAGTCCCCTACTTCAACGAGATGGCTCCTCGTTGGGGTAAAGCGGGGAATTCAAGGCGGTAACTACTAGCCTTCATAGTGGAACTCCGTCAGGCGTAGTTAGTCATGGGTAGAAATACAAATCTCTCATCAGAACCATCGTAACTTGCAACAAGCCAAAGAGGCTGATAGGCTTGCCCAAAAGGGGAAGGATATTTGGACGGCTGTGATGACCAGACCGTTAAAAGATAGGTAATAATCATCATGACCTATCATGACACCCATAATAAACCCGGTGGACAGAGAGAATCCTAAAACTAACGACAAACGGAAATTGGGAACGAAGTAACCTTCTAATACGCTCTTTAGAAAGGTCGATCTCTAAAGTAAGTAGCCAACCGCAAGCTATTGGGAGGAAGGATTGTTCCAAAAGCATAATGCTTCTGGGAAAGCCAGAAGATAAGCAGACAGGAACACGAGGATTTGGACGATATAGCTTTAAGTAGTAGTAAATATGACTAAAGCCGAACAAAAGTTCAGGATTGTATGGGAAAATGACATACCAATTTGTGAAGGAGTAGAAACCGACATTCAATGGCGGAACATACCCTGGAAGAAACTGGAACGTCGTGTTTTCAAGCTGCAAAAAAGGATATATCAAGCCTCTAATCGTGGAGATGTCAAAGTAGTCCATAAAATCCAGAAAACTCTACTACGGTCATGGTCAGCCAAATGTATAGCAGTACGTAAAGTTACCCAAGATAATCGAGGAAAAAAGACGGCAGGAGTGGACGGGGTTAAATCCCTTTCCCCAGAAGCACGTCTTGCACTGGTTAAAAGGCTAAAGCCAGAGGGAAAATCACGACCCACTAGAAGGGTATGGATACCCAAACCTGGCACAGAAGAAAAAAGACCCTTGGGAATACCGACTATGTACGACCGTGCATTACAAGCGTTGGTAAAAATGGCACTAGAACCCGAATGGGAAGCACGATTTGAACCAAACAGTTATGGCTTTAGACCGGGTAGGGGCGCTCATGATGCAATACAAGCGATATTCAACGCAATTAGATATAAACCTAAATATGTGTTGGATGCCGATATTGCAAAATGTGTGCGCCGTGACAGTTAACGCGGTATCCCCAATTAAATTGGGAGAGATTAAGAAGAACATCTCTAAGTCAACCAACTTACCTAGAGTCGAAAGACAAAAGG
>NZ_JACJSH010000153.1:0-3463 GCF_014698055.1 Nostoc sp. FACHB-133
ATACCCTTAAACGGCTGCCCATATACCTGTTACCGTGGTAGATACATTATGTGTATTTACTTATCTTTACACAATTTGGTTTTTTCACCCTGTCCTACTTAAATGCTAAATTTTATTTAGCCACCCAGCAGGAGTTTTCTTTTTCTTATGTGGTTCTGGTCTGCCGATTCAGTAGAACAAGAATTATTTGATTTGTACGCTCCAGCCCTGCGTTCGCTCGGCGTAAATTTCAGTGACGAGCAACTCCAAGACACTCTAGAAGCAGCAAGCTATTGTTTAGAAGATGCTTTCAGGAGCGCAATCGTTTATATACTCTGGCTCGAAGAAAACCTGAAGCCGATCTACCCGACTGCGATACTAATCGACGCACTGGCAAATCAATGGCGCACCAAATACTGGAAGCCGGAGTATTTAGAACTTGAACAGTTGCTCTCAAGAGGAAAGCGCTGGTGGAGGGCAGCAGTGGATAAGTGGGGTTACGACGAGCGTAATCAACTGGTTGCAGATATATTTTACGACCACGGGCAGGAATTTCTTAAGTTTCGCAATGGGAAAGAAATTCTGGTTGATACTGCTTATATGTGGGGTCTATTGGCAAATTTGGATTTTTGGTGTGACTCAACATTTAAGTAACTTGTTAGCAACCCTATATTTTATATACCGCTAAAAACCAGCTTTAATATCTGCCATTGCTCCTTGGGTCATCGCTGCAATTATTCGCTCTGTTGTTTTAGGTAAGTAATAATATTTCCCACCTGCCTGTTGCGCTATCTCTTTGGGCAACCCACTAGAAATAAACTTATTTTCTGTATCAATGACTAATAACTGTATTCCTAATTTCCGAATTTTTACAGCAATATCTAGCACTTCCCCTTTAATATCTGGTTTCTCTTCGCCCAAAAACGCTTGACCAAGGGAGCGAGACAGAGGAATATTCGCTCCACCGTCGGTAACGAGTACAATTACAACTTGACCAATATCTTTGGATTGCATAGCATTTAAGCCAACTCGTACTGCTTGAGCTAGACCGTGAGCCAAAGGAGTACCTCCACCACAAGGTAAGCGATTTAGCCGTTTGTGAGCGGCGGTAATTGAGCGAGTGGGAGGTAACAACACCTCTGCACGTTCGCCCCGGACGGGAATTAAAGCAATTTGGTCGCGGCTACGGTATGCTTGCGTTAGCAATTGCAAAGCTGCACCTTTGGCTGATTGCATTCGATTTAAGGCCATTGAGCCAGAAGCATCAACGACAAAAATGACTAATGCTCCGGCTTTGCGGGCTAATCGCTTCACCCGGATATCGTCATCTTCAATAATCACCCGACGACCAGGCTGACGCTGGTGACGTATCTTTTGATGAGGAGCAGCAGCTCGCAAGGTGGCATCTATAGCAATCCGTTGAATTTTTCCCTTGGGAAACATCGGCTTGACATAGCGTCCTCGGTCTTGAGAAAAAATCAACCCACGTCCCCCTGCTTTACCCCGTCTGCGATGGGCAATTTTAGCAAAGTAAAGTACCACCGGGTCAAGGATTACTCCTTCTGGAGTGAGGACAAATTCTTCAGGGATACTCGGTGTTTCCTGTTCGGTTTTCTCCTGGGTTTCAGTGTCTGTTTGTTCCGGTTGTTCTGATTGCGGTTCTGGTGGCGGTGGCGGCTGTTCTATCGTTGACTCAATTACTATTGCTCTGGGTACAATTACTAATTCCACTGCATGGCGTAAATCCTCAGCATTCACTTCTAACCGTTCATTCAAAGCCGCGCTAGCTTTCGCAACTCGCAGTGCAAACAATTCGGCGCGATGTCCCTGCACCTGACCGCGAATAGCTTCGTTGACTAAGTAGTTAATCTGCTCGCGTTTAATTCGCACATCTGTCAGTAATGCTCGCGCTAGAATAATTTGAGTTTTGAGGTCGGCGATGTCCTCAGCATATTGCCAGAGAAATTTTTGCGGAGATTCTGCATAACTGACAACTTGCTCAACAGCTTGGACACGCTCATCTATACTCAACACCTCATCAGCAGAAAGCGCGAGCGCAATTCGGTCAAGTAAATGTTCTCGCAGTTTACCTTCTTCTGGATTATAGGTAGCAATGAACAAAGGTTTACAGGGATGTTGAAAACTAATGCCCTCCCGCTCAATTTGGTTACGCCCCTCCGCTAAAATAGCCAAGAGCGGATTAGCAATATGCTCCTCCAGCAAATTAATCTCATCAACATACAAAATCCCCCGGTGTGCCTGTGCTAACAATCCTGGTTGAAATACCGTCTCTCCTTGCTTGATTGACTGACTCACATCCACCGACCCCAGCAATCTATCTTCAGTCACACCCAGGGGAACTTGCACAAAAGGAACAGGAATTACTTCTGTTGGCAGTAGGGAGAAATTAGTTTGTCCATCCTTCTGCTTCCTGCCTCTTATAACTGTTTCATCATCCCACTCATCTGGTTTATTGGGATCACAATTGCAGCAAGAATCCTGAACTACTTCGATAGGGGGAAGCAAGGCATGGAGAGCGCGAGCCATAACTGATTTAGCTGTACCACGACGACCGGAAATGACCATCCCTCCTAAATCAGGGTCTACTGCTACGATTAATAGCGCTAATTTAATCGCCTGATGACCAATTATAGCTGTCAGGGGAAAGGTAGGAATTAAAGATGAGTAACTCGATAAATTCATTAGGTACTCCCCTTGAATATTTGTAGCACCTGGGGGATTTTGAGTAGTTTTTTAATCAAACACCGAAATTTACATTTATCTTTTCAACAAACTGTAACCCTTCTAAAGCCTCTTTCGCTCCTGTCTAAAGCCTCAGTTTTTCAAAAACCTCTCAGCAAACCCTTGCTTTCTATTCCCTTTCTAATCAAGCTATTTGATAAGAAGTTTTGGAGTCATCGTCCGCATTGCGTCTTTTTGAGGCTAAGGTTATGCAACTTCAAAGCCTATCAGCTTATTTAAGCCAGCAAGTAAGACAATTATAGCCAATCCTAATTAAAGGATAGATTTCTGTTATGAAAGAGTTGTGAAGATGCTTAAAACTTAACCTTGTTTTGTCACTTTCGTGGCAGTATAAGAAGGTGGAAAAGTGGTTAAATTCGGCACAAAAAATGGTATATCCTTGTCAATACTTCTCGGTTAAGGGGAAAGGGGAAAGGGTAAAAAAAACCTTTAACCCTTACCCTTTACCCTTTCCCCCAAACCCGATTTCGAGTTAAAAATGCTTAACCGAGAAGTAGCGAGTATTGTATTAGCTCGACTTTATCCATTTTTGATTTAGTCAGGCAGCGTAAACAGCAATATCCCTCAAACGCTCAAATAAAAGACGAGGGACTTTTATCATTTGAGTGGTTTCGGAAGACGTGGAAAAAGTACTAGCCCATAAAAATCGCCTAACTAAAGCTAGTGCATCCGAAAAAGTAGGCAAAGCTTTGGAGTACCAAATTGTTTGCTTAATTGTCCA
>NZ_JACJSH010000154.1:0-3375 GCF_014698055.1 Nostoc sp. FACHB-133
TAATCATGGAATTGAGCTTGTTGCAGATCAACCCGAACGCAATGAAATTGCTAGATTAAATTTAATCGCTGGACAGAAAGCAAAAGCTGCGATCGCCTATAATGTGGCGAAAAAATATTTAACCACAGCAAGAGTTTGGCTAGCAGCTTCTAGCTGGCAAACAAACTATGACTTGACCTTAGATTTATATTTAGAAACAACAGAATTCGCGTACTTATGTGGCGATTTTGAGCAGGTAGAATACTGGGTGGCGATCGTTCTGCAAGAAGCCAGGGATGTGCTTGACACCGTGAAAGTGTATGAAGTTAAAATTAAAACTGACATTTCACAGAACCAGCCATTAAAAGCAATCAATACGGCATTGCAATTTTTGCAGCAACTGGGGATTAGTTTGCCCAAACAGCCAACTCAGTCAGATATTTGTCTTGAACTAGATACAATCACTTCTCTCTTAAGTGAGAAGCAAATCGAGGACTTGATCCATTTGCCGGAGATGACAGATCCGGACAAGCTAGCGGCAATGCGAATCCTATCCAGCATTACAATTGCTGCCCAAATTGCTGACCCTAATTTGATACCTCTGCTTGCATCTAAACAAGTCAACTTGTCCATCCAGTATGGCAATGCGTTTGTGTCACCCTTGGCCTATGCCACCTTTGGTTTAGTTCTTTGTGGAACGCTCGAAAATATAGAGTTTGGCTACCAATTTGGACAGCTTGCTCTACGGCTGTTGTCACAGCCTTATACCTATGCACTCAAAGCTAGAAGCTTGCTGATCGTAAATGACTTCATCATCCATTGGAAAGAACATACAAGAGTTCTATTAAAGCCGTTACTAGAAGGCTATCAAATTGGTCTAGAAACTGGAGATTTAGAGTCTGCCGCCTATTGTGCTTATACTTATTGCTTTCAATCTTATGCCAATGGAAAAGAACTCCTAGAAGTTGAACACGCTATGGTGACATATGGTGAAGCAATCCACCAAATAAAACAAGAAACAGCACTAACTTGGAATCAAATATTTCGACAAGTCATCATAAACTTGATGGGATACTCGGCAAATCCAATCCGGCTTATCGGCGAATCTTACAATGAAGAGAATGAACTGCCAAAATACGAAGCGGTAAATGATGGAAGCACTATTTTTACTGTACATTTCAACAAGCTTTTCCTGTGCTATCTATTTTCTGAATCTGTTCAAGCTGTTGAAAACGCGGTTCTGGCGGAGAGTTATTTGATCAGACTAACGGGCACTCCCCTTGAGCCTTTGTACTATCTCTATGATGCTCTGGCAAGACTTGCAATCTATCTTGATAGCAACGATCAAGTGCAGGAGGAAATCCTCAAGAAAGTTGCGATTAGCCAGGAGAAAATGAAGCTATGGTCACATTATGCGCCTATGAATCATTTACATAAATATTATTTAGTGCAAGCTGAAACTGCAAGAGTATTGGGGCAGTGGTTTGAGGCAGAAGATTTCTACGAACAAGCCATTCAAGGTGCTAGAGACAACGAGTATCTTCAAGAAGAAGCCTTAGCATACGAATTAGCTGCCAAGTTTTACCTATCTCGTGGTAGGGAAAAGTTTGCCCAAACCTATATGAAAGAAGCACACTACTGTTATGAACGCTGGGGAGCAACGGCAAAGGTCAAAGATTTAGAAACTCGCTACCCACAGATATTTCCTCAATCATCAAGTGTGGCTTACACGCCAATTCGCACTACTTCTGGAAGCACCTCTAGTCACTCAGATATCGTTTTCGATTTGGCGGCGGTGATGAAAGCGTCCCAAGCGATTTCTCGTGAAATTGAACTAGATCAGTTGCTCCGTTCCTTGATGAAGATATTAATCGAAAATGCTGGCGCACAAACAGGGTTTTTGATCTTGGAAAACTCAGGAAAATGGTTGATCGAAGCTGCTTGTGAACTGAATGATGGTGAGCAGGTTTGTGCTACGCAAGTCCTACAATCTATCCCAACTAAAAATTATCTTCCTGAATCAATTATTAATTATGTTATTCGTACTCATGAATGTGTGATCTTAAATGATGCTACTCGTGAAGGTAATTTTATCAATGAGCCATATATTCAACACAATCAAACTCAATCAATTTTATGTTTACCTCTGCTGAATCAAGGTAAGCTAGTGGGCGTATTGTATTTAGAAAATAAACTAGCAACTGGAGTATTTACACTAGAGCGAACGCAAGTTCTGAATCTACTCTCCACTCAAGCTGCGATTGCAATTGAAAATGCTAAACTTTATTCAAGGCTCCGCGCTAGCGAAAGTCAAATGGCTCAATTTCTAGAAGCGATTCCGGTGGGAATTGGCGTCATTGACGCGGCCGGTCGCCCTTACTATTTCAATCAGCAGGGAATTGATCTGCTGGGTAAAGGCGTTGATCCTGCCGCAACACCGGAGCAACTTTCAGAGGTTTATCAACTATATGTGACGGGAACGAATCAAATCTATCCAACAGAGAGACTGCCAATCATTCGGGCGTTGAGTGGCGAGCGCACGAGGGCTGATGATGCAGATATTCACCAAAACAACACAACCATTCCAGTTGAGGCATGGGGTACTCCCGTCTTTGATGAACAGGGCAAGGTGGTTTATGCGATCGCCGCATTTCAAGACATCACCGAGCGTAAAAAATCCGAGAAATTACTAGCCGACTACAACCAAACCTTAGAACAACAGGTTACTGATCGAACGTTGCTGCTTTCGCAGGAGATTGAAGAACGCCAGCAAATTGAAAATGCCCTGCGACAAAGCGAAGAGCAACGCCGACTGACCATGAACTTCAGCTACATCGGCAGTTGGAACTGGAATATCGCAGAGGATATCGTGGACTGGGATGATAACCACTTCCAATTGCTGGGGTTTGTTCCCGGTAGCGTAGAGAGCAGTTATCAGGCGTGGCGTGATCGAATTCATCCAGAGGATATAGATTCGGTTGAGCAAATGATTATGGCAGCCCTGAGAACCCAAACCGACTATGAAGCTGAGTATCGAGTGATTTACCCGGATGGTAGTATTCACTGGTTGGTCAGCCGAGGCCGAGGCATATATGACGAATCTGGACAGCCTGTGCGAATGTTGGGTGTGATTCTCGACGTTAGCGAACAGCGAAACGCTGCGCTGCGTGAACAAAAACGCGCCGAGGAAGCCTCAATTCTGGAAGAACGCAACCGGATGGCGCGAGAAATCCATGATACACTGGCTCAATCCTTCACAGGTATTCTGCTTCAGGTTAGAGCAGCAGAACAGGTGCTGGCGGATGATCCGGAAGCAACCCAAGTACATCTGGAAATGATTGAGGAACTAGCACGCGCTGGGCTAGCAGGGGCGCGGCGATCCGTATCAGCACTCCG
>NZ_JACJSH010000155.1:0-3004 GCF_014698055.1 Nostoc sp. FACHB-133
CAACCCACGATGCAGGTGGAATTACCATGAATGATCTTACTCTTGCCCAAAGCATTGATACGTTAGAGTTGTAAAGTCCTGCTTCCGGTAAGGACTTCATGAGTATCCGCCGAGATATGTGCAAAATGGGACACATTGTAAAGTTTTGTAAACTCAATTGTCAAAACCCTTGATTTACCTTCGTTTCAGCCTCGACCATTACTTGACTATTCAAATAAAAACATTCCCTAAAAGGGTCATTTTTGGGCAAGTGTCAGGGACAAAAAGAGGTGAAAGCTTGGTTTTACCGTGCAAAAATTTGATTCGACCTTTATCATTTTGGGGCAAGGCGCGTAAATCAACAAGGGATTGTTTGCAATATTTATTTACAATGTGTCTCTTTTTGCAGGTATCTCGGCGGCCACCCTCTTACGCTTCTGCTCTGGCGTGACATCCAGATAAAGCTACAACGTCCCCAGGTCGCTGTGGCCTTTATTGAATAGTCCTCAAAGGTATCTCTGCGCTGGACATCTGCGTGAGGGCAGTTCGCCTAAAAAGAGTGGGTGCTGGCTCCCTAACAGAGATGTTGTCATAGCACCATTACCCGTGTTTAACAGATTCATCCCGCATTTATGCAACGCCCTAAATCTGATTGAAGGTGAATATGAAATTACTGACCCAAGCTAAATTTATTCATAAGCAGCAAAAAATCATAGCCAATCCTGATAGAAAGCTACTAGCAAAGTTTGGAGTGGTTCTGGGGGGAATGGTTTCTGCGATCGCATCTGCGATTCCTGCTTGTGGAGCCGAACGAATTTCGTTTTACTATGCACCGTTTGGGCAGTTTGATCTGCCTGTTAATTCATTAGAAACCTTTGCTAAGAAGGGAAAAATCGACAGTGATTTTGCCTATTATGCCAAATTTGCAAATTCAGAGGAATTAGCAAGTTTGCGAGATTTATTGCAACGGCGTTTTGATGTCACCCCAACTTTAGTCTCCCAGTTTACCTACTCTCCGGTAGGAGAAACGGTAATGAAGCGGTTGGGAAATGATTTTCAAACAGGTTCTCAACAAAATGGGTTTTATGCACTGCGATCGGCATTCATCTTGGCAGCAGCAGACTCTGATGGCTTAACGCTTGTGAATGTGTTGCGGAAATATCCCAGCCATACGATTTGGTTTAACTTGCCCCGTGTCCGTGGAATCGTTAGCAATCTGTCAGAAATTTTGAAACAGCGAGATTCCCTAATTGCCGCGATTCAGCAAGATGCGATCGCTGAGGCATCTCAGACACTCATTGATTTTTCCCAACGCTCTGATTTGCGAAAAGGTGGATCGTTTAACTGGCAAAAAGAAACGCTGAACCTAAACGATCAATCCCGGAATCGTCAACTGCTAGTGGATCTGTACCTACCTCAACCAAAAAACGGGGATGTTAATCCAACCCCGATTCCAGTCATTGTGATTTCCCACGGGATAGCATCCGATCGTCAGAGCTTTGCCTATCTGGCAGAGCATCTTGCATCCTATGGATTTGCGGTTGCTGCCATCGAACACCCCGACACCAATGCGAAAAAGTATCAGGATTACTTTTCGGGATTAGCAACTCCGCCTAGCGCAATGGCAGCAATCGATCGCCCGTTGGATGTGAAATTTTTATTGGATGAACTACAACGGCTTTCCCAATCAGACTCCAGGTTTCGAGGACGGTTGAATCTCGATCGAGTGGGCGCAATCGGTCAATCTCTTGGCGGATATACAGTACTGGCATTGGCGGGCGCTGCCATTAATTTTCAGCAAGTATACAAGGATTGTAATCCAAATAACTCCCTGAACTTATCGCTGTTGATTCAGTGCAGAGTTGACGAGTTAGCCCCCAAAGACTATTTGCTCAAAGACGATCGCATCAAAGCTGTGATTGCCATGAATCCCCTCGATAGTACCGTATTTGGGCAGTCGGGATTAGAGCAAATTAAAATCCCGGTGATGTTGGTTTCAGGAAGTGATGATATCTTTGCTCCGGCAGTCCCCGAACAAATTCGCCCCTTTAGCTGGCTAACGGCATCCGATAAATATTTGGTATTAATGGACAAAGCAACTCACTTTTCGCTGCTTAAAACGGATTCAGGACGCGGAGTGCTGCCCGTTCCACCAGAGTTTATTGGCCCCAATCCGGCGATCGCTCACTCTTATGCAAAAGTTCTGAGTGTTGCGTTCTTTGAAACCCACATTGCCAATCAACCAGATTACCGTTTTTACCTGAGTGCTTCTTACGCCAAGTCTATAAGTCAGTCCCCGATAAACCTTGAACTGGTGCGATCATTTGCATCTACCAATGCCCTGTTAAACAAGAAATAGTGAACAAGGCGTAAATAGAAGGTTCGTGCAACCAGCGCCTTTGTATAGCAATGGAGAAATTATGGCGATTGTTTTCATGTAGATAAGAATACATATGACGTGAAGCCGAGATATGTGTAAAAAGCTGCAAGATGGTCTGAAAAGCCTTGCTATATATAAGTTTTAGCGTTTTTGAGGCTTATGTAGTATGTTGCCTGAACATACTTGCAGTGTAAGGGTCAATAATTGCTTTTTGCCTACCAAAGAGAATAATAAATACTGTGTGGTAGAAAGCCTATCTTCTGAGCTACAACTACTTTCTTGTAAGGGTTTTAGACAATTCATTGTGACAGATGCCCATTGTCTTAGCTGTAAAATCTGTAAATAAAGTTAATAGATACTCCGGTTTTTGTAGCTATAGATACCCAAGATTTGTACCAGAATGTCAATTTCACTTGAAAATTGCTGAAACCCTTATATAGTAGGAATTTCCAGACCATATTGCAGCTTTTTACACATATCTCGGCTTCACGTCAAGCATAAGCTCTCTTGCTGACCGCCCTTTTCTATCGGCATCACCAAAAGCGATACTGCTGGCGAAATATTGCTTAACCTACCGACTGAGCCATAAGCTTTGCAAATTGCGAAGTTCGCGTGGTCGCTTGTGGAACACCGGACAGCCAGTGA
>NZ_JACJSH010000156.1:0-2408 GCF_014698055.1 Nostoc sp. FACHB-133
TATTTTTAATATCAATGCCTATCTGATCGCCATAAACAATTAATTGACAAATTTCAATATCATATCCGCGAGGAATACCGTTAACCAATTTAGATGTATAAAATGAGCAAGAAAATGTCAATGGTCTTTTAGGACTTCCAACTAATTCTAATGGGTAGTGTAAAATACTTTTATCTGCCAATATAAAAAGGTAATCGGTAGTACGATTTACACAATATCTATTTACTAGCTCAACAGTGGATAATTGTTGATTTTTTTGATTCTCCACAACCTAACTTCCTCTAGCCCGTTTAAATTACAACAATATAAATATCTACCATATAAAACCCCGTGCTACAAGATACGCTAAAAGAACACTGAGGATATTCTGATTACGAATATTATCAAGCTGCAAAAAAGAAAGAAAAATGGTACTCAGCTAGGTAACAGATAATCATCCCCAGCCAGTGGGTAATATTCAACCAGTAACCGCCGTAGGTCTTCAATTACTGGGATTGACCGAGTAGCCAGCTTCCCTTTTGTGTTTGACTTCCTAATGATCATCTGAGGTCTAACGTTGCCCTTTGGTGTGTAGATGTCTTGAGTTTGCAGCGTACAGCATTCGCGGATACGGCAAGCACTGAACTAGGCAGACACCGAACAAAGTGCGATCGCGGTCATTCTCTAAGCCATGACTGAAGATTAGCTGTATGGTTGTTGGGGGCTGAACAGGCTTAGTTTGAGGTATGAAGTTGACCGCTTCTCCCTGGTGCGATTCATGAATTCTCTGTAAAGAACATGATTTTTTTCGGAACTTGCTACCATGTAAGCTGTATATCCCTACATACCGAACCACCTATACAGTAACTGGGGCATTGAATCTATGAAGCCCCATGTAAATTTATCGCTCTTCTTTAGCTGCTCTCTTGTCAAAACTTGAGAGCAGTTTTGCATTCTCAATCAGTATATCTACAATAGGTTTTACGTTTGCTGTCCTTACTTGGATCGAAGGACGAAATCGTTATTTCGTTAAATCGCTAATTCTTGCTTAAACGAAATCTCTCTGTACGATTAAGCGAAAACACGATATAACTAATTCGCTATAGGGCGAAAGGACGAAATTTGATGACCGTATTGGTGGGTGTCATTTCTCAAAAAGGGGGGGTAGGTAAAAGCACCCTTGCTCGGCTCATTGCTCGTGAATATGCTGCTGCTGGCTGGGATGTAAAAATTGCCGACCTAGATATTTCTCAAGGTACGAGTACGGATTGGAAACAACGCCGCTCAGTCAATGGTATCCAGCCGGAGATTGCTGTTGAACCATTCCGCACTGTAGCGCAAGCGCTTAAACACGCCTCGGTTTATGACCTCATGGTTATGGACGGGCCACCGCATTCTATGCAAGGGACACTGGAAATTGCCCGTGCAAGTGATTTACTTGTTTTACCCACTGGTTTATCACTGGATGATCTCAAACCGTCTGTACTGTTGGCGCATGAATTGGTAAACGCCAAAATTCCTACGGATAAAATTATTTTTGTTTTATGTCGAGTCGGCGATCGGGAGAATGAAATTGAGGAGGGCAGATCATATATTCATAAAGCTGGATATGTCACAGTGGCTGGCTCAATTCCAGAAAAGACTGCTTATCGTCAGGCAAGTGATAACGGTCGTGCTGTTTCTGAGGTCACATTTCCTACCTTAAAGCAACGGGCCGAACAAGTAGCGCAAGGAATTATTGATTTATTGAGCAAGCAAGAATCCTAATTATGTCAACTAAACCACCTCCACCACCTCGCAAACCAAGCAAAGGTGAACCCCCTAGCATTAAGGAAACAAAAGATAACTTGGAGAAGCCCGATCCAGGTGAAATTTCCAACCTGAATTTTAAAGTGCCTGCCGAGTTTAAAAAGGATTTTAAGATTGCGGCTGCTACTTACGGTTGTACCCAAGTCGAGCTATTGCAACGGATTTTTAAATACTGGACAGATAATCATGGCTAGTCAAGATTCGTCATTTATCGAAAGGACGAAAAGACGATTTCTTGTTTTAGCGATTTCGCTAAGGATGCGGGTGGGGTTTAAAAACCCCAATTCAAAGAAATTTTGAACTTAGTAACTTCCAAGGGGGGAGCGATTTAATTCATCCTTATAAAATTTCCAATTCGGCATAAATTTATTCATCAAAGCCACAAAGCGATCGCCATGATTGCGTTCTAACAGATGCACCATTTCATGAACTACAACATACTCTAGGCAATGCTTGTCTTTTTTCGCTAGTTCGAGGTTGAGCCAGATACGTTTTGCTTGGATGTTGCAAGTACCCCATGGGAGCTATGCGGTTTCGTCAGATCCAGTAAAAAACAAGCGATCACTAAATCATTTTCCCAGTAGTATAAATTTATTTATACTTTTTAAGCAGTATTAACA
>NZ_JACJSH010000157.1:0-2112 GCF_014698055.1 Nostoc sp. FACHB-133
GAGGTAATTAAAATTAAGTTTGCACGAGCTGACTGCGCCAATTGCCCCAGCCTGCATCTGTGTACTCGCACCAAAGAAAAGCGACGGTTGGTTACACTTCGAAAAGAAGCACAGTACAAAGCATTGCAAGCTGCACGAAAACAAGCAATGACTGACGAGTATAAAGCAGACTATGCTCGACGGGCTGGAATTGAAGCTACTCTCTCTGAAAGCATTCGCGCTCATGGACTCCGCCATGCTCGATATATTGGATTAGCGAAAACTCATCTGCAACATTTGATGACAGCAACAGCAATTAACTTCAAGCGCATATTTCACTGGCTGTCCGGTATTCCACAAGCGACCACGCGAACTTCGCAATTTGCAAAGCTTATGGCTCAGTCGGTAGGTTAAGCAATATTTCGCCAGCAGTATCAAAAGTTGCCAAGAACCCATATCTTGAGCTAAAAGTTTATTTTATGATTCAAATCACACAATGCTTTGTACTGTGCTTCTTTTCGAAGTGTAACCAACCGTCGCTTTTCTTTGGTGCGAGTACACAGATGCAGGCTGGGGCAATTGGCGCAGTCAGCTCGTGCAAACTTAATTTGGCGTTGCTGAGTGTGGTATGAATTAATCAAACACTAGGATAAAACGATACTTCAAGTAATGAAGTAATAATCGAATAGAGTATTTCAGCATTTCTACGGACTTAGAATAACACAGTGTTTTTCTATGCAGTCGTGCTAAATAAATAATGACGTAAACGGGTGTTTTCACCTTCTACTCTAGTCATATAAATCTTACTCACAATTTGATCACCTGAATCAATAAACTGAGGGTAAACAATCCATTCGTCAGTAACATAAAAATAACAATTCCAGCAGCACACTATATCCCATAAAGGCTTGAAAGTTTCTGCGCTATGGTCTCCCACCACCCAAGCCAAAATACCTTCTTGAAAATGATTTACTGCTGTCCATAGCCAAATTTTGTTTTTTTTGAGCCAACAAAAGTTTCTAATTCATCGAGTTCTCCAACTTCCGGAATTTCCTCGATTGGTGGTGCATCTGGTAAATTTTGACCCAGTTTTTTTACCCAACTAATAATTGTTGTGTGGTGGACTCCTTTAACTCTTTCAATAGCTCGAAAACCTATACCATTGAGATACATCCGAATACATTCTTCTTTTATCTCATTGCTATAAGTTTTTGATGGCTCATAATCTTGAATAAACTGGCGACGACAATTACAGCAAATGTGATTCTGTTTACCTCTTTTTATCCCATTTCTACGGATATCATGAGAGCCACATTCAGGACAATTCATGTTTTAGCACCCTATATTCATACCTTATTATGCAACGCCCCCAGCAGTCACAATAATGATATCTGAATCAGCTAAGTCTTCATACTGATTTGATGGTATGATTTCCATCTCTTTAAGTAGAGGAATGCTGTCTTCAATGTCCCAGACTTCTCCTTCAGCTTTTGATAAGGTTCGGTCAAAAAGGACAACCCTTACACATCTACCGAGTAGAACTAAAGCATTTGCAACATCTGCACCTACATTACCTGCACCAATAATACCGACTTTAGATGTTTTACTCATGATGCTATATCTACTTTTTTCAAGAGAAAAATGTCGTTTGTTTGGTAAATCCTTGGGTCTGCAATTGCTGTCTTTTTACAATTTGGAAAACAATATATTTAATCCTTCGGTCATCGTGGGATGAGTCAAAATACCATCGCGTAGAACGGTGTACGGCATCTGAGCTTGCATCACCATCTGCACTGTTGAAATCACTTCACCTGCTTCATGACACAACAGGGAACACCCTAAAATACGACCTGTATCTGCATCCACGATCGCCTTCAGAAGTCCATCGGTTTGACCGAGCGTTCTTGCTCTAGGAACGGTTGACGCATCGATTTTCGCCACGCGGATAGCATATCCTTTTTGCTGTGCTTCAGTTTCAGTCAAACCCACATGAGCCAGTTCTGGATCGATGAACAGACAGGATGGAACCAATCGATCGCCTGTACTACGGTTGCCCCCATCAATTAAATTAGCTTTGATAATGCGATAATCATCGAGTGATATATGAGTGTATTGCTGGCCGCCATTGATATC
>NZ_JACJSH010000158.1:0-1520 GCF_014698055.1 Nostoc sp. FACHB-133
TAGCGACTGTCTTAAAAGTCAAGCGATCGTGAACAAAAAACCGGGACTGTGAACATTGACGCAACAGGGGAACGCTGCGCTAGATTCGGTGGTGGCTGGTACGGGCATTGAGATTTTACATTGGTAGCCAAGACAGTTGCAGCCCGCACCAGCCACTCCGCTACGCCACCGAATCTTCCCCAGTTGCTGGACTTCCCGTAGAGGCAAAAAAGAACATGAAAAATTGCTCGCATGACTGCGTAGGCATAGCCCGTCGTAGACATCGGATCAGTAAAGATGCGATCCCATCCGCTCAAAGGCTAATAGAAAGTATAAAAACGTTTGCAAGCCTTACGCGTTAACAATTGGTTTAAAGTTATCAGAAATGCACCAAGGCAAATTATCTCGAATCATTGCATTTAAAATGACTAACATTTTATGAACGCAAGCGGTCAGAGCAAGTTTTTTGGATTTACCACGTTCAACAAGACGCTCGTAAAAAGCTTTGATAACGGGATTATAACGCATTGCCACCACAGCACCCATATAAAGAGTGGCACGAACATGAGCGCGACCGCCATTAATCATGCGTTTACCTTTGTGTTGCCCACTATCATGATTAATTGGTGCAACACCAACTAGACGCGAGATTTGTTTAGCGGTTAATTGACCAAGTTCTGGTAAGTCAGAAACTAGGGTTGTAGAAATAACTTGACCAATACCAGGAGTAGTTTTGAGTAAATTGACCTTATTCATCCATTGTTGATTATTTCGAGTTAATTGCTCAATTTCTTGGTTAAGTTGTTTTAGGCGCTCTTCTAGATATTCAATATGTGCTTCAATATCTGCCAATGCTTTACCACGAGAACGTGAACGACGATTTTTCTCCGCAGTCTGCATTTCAACTAATTGCCTTCTGCGACTAATTAACTCTCCTAATTGACGCGCCTCTTCAGATTCAATTGGTAAAACCTGGGGTTTCATTGCTTCCCCAAATTGTGCCAAAATTTGTGCATCAATAGCATCAGTTTTAGCAAGCCTTCCTGTCGCTTTGGCAAAATCTCTTCCTTGGCGAGGATTAATTAATGCTACTGGTAAAAGTGCTGCCTGCAATTGGATAATAAGTTCTATTTCTAAACCTCCTGTTGCTTCTAACACAATCAGATTTAAATCATAGGATTTGAGTTGTTCTACTAGATGAGATATTTCTAAAACTGTGTTAGCAACTTTCAATGCTTTACCCAAAGGACGGATATAAACATCTAATGTGGCTTTACTCACATCAATGCCTACCCATTGAGAAATATTTTCCATATTTCACTCTCAACTAATTTCTGTACTTTCTTTTGAATTCATCCCCTTGATTTCACTCATCCTTGCCCGATACGGACTGTATACTTTAACCATTCAGTGTTTAAAGCTTTGACCCTGGCGACTGTTCGAGTTCTGTCAAAGAGATTGTTGTAGTGACCCATGCTACGAAGCGGTCTTTCTTGACCAAGGTTGGGACGGTCTACTACTATTTCTAAGATACAAGGTTG
>NZ_JACJSH010000159.1:0-1569 GCF_014698055.1 Nostoc sp. FACHB-133
CAAAACGGAGAGTTTGATCCTGGCTCAGGATGAACGCTGGCGGTATGCTTAACACATGCAAGTCGAACGGTGTCTTCGGACACAGTGGCGGACGGGTGAGTAACGCGTGAGAATCTGGCTCTAGGTCTGGGACAACCACTGGAAACGGTGGCTAATACCGGATGTGCCCTTGGGTGAAAGGTTAACTGCCTAGAGATGAGCTCGCGTCTGATTAGCTAGTAGGTAGTGTAATGGACTACCTAGGCGACGATCAGTAGCTGGTCTGAGAGGACGATCAGCCACACTGGGACTGAGACACGGCCCAGACTCCTACGGGAGGCAGCAGTGGGGAATTTTCCGCAATGGGCGAAAGCCTGACGGAGCAATACCGCGTGAGGGAGGAAGGCTCTTGGGTCGTAAACCTCTTTTCTCAGGGAAGAACACAATGACGGTACCTGAGGAATAAGCATCGGCTAACTCCGTGCCAGCAGCCGCGGTAATACGGAGGATGCAAGCGTTATCCGGAATGATTGGGCGTAAAGCGTCCGCAGGTGGCAATGTAAGTCTGCTGTTAAAGAGTCTAGCTCAACTAGATAAAAGCAGTGGAAACTACATAGCTAGAGTACGTTCGGGGCAGAGGGAATTCCTGGTGTAGCGGTGAAATGCGTAGAGATCAGGAAGAACACCGGTGGCGAAGGCGCTCTGCTAGGCCGTAACTGACACTGAGGGACGAAAGCTAGGGGAGCGAATGGGATTAGATACCCCAGTAGTCCTAGCCGTAAACGATGGATACTAGGCGTGGCTTGTATCGACCCGAGCCGTGCCGTAGCTAACGCGTTAAGTATCCCGCCTGGGGAGTACGCCGGCAACGGTGAAACTCAAAGGAATTGACGGGGGCCCGCACAAGCGGTGGAGTATGTGGTTTAATTCGATGCAACGCGAAGAACCTTACCAAGGCTTGACATGTCGCGAATCCTGGTGAAAGCTGGGAGTGCCTTCGGGAGCGCGAACACAGGTGGTGCATGGCTGTCGTCAGCTCGTGTCGTGAGATGTTGGGTTAAGTCCCGCAACGAGCGCAACCCTCGTTTTTAGTTGCCAGCATTAAGTTGGGCACTCTAGAGAGACTGCCGGTGACAAACCGGAGGAAGGTGGGGATGACGTCAAGTCAGCATGCCCCTTACGCCTTGGGCTACACACGTACTACAATGCTCCGGACAGAGGGCAGCAAGCATGCGAATGCAAGCAAATCCCGTAAACCGGAGCTCAGTTCAGATCGCAGGCTGCAACTCGCCTGCGTGAAGGAGGAATCGCTAGTAATTGCAGGTCAGCATACTGCAGTGAATTCGTTCCCGGGCCTTGTACACACCGCCCGTCACACCATGGAAGCTGGTAGTGCCCGAAGTCATTACTCCAACCTTTCGGGGAGGAGGATGCCTAAGGCAGGACTGGTGACTGGGGTGAAGTCGTAACAAGGTAGCCGTACCGGAAGGTGTGGCTGGATCACCTCCTTTTTAGGGAGACCTACACCCCTTACATATCGAAAAACACACAGTTAAATAGATAGTAAGTTGGTCTAACCTAGGTCGGTCG
>NZ_JACJSH010000016.1:0-154741 GCF_014698055.1 Nostoc sp. FACHB-133
CAGAGAAGGGAAAATATAGTACACAGCGTATAAGATTTAACTCCAATTCTTCTGCTTAATTTTTTGTTACATACTTATAAATTTTTCCCACGGCTTACTTAGTGTTAAATTATTTCGGTGCTAAACTGCTGGATAATTTTAATCAAGCTTTCGCTAACGTACCTAGTCAGGGAATGCTGCTGAATGCTGATGGTTATTGGTTAAAAGGGGCTAAATCTGAGGATGAATGGGGATTTATGTTTCCTAATCGCAAAAACCACACTTTTGGCAAAACTTTTCCTCAAGCATGGCAGCAAATTTCTCAAAAAGAATCGGGACAATTCCAAACTGCTGAGGGAATGTTCACTTTTACTACAGTTTATCCACTTCTTGAAGGACAAAAATCTAGTACAGGGGCAGGACAGGCTTTTGCACCAAGCCAAAATCAAATTGATACCAAATCCTATTATTGGAAGATTGTCTCATGGGTATCGCCAGAGATGTTGATGGCCAAATCAAACCGATTTTTGAGCCAATTGCTACTTCTATATGCTGGGTTAATAGGACTCATTGGCATTGGTTCTTGGCTACTAGCAAAAGCTAGTGTCAATCGTCAGATGGCCCAGCTAGAGTTAAAGCAGTCTGAAACTGAGTTACGAAAGCTAGTTGAACGGGAAAAAATTCTTAAAACTCGTTTATCTAGTCAAATTCGCAACTCGCTGGATCTAAATACGATTTTGAGTACAGTAGTAGTTGAAGTTCGGGAACTGCTACAGATTGATCGATGCCAGTTTTTTTGGTGTCATCAAGAAGATGAATCTACTAGTTTTGAACTCAGTCAACAAGCTTGCGCTCCCGACTTGCCAGAACCTTTAGGTTGTTCTCCTATCCAGAATGTGGAAGCACTGAGTGAGGCTATTGTGCAAGGGAATTTGCTTTGCTTTGATGACATTGCAACAGATCCATGGCTTGATTTCAAGAGTCGGAATTTACTAGTGACATTGGGTTTTAAGTCTCTCCTAACAGTTTCGGTTCAAACTCAGTCAGGTCGCTTGGGTGTGATTGTCTGCGAACATACTAGGGCGCTGCGTTCTTGGAGTGATGAAGAGGTGGAACTGATTAGAGGCGTAGCTGACCAGTTAGCGATCGCCATTGACCAGGCGCAATTGTATAATCAAAGCCGCGCTGCGACTGCTGCTGCAACTACTCAAGCAGAACAACTCAACCACGTACTGCACAATCTCAAACAGACCCAAGCTCAACTAATTCAAACTGAAAAAATGTCGAGTTTAGGTCAATTAGTAGCTGGGGTAGCTCACGAAATCAATAACCCAGTTAACTTTATCTACGGTAATCTGACCCATGTAAATGAATATACGCTGGGCTTGTTGGAACTGGTAGAACTCTATCAAAAGTCCTATGCTAATCCAACACATGAAGTACAAGCTTATATAGAAGCGATCGACCTTGACTTTATGGCTGAGGATCTACCTAAACTCCTAACTTCAATGAAAATGGGAGCTAATCGCATTCGTGAAATAGTTCTATCCTTGCGGAATTTTTCTCGACTTGACGAAGCGGATATGAAGCCTGTCAACATTCACGAAGGTATTGATAGCACACTACTGATTTTACAAAATCGCCTCAAACAAACGTCTGGAAATACCGGAATTGAAATAGTCAAAGAATACGGTGATATCCCTTTAGTAGATTGCTATGCTGGACAACTCAATCAGGTATTTATGAATCTCATCAGTAATGCCATTGATGCCCTAGATAGTTATAACAGTCAGCGAACTCTTGAAGACATAGAACCTAACCCCAGCCAAATTGTAATTCGTACTCAGTTACGCAACCCAGATCGTATAACTATACAAATTGCAGATAATGGTGCTGGCATAACCCCAGCAGTTAAGCAACGATTATTTGACCCTTTCTTTACCACAAAACCCGCAGGTAAAGGCACAGGATTAGGATTGGCAATTAGCGCTCAGATTGTCACAGAAAAACACAATGGAGCTATCTGGTGTATTTCGGAACCAGGACGGGGAGCAGAATTTTGGGTTGAGATTCCGATTTCTCAAAGTAGTACACTAGCTACTACAAGTACCGCTAGTCTATCCAGAGTTTGATGTTACTCTGGACCAATGGAAAATGATATGAATAATTATAGCAACCGCGCTGATTTTGATAGCCCTTGGAAAGAAATTATAGAAGCTTATTTTCCCCAAGCAATGCATTTCTTTTTTCCAGAAACTTCTGCATTAATTGATTGGGAACGTCCCTACGAATTTCTAGATAAAGAATTCCAACAAATAGCTCGTGAAGCCGAACAGGGTAAGAGATATGCCGATCAATTAGTCAAAGTTTGGCAAATCCAAGGGGAAGAACTTTAGTTATTAATCCATGTTGAAATTCAAGCACAAAAAGAAGATAACTTTGCCAAGCGGATGTTTACCTACAACTTTCGTATATTTGACCGCTTTGATCGACCAGCAATTAGCCTTGCAATTCTCTGCGATCCAAACCGCGAATGGAGGCCAAGCAATTATAGTTACAATTATCCCAATACTCGCTTAAATTTTGAGTTTGGCAGTATTAAACTTTTGGATTACGAAAATCGATTTGACGAGTTAGAAAATAGCGATAATCCATTTGCAACCGTTGTCATGGCGCATTTGAAAACACAACAGACACGCTCATCACCAGAACAACGCAAAATATGGAAATTTAGCTTGATTCGTAGGCTCTATGATTTAGGTTTAGAAGAGCAGGATATTCGCAACCTGTATAGATTTATCGATTGGGTTATGATATTACCAAAGGCATTAGAAAATCAGTTTTGGGAAGAGTTTAAACAATTTGAGCAGGAGCGAACTATGAGATATGTAACTACAGGTGAGCGCATTGGCTACGAGCGCGGAAAACAAGAAGGCAAACAAGAAGGCAAACAAGAAGGTAAAAAAGAAGGTGAACAACAGCTTATTTTAAGGTTACTACAAAGACGAGTGGGAGAATTATCACCAGAATTGCAAGAGCGCATCCAATCTCTTTCTTTAAATCAATTAGAAACCCTTGGCGAAGCTTTGTTAGATTTTACTGGTATGGAAGATTTGCTTAAGTGGTTGCAAACAAATCAATCAGCTTAAAATCTATTTTTATAAAAATTCACTTAACCCTATACAGGATTTTTTAAATCAGTTCAATGATTTAGTTTTTACCTTGCCCATAAAAAGTTACGAATGAGTAACAAAAAGGGCAAGTATAAAACCTGCCCTCAAAGCAATCAATATTAAAACTAAACTAGCGATCGCAACTAATTACCAATTTCCGGCGCACTCAAAGAAACCTTTAGTGTTTCTTCTTTTTGCTGTGCTAATGTCGGCACGGAATCACGCAATCTTGCTGTCAATTGTACCGTTGTCGCGTCATACATCTGAGTCAGCAATTTTGGATAGAAACCAATACCAATAATTGGAATTAACAAACAGGCAATGATAAATACTTCACGGGGTTCAGCATCTATTAAAGCTTGGTGAGAAACTAATTCCTCGTTCTCTTTACCGTAGAAAATTTCTCGCAACATCGACAGCAGATAAATCGGAGTTAAAATCACTCCAACTGCCATCAAAAACACCACAATAACTTTGAAGGTAGAGCTATAAGCATCGCTAGTAGCAAAGCCCACAAATACCATTAATTCTGCTACGAAACCGCTCATCCCTGGCAATGCCAAAGAAGCCATCGAACAGGTAGTGAACATAGCGAAAATTTTCGGCATTCTCTTAGCGACACCGCCCATTTCATCCAACATCAGGGTGTGGGTGCGATCGTAAGTTGCGCCAACCAGGAAGAACAAACTCGCCCCAATTAACCCGTGGGAAACCATTTGTAACACCGCTCCACTCAATCCCAAATCGGTGAAGGAGGCAATACCAATCATCACAAAGCCCATATGAGAAATTGAGGAGTAGGCAATTTTTCGCTTCAGGTTGCGCTGGGCAAAGGATGTCAAGGCAGCGTAGATGATATTAACTACCCCCAAAACCACCAACACTGGTGCAAAATAAGCGTGGGCATCGGGGAGCATTTGAGCATTCATCCGAACTAAGGCGTAACCGCCCATTTTCAGGAGAATACCTGCTAATAGCATGTGTACAGGGGCTGTAGCTTCACCGTGGGCATCAGGTAGCCAGGTGTGCAAAGGAATAATCGGCAACTTGACGGCGTAGGCAATTAGGAAGCCAGCATAGAGGGCTAGTTGGAAATTCAGGGCGAAATCTTTTAAGGCGATCGCTCTCATGTCGAACGTCACCGTATCGCCGTAAAATCCCATTGTCAGGGCAGACAGCAAAATAAACAGCGAACCGCCAGCAGTGTATAAAATGAATTTGGTCGCTGCATATTGCCGCCTTTTACCTCCCCAAATCGACAGCAGGAAGTATATCGGTACTAGTTCCAGTTCCCACACCAGGAAAAATAACAGCATATCCTGGACGGCGAACACGGCAATCTGACCGCCATACATCGCCAAAATCAAGAAGTAAAATAGCTTGGGCTTGAAGGTGACAGGCCAAGCTGCTAAAATCGCCAGCGTGGTAATGAATCCAGTCAAAATAATTAGGGGCATGGATAAGCCATCTGCCCCTACTGACCAATTCAAACCCATTTGTGGTACCCAGGGGTAACTTTCCACCAACTGCAAATCTGGATTGGAGAAATCATACCCAGTATAAAAAGCATAAACAATTAGTGCAAAATCTATCAGCCCCACAATAAGGGAGTACCAGCGCACTGTTTTGCCTTCTTTATCAGGAATGACGGGAAGAAGTAGCGACGCGGCTATCGGAAACAGAATAATCGTCGTCAGCCACGGAAAATTAGCTATATTCATCACAATTCGTCTGCTATCAAAATCATGTTTGGCAAAAAGTCACTAGTTATTAAGTAACAGCTTTTTGGGGATTTCGTCTTCCTCGTTAGGTTGATTTAATTAAATTGGCAATCCCCCGTTTCTTCTGTTGGGAGTCTCTTTTGACCTTTGGGCGTGCGGAATGTAGATTGTGATACTCCCAGTCAAGTCAAAAATGTACCCTAAAAAAGTTGGTAAACTAGAATTTTAGCGGTGCGATGTCTACGACAAGCCGCTCTGCGTCTACGTGTAGCCTACCACATCTCTAAAAATACAAGATGCTGTTTAGTGTTGATTCGATATAAAAAAGCATCACAGGAGAACTAAACATAATGATAATCGCACAAATTGAAAGTCAGATTCGCTATGTGACCAACGTAAATGGAGAAACAACAGATGTACTCGTCCCTGTAGAACTTTGGCAACAACTTATAAGTTCCATAAATTCTGATAACGTCAGTGGTTTAGCTTGGATTGATGAACAAGAGCCAAAAGCACAAATATTAGCCGATCTGCAAGAGTCTGTGCGACAAGCAGCAGTAGGACAAACTTTTCCAGTTTCAGACCTTTGGGACGATATCGAAGCCTAGATTTATGGCAGAAGTTCGCTTTACACCTCCCTATAAGCGCCGTCTCAAAACTCTGACTAAACAATATCTATATCATCAGCTTCATGCATGGTAACAGAGAAGTAAATAATAACACTAAGCTGCATATCTAATAATCTCCAATTCTGCTCCATTATTAATAGCTGACTCTGCTTTTTCTAAAACCTGTTCTGTAACTGCATCACTCAAATAATATTCACCACAGTTATCACAAATCTCTGCTGGAACTTTTTTCAAGACAATAATACATTCATCTCTTTCTAATGTCACAGTTACTAAGCCAGGTTTAGTTTCTCCATGCTTACAAATTACGCATCTCATCATCTTTATCTCCTAGTTGTAAAACCATCTAACCAAATATTAGTATCAGGAATATAAGCTGTTACTACATATCCTGTATCTGTAGCTTCATCGTAGGAAAATACAACATGAATCGGTTTACCTTCTATAAAATACAATATTAGATAACTGGGATAGGGTGTATCATCAGGATTTTCTTCTATCACTTCTCCATAAGAAATAGCAGTTTTTACTTCTTTTTGACTGATGCGACGATAAAACATTTGTTGGATAGCATGACGGGAGAAAACTAGATTTTCACAATACATACATGAATTATTTTTAAATTATAATTAGTGATAAAATTATTATTTCGCTGAATCTTGGGCTTATTTCGCTGACTCTTAGGCTTATATTAATTTTTCTCTTAAGAGATTGCCCAGAATAACATATCATTTATCTACTATGTAGTCTGTCTCCCATAGCAATAACTTCATGCCTTTCTCTGATTTCACTAATCCTTACCAAAATCCGGCTAACATACCACAGAAGTATCGCCAGCATATAAATCTATAGAAGTTATTTAAAGCTGATGGTTCTTATGTGCGTCCAGCAGAAGACCCTGTGACGATGTGGGCGCTTCAGATTTTAGTAGAAGAGTACGGTGTTCCACTAGAGGCAATGGAACTAGAACTAAATTCAGATTTTGCCGAGGGAACTTATCAAAGTGGGCGACGCTATCAACGACGTGTAGACATTGTAGTTTACGATTACTGTTATGCTGATTCTGTAGGTAATTTTGATCTAGCCTTCATTATGGTGGAGGCTATGGAAGCAAGTAAAAAATTTGGCGGGACTGAGGGGGAAGGTTGGGTCGATCATCTTAACCGACTCAATGCTTACATGAGTGCTTCACTATCTGCCCGTTATGCCATTTTAACCAGTGGTAAACATACAGTAATTTATCGTCGTGACCTTGACTATCCAAGAAAGTTAGAAATAATTGGTGATTTACCTAAATACGAAAGCGCCCGTGAAGCTGCACAGCACAGTCCTTATAGTGTAATCCTTAATCCCAGTGAACCAGATGGGATTCAAACCAGACTCACGCCCCTAACCCGTGATAGGTTTCGGGAGGTTTTGGGAGATACGCGTTCTGGTTGTCACTCTATTCTGAGAGATAACGAGGGTTTGCAGCCACAAGAAGCCGTTGATGCAATGGTTAAATTCTTGTTTGCTAAGTGGTATGACGAAGAGGCAACAATTGACTTGGTAAAGCAAACAGGAGAATCACGGGCTTATGTATTTAGTGTTAGTAATGAAACTGACCCAGAACGTTTATTAGTTCAAGTCAGAGACACTTTTGAAAAAGCGAAGCAGTGGGAACGAGAAACACTAGCGAAAAAATTTGGTGATGATTTGGGTGTGCGTTTGGCTTTTAATGAGGCTGATGTGCTGCAATTCAAGCCTCACACGACAATGGAAATCGTCAAGCGTTTACAGCCTTGGAGTTTGCGAAAATCTTCAGCAGATGTCAAAGGTGGGGTGTTTAAGGATTTTTTGAGTAAAACTTTCCGCGATGATTTGGGGCATAAAAAAGTATTTTGATGCTTTAGGGGCTACATACGATAGAAAGTTTCGGATTAATCCATCTAACAATTATCGTATAGCTGAAGCTTATTTAGCAATTGATTATGAATTAACTATTAATATTAATTGGGAATGTTCCCCCCAACCAAAATTATTAAATTTTGATATTGAATCTCTGCAAAATATTGATATTGATAAACTGAAGGATTTAATTGAAGAAGAAGCAGAAAATTATTTTGGTAAGTTAACGCTTGTATATAGCTCATGCGGTCGTTCTCGTAATTTAGCTAGTTTTCCATTCTTCTTTGACTTAGAAAATGTTATTAGGGAATTAATTATTAAAGTAATGATTTCTCAGTATGGTACTCATTGGTGGAATAACGGTGGTATTGATATTAACTTGGTAAGAAAAGCTAATAATTACAAAATAAATGAAACTACAAATTCGTTACATGATAATTTTGAATTACATCCAATTTTTTATTTAGATTTTAAAGACTTACAAAAAATCATAGATGATGAAGATGCAAAACATATAGCAAATAAACCATTCCAAGATATTTTTGATAATTATGACCAGGTAAACTTTATAGGTAAAATTAGGGAAACTCGCGACTTACGTAATCGCGTAATGCATGGCAAATATTTAACTGAAGATAATTTACAGACTATTCGATTTATTTGTAGTCAATTGCATAGGTTTCTTATACAGCGAGGTCATGTAGGTGATTTTCAGGATCAAAAACTAATCTCTAGATAATTTTTAAGTAATATTTTACAGAGAAAGTTTTTGAAAAAAGTGATAAAAAGTCTAGATAAAATGAGGTTAGAAGGAAAACAAATCACATGAATGAAGGAAGGGAGTAAGTAGCAGCCACTCCTAAATTTTTGCGTGGCAATGAGCAGTCATTGTAAAGATGCACGAACTCGTTGAAACACTTCTTCAGCCGGAATACCAGTAATTTGATTGGTGTTCATATCTTCATCACGCTTCTGGGCTTCTTCAGCCCAACTAGCCGCAATTTCTTTATCTATTCCACTTTCTTGACCCAATCTTTCTAGTAATCTTGCTAATAAAATCACTTGAGAATCTTTTGGAAGTGCAAGAACTTCGGCTTCAAGCTGTTCAAGGGTCATAGTCAGTATCTAAACTCTCTAGTAAAATTACCTCTTATTCTAAGCATTAGCCAGCTTCATCACTAAGTATCTTAATAATATGTTTTGCAAGTTGCTCTTTGATTTCTCTATGTCTGGGAACAGCTTGAGAAATTTTTGTTATTGGATTCTGATACCAATCATGTTTGCCACCATGACGAACGAAGATACAACCCATTTCTTCAAGCTTACTGATTAAATCTCTTCGTTTTATGAAACTTCAAGTTCTGCAACTCTACGAATATTTTGGATATTTCCACTTGTTAATTCACTGTAAATATCGAGTAGATTTTCTCTTAGCTCCTCTTCGGTTTCACCCTGAGTCCAATAGTCAGGATATTCTTCGATATAACCTAACCACATATCATCATCTTGCCAGTAAATGTATTTCTTCTTAATCATTTACCTATTCGCTGCCTTTTTCTGAACTAGGAGGTTTTTGAGTAATCTAGGAGACTGTATATTAAATTACTGAACTATTAGGCAAAAAAAGGAGTTTAATTTAGACTCTTAAAAAATTTAGGGGCGGACAGTCGCCCACCCCTATAAAAATCAGGTAACACCAAAAACAATCACTAAGCCCAAAACTGCCCCAAACACAATCAAGGCATAGAATTGAGCGCGACCGTTTTCTAGGTACTTCAGACCTTCACCGCTGACAAGGGTAAAAAAGCCTGTGAGGTTAACAGCACCATCAACAACGCGGAAGTCAACTTCCATAACTTGTCTAGCTACGCGACGCAAGCCGAGGACAAAAACCCGATGGTAAATGTCATCAAAGTACCACTTGTTGAGGGATAACTCGTAAAGTGGTTTGATTTGAGCAGCGATCGCAGCCGGGTCAATTTTACGGCGCAAATACATCAGCGAAGCCAGGGTAATCGCAATCAAAGAAATTCCGACTGAGGCACCCGCCATGATGTAGAATTCCGTCGCATTGAACTCGGAAGCCTTTTCTATAACTTCGGAGAGAGTTTCGCTAGGAGGAAAGATAAACTCTTCAAAATAATTGGCGTAGGGTGTTCCCACCAAACCAATCAAAATCGAAGGCACAGCCAACAGTGCCAACGGTAGCGTCATTGTCCACGGGGATTCGTGGGGCGAGTCGCTGTGATGCCCGTGGGAGTCATGGGAGTCATGATGCTCGCTAGTTGCCGCCAATTCTCCTTTCTTCATCGCCCCAGGCCCAAAATTCGGGACTGGTTCTCCTGACTCTAATTCCAGGACAATTGTCGCCGCAGCCTTCTTGAGCTTTTGCTTGATTTTCTCGTCATTACCCCGAAATTCGCCTTCAAATGTCGAGAAATACATTCTAAACATATAGAAAGCCGTAATCCCGGCAGTTAGCCAGCCAATCAACCAGAGAAATGGGTTAGCCTCAAAAGCCTTCCCTAAAATTTCATCTTTTGACCAGAAACCAGCAAAAGGCGGAATACCAGAAATTGCCAAGCAACCAATCAAAAAGGTAATTGAGGTGACGGGCATATATTTCCGCAGTCCACCCATCAACCGCATATCTTGCGCTAAGGCGGGGTCGTGACCGACGACACCTTCCATACCATGAATTACTGAACCTGAACCCAAGAACAGCATCGCCTTAAAATAGGCGTGGGTCATTAGGTGGAATAATCCAGCACTGTAGGAACCTATTCCCATTGCCATCACCATGTAACCAAGTTGGGAAATGGTGGAATAAGCCAAGCCCTTTTTGATGTCGTTTTGAGTAATGGCAATGGTTGCCCCCAAAAACGCCGTAAACGCCCCAGTATAGGCAATGACGTTCATTGCGGCTGGAACGTGTTCAAATACTGGGTACATCCGGGCAATTAGGAAAACACCAGCCGCCACCATTGTTGCCGCGTGAATCAAGGCAGAAATGGGGGTGGGGCCTTCCATTGCATCTGGCAACCAGACATGGAGGGGGAATTGGGCTGATTTCGCCACTGGGCCTAAGAAAACTAAAATCGCCAACAGGACAGCGAGGAAGTTGCTGATCGAACCTGATTGCACGAGTTCGGCGAGGCGATCGCCCATGACATTAAAATCAAAGCTTCCTGTTGCCCAGAATAGCCCTAGAATGCCGAGTAATAGACCAAAGTCGCCGACGCGGTTGGTCACAAACGCTTTTTGAGCGGCATCGGCTGCTGACTTGCGATCGTACCAAAAGCCGACCAGCAAGTAGGAACACATCCCTACCAGTTCCCAGAATATATAAATCTGTACTAGGTTGGGGCTGACCACCAGACCTAACATTGAGGAGCCAAACAAACTGAGATAGGCGTAAAACCTCACGTAGCCGGGATCGTGAGCCATGTAGCCATCGGTGTAAACCATGACTAAACAGGCTACCGTTGTGACAATCACCAGCATTAGGGCTGTCAGGTGGTCAATAGTGTAGCCCATGCTCAGGTGAAAATTACCTGCCGCCGCCCACTCAAAGGTGCGGAGATAAGGCGCGTGTCCTTGAATTTGACTCCATAACAAGGCAAACGACAGCCCCATAGCTGCTGCCATCATGGAGATAATCACCACAGCGTTAAGCTGCCGTAGGCGGTTTGTCACCTGATTCAACGAGATTAACCCTAGACCGACCAGCATTGCCCCAAAAAGAGGGAACACCGGAATCAGCCAGGCATACTGATAGATTACTTCCATCACTGACGCCTACTTTTAGAATTCTTGATTTAGCGTGTCGAAACTGTTAATAATTGTGACACACACCCTTTAGGATAAAATAACCCACCCAAGACTGATTGGGTGGGGTATTAAGCATGGTTTTAGATTTGGTCATTAGTCATTAGTCATTTGTCATTGGTCATTAGTCATTTGTCCAATGCCCCATGCCCCATGCCCCATGCCCTATTCCCAATATTCATCAAGCTGATCGACACTCTAAGTCCACTGTTTTTGGACTCTTGTAGATTTTCGCGTAATTGCTGTAGCTGGCTTTAATGTCTTCTAAAGCTAGACGTAAATCTTCTCTGCCGCGAAAGCCTTCCAAGCGATGGCGAACAGTGCCATTTTGAATCAGTAGTAAAGTTGGCAGTGACTTTAGCCTATAAGTAGTAGACAATTTAAAATTTTGATCGGCGTTAACCCCAACTAATTTAATTTCGTCCCCACATTGGGCTTGAAATTGCAACAACAGTGGGTGGATAATCCGACACAAGCCACACCAAGGTGCTTCAAAGTTAACTAAAACAGGAATAGGTGATTCTAAAACTTCTTGAGTAAATGTCCGTTCACTAACCGACAACACCATGACGCCTCTTGGATTATAAGGTTTTTATATCAAACTACCTATCAGTACTGAAGTGAAGGATTGGTAAGTCAGTAACTGCCGATAGATGCTTTCAGGAACCAAATCTCAGGACACAGAATAATTAGGCAAAAATTCAGCATGTTAATGTGTCTCTGACGTAAAAAGCCACTGCGATTCTCACTGTGGCTTTTTCGGATGTTAGACTCCTGATTGCTTTGTCCGCCTGGGATTTCACTGAATCTGCTACTGACTCCCAAGGAAAGACAACGGGTCTTCAACTACCAATATAAAATCTTAAGCCGACTAAACGCACCCCCACTGATAGATGTTTGAATTTATCCTACATTGATTCGGAGCAATTGATAAGCGGAAATTCCAATCTATTTGGGATTTTTTGCTGACATTGGGGATCGCTTAAATGTCCCATTTTATTCTACCAGTTGCTTCCATCAACAGAGGGTGCGACCACCAAAGCAAAGCGATAAAAATGGCAACTCCCAAATAGGAAGGGCGGAGAAATTCCTGCCATAAGATAGATTGACGGCCGTCAATAATTGCTTTAAAGGGAATAATTGAAGTCCGTTGTTTGGCAATTTCAAAGGCTTCCCCATAGCGATCGCTTAGACGGCGATCCCCATGCCAAACCCCAAACAAGTGATGCAACACCAATCCGATGGAAGTCACAAGGGTAAAGGTAGTACCCAGCCAGAGGGTATGGGCAACACACCAGATTATTTGTCCCACCATCTGGGGATGACGGGTAATTCGAATAATTCCTGTTTCGTAGAGATGAACTTGGGGCTTTTGAATGGCAGCAATTTCTAGTAGATTGAAGGTAGCAGGATATAAAAACAAAAACGAGATTGCTGACAGCAGCCAAACAAATTCTCGTACTCCTGGCACTCCTTGTACCTGCCAAAGTTGCAAACCATCATAGCGGTGCCCAAAAAAGTAAATAATTAATATCACAGCCAACGGTAGGCTGACTAATGCAAAAAAAATGCGATAAAGCCTTGGGCCAATATATTTTTCTGCCCAAGGACGCAAAGCAGCGCCTCCACTGTGAGCGATCGCAAAAACTATTTGTAACCCCAGTATGACAAAATGACTGGGTGTCAACCAAGAAATCAGCAGCATATAGACGGGTGAAGTAATTTAAAGAAAATTGAATTCAGTACAACCAATACCACAAAGTATTCCAAAGGAGACTTTAGTCAAGATGTTGTGCTACTGTCCTTTTCGAGTCAAGTCCTCAAGTTTAATATGCAACAAATCATACGCGGCTGATTGCTGCCAAAGTTTATTTGTTGTGTGCATCCGCTCCTTTCAATGTTTGTGGGTTGAGCCTTATGTCTGACCTTCCTTTCACTTTAGATCAGTTACGGATTTTAAAAGCGATCGCACAAGAAGGAAGCTTCAAGCGTGCCGCCGATAGTCTTTATGTCTCCCAGCCTGCCGTCAGCTTACAAGTCCAAAATCTCGAACGGCAGCTAGATGTCCCTTTATTCGACCGTGGGGGACGACGTGCCCAATTAACTGAAGCAGGACATCTACTCCTAAATTACGGTGAAAAAATCCTCAGTCTGTGTCAAGAAACCTGCCGCGCCATTGAAGATTTACAAAATCTCCAAGGCGGTACGTTAATTGTCGGTGCTTCTCAAACCACCGGCACTTATCTTTTGCCTAGAATGATCGGAATGTTCCGACAAAAATATCCAGATGTGGCAGTGCAATTACACGTCCACTCTACCCGGCGGACTGCTTGGAGTGTCGCTAATGGACAAGTTGATCTGGCAATAATCGGCGGTGAAATTCCTGGTGAACTATCAGAATCTTTGGAAGTTCTGTCCTACGCAGAAGATGAACTAGCGCTGATTTTACCTGTCTTTCACCCTTTTGCTAAACTTGAAACAATCCAAAAAGAAGACCTATATAAATTACAATTCATTGCCCTAGATTCCCAATCGACCATCCGCAAAGTGATTGACCAAGTGCTAGGACGTTGTGAAATTGATACCAGACGTTTTAAGGTTGAAATGGAACTAAATTCCATTGAAGCAATTAAGAATGCTGTGCAATCTGGTTTAGGGGCTGCTTTTGTTTCAACAAGTGCGATCGCTAAAGAGTTACAAATGGGTGTTCTGCACCGTACCCCTATTGAAGGGGTAGTCGTCAAACGGACGCTATGGTTGATTTTTAATCCCAATCGCTATAGATCCAAGGCCGCAGAAGCCTTTAGTCAAGAAATTTTGCCCCAGTTTGCTAACCCCGGATGGAGTCAAGATGTGTTAAAATTTACACAAAAAAACATCGTGGTAACTACATTGGATATAGCAATACCCGCCTCCTCTGGCGAAGACTAAAATCTGGTAACACAATTTTGGATTTTAAATTTAAGATTTTGGATTGATCCCATAGGAAAAGTGGAGCTTGAGATCATGAAATTATTTGATTCATCTCCACGAATTAATTCAAGGGTATAAAGCCAATATTTTAGATTTTGGATGGGAAATTTTTCCTTAACTCCAAAATCTAAAATCTAAAATCTAAAATTAGTTAAGGTTATTAGTCCTTTGTTTTTTGTAAATGACCAATGACTAATGACTAATCACGAAAATGGAAGTTTACTGTACTCGTCCACGTTGTCCACGCCCACAAAACTATTTTGCTGATTTAGATGATATTACAACCCTGAAAACAACGCAGCAAAAATACTGTACTACGTGTGGTATGCCACTGCTGTTAGATGGTCGATATGTACCCACGAAGTTGCTGGGAAGGGGTGGATTTGGAGCAGCATTTTTGGCACGCGATCGCCGCATCCCAGGAATGCGTCAATGCGTGGTTAAGCAGTTTCAACCAGTGGGTAATTTAACCTCAACTCAACTGCAACAAGCACAGATAATGTTTGAGAGAGAGGCAGACGTTCTAGCACAACTTGGTAACGATCACGAACAAATTCCTGACCTGTTTGCCTTCTTCCCAGTGATAGTTAATAGTTCGCAATCAGGACAGGAAGACCAATTTTTTTACTTAGTACAAGAATATATTGATGGGCAAAATTTAGAAGAAGAATTAGTTCAACAGGGTAAATTTTCTGAACACCAAGTCTTAGAGGTGCTGCAAGAAATCCTGAAGGTTCTAAAGTTTGTCCACGAGCGAGGCATTATCCACAGAGATATTAAACCTTCTAACATCATGCGCCGTCGTGATGGGAAACTTTTCCTCTTAGATTTTGGCGCAGTTAAGCAAGTAACAAATGTTGCACTAGGAGCTGCTTCTTCCACAGGAATTTATTCTATGGGATTTGCACCACCTGAACAGATGTCTGGGGGGCAAGTATTCCCATGTACAGACTTATACGCTTTAGCTGTAACTATTATTACCTTATTAACAAATCAAGAAGCAATTCAACTATTTGATGCCTATAGCAACCAGTGGAAATGGCGGGAGCAAGTAAATGTCAATCCTCGCCTTGCTGACATTTTAGATAAGATGCTGTTACCTGCTGCTAATCAGCGCTTTCAATCGGCGCAGGAAGTTCTAGATGCACTTTACTCACAGCCTCTAGCCCCTACACAGCTTAATTCGCCTTCTATAACACTTCCACCACAATCACCTAAAAGTTCTAATCCCGTCGTCTCCCAGACTTCACCAACTCAACCAGCGTTTTCTACACTAGAATTGTTGGGTGGAGCGGCATTTAGTGGATTTGAGGGGGCATTGATAGCGATCGCCCTCTTCAGTCTAGTACAATCGCCAATAGTTACTTTAAGCGTTGTATGTGTAATTTTGGGAATACTGGTATTTGCCCAAACCAGACGCTGGATTGAAAAGTTCGATTTATTAATTATTCCAACAATTACTTTTGCGATTATTTTTTTCATTCCCTTTTTACAAGGGGGTCTTGGCATTCAGGCAGTGGTCATTTTATCAGTTGCAGCAGCATTGGTAGCCATTTCACTGACAGCCATATTTCGGCTTATTTATAAATTATTATCTCTCATCCTTTAAAAAGCTTTTGGTGCTAATAGTCACCTATGTCTCAGAAAAACGAAACACTTAGTCTTTTCTTAGCTGCTGTTATCACCATTGGCTTAATCTTTAGTGGCTTATGGTTTTTTATGGAACGGTGGGCACAGCTAAATGGAACTGCTGCTAAATCTTCAGGGACTAACAACACAGATAATCCGATAAACCAGTTTATCAGTAGTAAATGTAACGTGCCCAACCTCTTAGAAGGGACATTCAACTATGGTGGTAGCACAACTTGGGCACCCATTCGTAAAGATGTAGACTCCGTACTAGAAAGCCAGTGCCCTCGATTTATTTTACGTTACACTCAACCTCCATCAGGTAATGCAGGATCTGGAACTGGTATTCGGATGTTGATAGACAATCAACTAGCTTTTTCTCAATCTTCTCGTTCAGTAAAGGCTGAAGAAAATGCCGAAGCTCAACAAAAAGGATTTAGTTTGAAAGAAATTCCAGTAGCGATTGATGGAATTGCGATCGCTGTCAACCACGATCTCAACATCCCTGGTTTAACTGTGGCTCAACTCAAAGACATCTACACGGGCAAAATTACTAATTGGCAACAGGTAGGTGGGCCAAATTTACCCATTAAAGTTTACTCTCGCAATGAAGAAACTGGGGGTACAGTAGAATTCTTTGTCGAAAATGTTCTAAATAAAGAAAAGTTTGGTGCCAATGTTAATTACGTTGACACGACCACTGAAGCAGTACGAAAAGTAGCTGCAAATCCTGGGGGAATTTACTATGCTTCTGCCCCAGAGATTGTACCTCAGTGTATTATTAAATCCATACCACTGGGACGCACAAGCAGTCAATTTGTCCCTCCTTACCAACAACCGTTTGTACCTCCATCTCAATGTCCCAGTAAACGTAATCAATTGAATAGTCAGGCATTTCGTAGTGGAGATTATGCAATTACCCGCAATTTATTTGTAATTATTAAACAGAATGGCCAAGCAGATCAGCAAGCAGGCGTTGCTTATGCAAATTGGCTGCTGACACCTCAGAGTCAAGACCTGATCGAAAAGGCTGGATTTGTCAGAATTAAATGATCAAATGAGCTAGATTTAGCCAAATAATAAACATTTTTATTTTATTAAAATTTGTTCATGTCACAAAAGAATGAAACCGCAGTTTTAACCTTGGCTCTGTTGCTGACAGTTGGAATAGTTGGCGGTGGTGTGTGGTGGTTTACTAATGGCTCTGGAGCCAAAATAGGTAATACCCTCATTCCAGGTTCAGAAGCAGGCAAAAATCCATCCCTACAAGATCGGATTAGTTTTGGGGACAAAACTTTGACTCCAGGTGCGGTTTCTGCTGCAAAAAAAGAAGGAGTCCAGGCGATCGCTGCTAAAAGTTATGATAAAGCGATCGCTAATTTCACGGATTCCCTAAAACTCAACCGTAATGATCCAGAAGCACTGATCTTTCTTAATAACGCCCGCATTGGCTCTTCCAAGAGTTACACCATTGTGGCTTCCGTAGCAATAGGCACTAACCCCAATGCGTCTTTAGAAATTTTACGTGGCATCGCTCAAGCCCAAAATGAAATTAATACCTCTGGGGGAGTCAAAGGAGTACAGTTGAGGGTAGGCATAGCTAATGATGACGACAATCCAGAAATAGCAAAGCAAATCGCTTCTAGCCTAGTCAGCAATTCAGAAGTATTAGGTGTAGTTGGGCCCATTACTAGCGATTCTACCTTAGCCGCAGGTACTATTTATACTTCTGGACAACTTGTAGCTATTTCCCCTACCAGTACATCTGTCAAAATTTCTAACTTTAGCCGCTACGTTTTTCGCACGGTTCCCAGTGATTTTATGGCTGCGAGAAGTTTAGCCAACTACATGGTGAGAACTTTGCAGAAAAAAAATGCAGTGGTTTTCTTTAATTCTCAGAGTAACTATAGCCAGTCCTTAAAGTCTGAATTTGTTTCATCTGTTTCTTTAGAAGGTGGACAGGTATCCAGCGAATTTGACTTATCCAAGGCAGATTTTAGTGCGGCTAAAAGTGTAGAACAAGCAACTAAGCAAGGTGCAGAAGTGTTGATGTTAGCTGCTAATACAGCAACTCTCGATAAAGCGCTGCAAGTAATTCAGATTAATCAAAAAAAGTTAACTCTGCTGGCAGGAGATGATGTTTATACCGCCAAAACTTTAGAGATTGGTAGAGAACAAGCTGTGGGGATGGTAGTGGCGGTTCCCTGGCATATTGACGGCGATCCTAAATCAGATTTCCCCCAGAAATCTCGGCAGCTATGGGGTGGTGATGTGAGTTGGCGAAGCGTTCTCAGCTATGATGCTACAGTGGCTTTGATTGCCGCATTAAAACGCAATCCCACACGTTCTGGAGTCCAACAAGCACTCTTTTCCTCTGACTTCTCTGCCACCGGCGCTTCTGGTACAATTCGATTTTTAGCATCAGGCGATCGCAATGCGCCAGTCCAACTTGTAAAAATCGTTCCTGGTTCTCGCTCTCGCACAGGTTATGACTTTGAGCCAGTGCGTTAATCAGCAATAAAAATTAAAAATTAACCAATAGTTAACCTAAAAAAGCTCTCAAGATGAGAAATTGAGCTTTATAGGGAAAAATTCTAATATCAATTAACAAATAATTCAAAGGAAATTTACTATATCTAAAACCGTAGGTAATTCAGAAGTTAGGATTTGTCATAATTCACTAACAAAATACCCGTCCGCCAAATACAATCTCTAGTAGCAAGCACCTATTAAGTTAAGCACTTATATTGAATGGACGTGCGGGTAATTTACTATGTCTCAAAAAAATGAAACAACTATTCTTGTTTTATCCATCCTAATCACAGCCGGGTTAATAGCTGGTGGTTTTTGGTGGTTTAGTAGAAAGTCTGGTGTTGAGCTAAATACAATTAATTCTGGTAGCACCAAAACACCACAAGCTGTATCAGAACAACCTAGTGGCAAGACTTTTGCCTCAATCCAAGATGTTCCTACAGGATTATTCAATTATGGAGGTAGTACATCTTGGGCACCGATTCGCTTGGTAGTTGATTCACCAATTCAAGCGGCGCGACCAGAGTTTCGGCTGCGTTATGTAGAACCCAGCAATGCATCTCCTGGTTCTGGTACTGGCATTCAGTCACTGATAGACGGTCAACTAGCCTTTGCCCAGTCTTCCCGACCAGTTCTCGATCAGGAATTAAGCCGCGCCCAGCAGCGTGGATTCAGTTTGAAACAAATTCCTGTAGCTATTGATGGTTTAGCAGTCGCAGTTAACCCCAACCTTAAAATCTCAGGACTGACTGTAGACCAATTAAAGTCAATTTACACAGGCAAAATCAATAATTGGAGCCAGGTGGGTGGCCCCAATATTCCGATTAAGCCCTATTCTCGCCGCATTGCTGATGGCGGTACTGTAGAACTTTTTGTCCAAGACATCTTGGGTGGTCAAGCTTTTAGCCCCAATGTGGAATTTATCTCCACAACCACCCAAGCCTTGCAAAAATTGGCTGGTAGTTCTGGTGGTATTTACTACGCTTCTGCCCCAGAGGTGATTCCTCAATGTTCAATCAAACCCTTACCGTTGGGGCGAACACAAGGGCAATATATTGCTCCTTACCAAGAAACATTTGTCCTCCCGTCTGAATGTCCTGGTAAACGGAACAAATTGAATATTGAGGCTTTTCAATCAGGAAAATACCCGATTACCCGCAATCTGTTTGTGGTGGTCAAACAGAATGGTCAGACTGAGCAGCAAGCAGGTGTCGCTTACGCCAACTTACTGCTGACTGAGCAGGGACAGGAATTGATTACCCAAGCTGGATTTGTCAAAATTCGCTGACACCTGGGATTACACTCAGGCAGAGTGGCGGAAATCGCCGCTCTGAACTCTGCTTTAACCAGCTCTATTAATCGATTCTGCTGGCAAACAAATTAAATTATCCCCTTGGGTGAGGATTAAGCCGCGTTGACGCAGCTTACCCATCAAGCGGGTGACGGTGACACGAGTCGAACCAATCGCGCTACCAATTTGGGCATGGGTGAGGGGGAAAGGCAGACAATAGCCGCGAATCACATCAGGATCGGTGTCGCTCATTGCTGGCTCTCCATATTCCTCAATTAACAATGTGAGAAATCCTAAGAGTCGATCAATTGTACGGCGTTGTCCCAAGGCACTCAGCCACAGCAGCTTACGCTGGTGCTGATACCTAAAGGCATCCATAACTTCACGACGGAAGTGAGGCCAGTTGTCTAGGTCATGCCAGTACATCCACAGCACCGCAGTTTGGTCAACATGGGCGTAAGCCTGGAGTGTAAATGGCGACTGAGCAACAATTTCAAATGGCTGTCCCGCTCCCACAAAACCCAAGAACGCTTCTTCTGGGGTTCTGTTGATTCGTCGAGACGTTAGCTGACTAGCTGTTGCACTAACTTGGGCAGTTCCTACCATGCGGATCGCACCCCTTTGCACCAAATATAGCAATCCAGGCCGGGCTGGAATACGCTCATCTTTGCTAAAGGTACGGCATCGATAGTGTTCTTGAGCCCAGTCAAGAATTCGTTGCCAAGTTAAGAAAGGCCGTGATGCCTCAGAAAAGGAGGATGGAGATTGCATAGGTAACAAAGAGCGTTCGGCTGAAGACAAAGACGTGATCAAAAGGTGCAAGGAGTGTCTTTGTGTTGACGAGGCAGGCTTAACGCCTAACAGCGCCAGCCAATCCAAAGAATAGAAAGCAAATTACTCTCTACTCTTTTGTTATACTTCCTACTGTACAATGATGGTAGTAAAGTTTACTTACTATTCATCGATTATTCATCAAATTTTATCCTCTTCTCATTTTTCTTCATCTAAATTCAATTTATACCGCAAGATAGATGACATAAAATTAACAAATATATCTTACATGGTTGTTTAAATAATATTACGTGCATTATAAATTACCAGCTAGCAAAAATAAGTCAATAAAGCAGTTATTGTACAGTTATTTAATAAAATCACTAAGCATTGATACTTATAACGCAGAAAATGGATGCATAAAAGATAAAAAAATTCATCTACATAAAGATAGAGATGAAAATAGAGTTTTATATACCTCAAGTGTGTCTCTGCAACTGTCAAAATCTCAGAATCGAAAAGCTATGGAGCTTGCTAGTGCGATCGCATCTGATTTATCAAGGACTTGTGGTGACGTTTTTACCATCCAAATTGTTCCCCCTGGCTGGATACATTTTGAATTGACTCACTCGACCTTAGCAACTTGGTTACAAAGTCTCGTAGTCGGGAGTTCGGGGGAAGAGGGGGAGATGGAAGTGGGAAGAGGGCAGGGGAGCAGGGAGCAGGGAGCAGGGGGGAAAGAGGTTATTTTTAATTCTCCCCCTTGCCCCCTGCCCCTTGCCCCTCTGCCTTTTGTGCCCAATTTGTTTGCTGTTCAGCACGCCCATGCACGTTGCTGTTCGCTGGTATTGCTGGCTCACCGAGAAGGATTGATTAAACTTAAACAACCTGTTACAAATACTAGTCAAGGTTTTTGGGATGTTATTTCTCCTAACCCTCTACCTTGGCTCAACGGTGATGAAACATTACGACTAAATCATCCAGGTGAGCGTCGTTTAATTGCCGAGTTAATACAAGTAGTAGACAACATAGAGTCCCCTGATATTAACGGTTCTGTGAAATGGGAAAAATTAGCGCTGAATTTGAGTCAAGCTTTTGAACACTTCTGGTCTAATTGCCGGATTTGGGGTGAGGTGAAAGTTACATTGCCAGAGTTAGCACAAGCCAGACTCGGATTACTTATGGCTACTCAGTCAGTATTAAGATACGTACTAGAAGAAAACTTGGGTGTTTTTGCACCCTTGGAGTTATAAATCGGTAAGGTCGCTTAGGCACAAATAAAAACTTTTATAATAGCTATTGACTCAATGCATCACCTCGGCTACATTAGCAGGTGTGTGAGGAGCGAACCAGCTAGGGCACCGAGACGAAACACGGCCAGTCGTCGGTGTCCTTTCTGATTTATAGGGTTTAGGCTTGAAAAAGTGTCCTCATTACAGCAAAAACTTTTCAATTGCTACTGCTGCTCCGTCTTCCTCTACACTAGGAGCTACCCACTGCGCGATCGCTTGGACTCCTTCGGGTGCGTTGCCCATAGCTATACCAAGTCCAACAGACTCTAGCATTTCTACATCATTGAAGTTATCACCAATCGCCATAACATTGGCTATCTGTAATCCCAGCAATTCTTCGGCTAGGTAACGCACAGCAGTTCCTTTATTCACAGAGGCGTTAGTTGCTTCAAAGAAGGTAGCAACGGATGTCGTGAGATAAAGTTCAGCAGGTGTGTATCGGCGGCGCAAATTCCCCAATAACTGATCGATTAAATCTGTGTCATCAGATAAAGCGAGAATTTTTGTCGGTTCATTCGTTAAGCTTTGGCGCAAATCACCAACGGGAATCGGAGTAATACCAGAACGTTCTGCATAAATTTGGGTTTCTCTGGTTAACTCACGGACGTATAGCTGATCGTTGATGTAAAAGTGGACAGATAGGAGCGATCGCAACTCAGGCTGTTCAAAATAGTCGAGTAGTTGATGAGCCATTTCCCTGGAAACAGGCCAATGGCGATGAATTTTTTGAGTAATTGGATCTTGAATCCAGGCTCCTTGATAGGCCATTAATGGTAATGTAGAGCCGATGTCTTGGTGAAAACGCAAGGCTGAACGGTACATTCTACCTGTAGCGATCGCCACTGGAATTCCTCGTGCTTGGACTGCCACAATAGCTTGCTTTACACCTGCGCTGATGGTGTTAGAGTGTCCTGCGATCGTACCGTCTATATCCAAAACTAGTAGTTTAATGTCTTTTGCAGCAGCCTGATAATCGGTAGATGCCAAATGGGTGGCAGATGCTTTCTGCATAATTTCCTAGATTTTAAGTTCCAGTAAGAGGTTAACAGGCTCTAGCGACCAGTGGGCAGTAATAGCAAAAATTGGGTTCTTTAGTCAACCTAACTTTTTTAACATGAGGATGCTGAATCACATGATTTTAGATTGCTATAGTTTTTTTATATTCAAAATTCTCGATAATAATCACAACAAAAAACCCCGATTCTCGAAAAAATCGGGGTTTTTCATTTAAATTAGAAAGCCTGATGGATAGATAATATAAGAAAAACCACCTATTCAAAAAAGCCTATAAATTTTACCCTTTGCTCCAGCTTTTTTTGCGTTGTGACAACAGACAAAGCCCAGCAATTAAACCAACTCCAAGTGTGGCAGAGGGTTCAGGTATCGATTTAACATCATCGTAGTCATAAGTTACTTTGATATTTGCTTTGGCAAGCGTTTGAACATAAGATGCTATGTTGCCCGAACCTGAAACTACTGAATTAGCTGAAGCTGAGAACAAAAAGTCTATGTTGCTATTACCAATGAAAGACTGCAAGAATTGGGTATTAGTGAAAGATTGAGTACCAGATTGTGTGGCAGTTAGTCCAGAAACAGTCTTTCCAGATGTACCACCAAAATTAATGATGTTGTCAAATTGACCAACTTCGTAACTGAAGCTATTTTGTGGATTGAGTGTAAATAGAGACTGATTATTTAGTTCTAAACTGAGTTGACTGGCAAGATTTACTGTTATATTGGCCGAGCTTTTACCCGTATTTTCAAAACCTGCATCTCCCAGGATGTCGCCAGTAAATCCTATTGTCACACCTGTGAGTGTGCCTAGAGATGAGTCAAATTGTTGGACGCTCAGAGGTGCATCAGTGATATCTGTCAAATCGTAATCAATGGAACTAGTGTACGAGAGAGAAGCTGCATTAGCTGCGCTAGATGTTGCAACTATTCCTGCCAACGTTGTGGCAGCCGCCAGAGTGTTCAATAATTTTGTTTTCATGATGAAAGATTTTTTCTAAAACGAATCATTACGGGATTACTAACTTACTTTCTAACTCTGAAACTTTACTTGTAGGCTTGATAAATACACGTAACTTTATGTAAAGCTTTTATATTCAAGCCCCTTCGGAAAGTATAGTTCATGATCGGTATATATAAAGTTTTATTAAAGAAGAGAGGCTTTGTATAGTGGTAGTCTACTATGGAGTGTTTGTGGTTCCTAAGAAGTAAGCTAGGTCTATCTAATTAAACATAAAACGCTCAAGAGTATAGATCCCAGATTTCTGCTGAAAAGTTGGGGACTTGTTTACTATGTTGATACTCACGTACTTAATTAGGGTAGTATCCTTAGTAAAAGTTATTCTACTGGGCTTCCGTACTAAAACTGTAAATACTTAGAATTTTTATGCATAAAATCATACTTTAAATAATTTATAAAATAATTTGCACTGAATAAAGTACGCTATTATCGCCAAAGCCAAGCTGAACAAGGATTGGAAATTGCTAACTATGTGACAAAGCTTCTGGCTAAAATAAGGCTATGTCTGAAATCACTTCTGTAACTGCAACACGCCCCACGTTCATCCTTGTAGATGGACACTCGCTGGCTTATCGTTCATACTTTGCTTTCGCCAAAGGGCGAGATGGAGGACTGCGTACTAAAGCAGGCATTCCTACGAGTATATGTTTTGGTTTTGTGAAGTGCCTGCTGGAAGTAATGGCAACACAACAGCCTCAAGCAATGGCGATCGCTTTTGATTTGGGTGAGGCCACTTTTCGCCATGAAGCTGACGAGACTTATAAAGCCGATCGCAAAGAAACGCCAGAAGACTTCATTCCCGACTTAGCAAACCTGCATGAGTTACTGAATGGCTTTAATCTACCAATTTTCACTGCCCCTGGTTTCGAGGCGGATGATGTTTTGGGAACCCTAGCGCAGCGAGTAACTGCTGCTGGGTATAAGGTGAAGATTCTGACTGGCGATCGCGATTTATTTCAACTGATCGACTCTGACAAAGAAATCACTGTTCTGAATTTTAGCCCAGATGCCATAAAACGCTCTACAAATAGCATTACGGAATTTGAAGCAGAACAAGTCAAAGAGAAGATGGGCGTTTTACCTTCACAAATTATCGATTTCAAAGCTCTTTGTGGAGATAAATCAGATAATATTCCTGGAGTTAAAGGAATTGGAGAAAAGACAGCAGTACAACTGCTAAATACCTATGGTTCCCTTGACAATATTTATGCTGCATTAGATGAAATTAAAGGCGCAACTCAGAAAAAACTGGCAAGTGGTAAAGAAGATGCCGATAAGTCTCGTTATTTGGCAACCATAGTTTTAGATGTTCCTATAGAAATTAATTTAGAAGATTGTAAATTAAAAGGATTTGATACAAGCGTCTTATCTCCAATTTTAGAAAAGTTAGAATTCAAGTCTTTTTTAGGGAAAATCAACGACCTTCAACAACGTTTTGGTGGCAAAATTGAAGAAAAGCAAGAAGCCAAAACAGACATAACTGCTCCTAACTCAGAATTGAAGGATGATGAAGATAATGATTTGTGGTTTTTCAGCGCTAGTGATACAGCAGCAGTTCCACAACAATCTACTTCTCCTATTACACCACGCATCATCAACACCGAAGCCAAACTAACTGAGTTAGTGAAACTTTTACAAACATTCACCACCCCAGATATTCCCGTTGCTTGGGATACTGAAACTACCGCTTTAGAACCAAGAGATGCTGAGTTAGTAGGAATTGGTTGCTGTTGGGGAATGCAACCAGATGAGGTAGCGTATATTCCTCTGGGGCATAAAACTGGAGAAAATTTGCATAAAGATTTGGTACTAGAAGCATTACGCCCAATTCTTGAAAGCGCTGATTATCCTAAAGCTTTACAGAATGCTAAATTTGATCGCTTAGTTTTAAAGTGTCAAGGGATTAATTTGGCAGGAGTAGTGTTTGATCCCATGCTGGCAAGTTACATTCTAAATCCAGATTCAAGTCATAATTTGATGGATTTAGGGCAGCGATATTTGGGATTAATAGCAAAAAGTTACTTAGATTTAGTTCCTAAAGGCAAAACCATCGCTGATATAGATATTCCCTCTGTTGCAGATTACTGCGGTATGGATGCTTATTCTACCTTTGGCTTAGTACCAAAATTGCGTGAGGAACTGGATAAAATTCCAACTTTGTCTAAGCTATTAGTGGAAGTTGAACAGCCACTAGAAGCAGTTTTAGCCGAAATGGAATACACGGGTGTCCGCATTAATTCGGCTTATTTAAAAGAACTTTCGCAGCATTTAGAAACTGAGTTAGCCAGGTTAAAAGAAGAAGCAACTGAAATAGCTGGGGAAAATTTTAACTTAGGTTCCCCTAAGCAGTTAAGCCAAATCTTGTTTGAAAAGTTGGGGTTAAGTACCAAACATTCTCGTAAAATTCAAACTGGCTTCTCTACAGACGCAGCCACACTAGAAAAACTCCAAGAAGATGATAAAAGTGGTTTTGTTGAGGCGATCATTGAGTATCGGACTCTATCTAAATTAAAATCTACTTATGTTGATGCCTTACCTGCATTGGTGCGTCCAGATACCCAGAGGGTGCATACTGATTTTAATCAAGCAGCAACATCAACCGGTAGGTTATCTTCTTCTAATCCAAATTTACAAAATATCCCGATTCGTACAGCTTTTAGTCGCCAAATTCGGAAGGCCTTTTTGCCTGAAGCTGGTTGGTTAATGGTGGCTGCTGATTACTCACAAATTGAATTGCGGATTTTGGCTCATTTGAGTCAAGAGCCAATATTAGTGCAAGCATATCAGCAAAATGAAGATGTTCACACTGTTACCGCGCGGTTAGTATTTGAAAAAGAAAATATAACCTCAGAAGAACGAGGAATAGCAAAAACTATTAATTTTGGCGTGATTTATGGAATGGGTTCTTTAAGATTTTCGCGCTCAACAGGGATAGATAAGAACATTGCCAACGAGTTCATTAAGCGGTTTAATGAACGATATCCTAAAGTTTTTGCATATTTGGAGCAAGTAAAAAAAGAAGCGATCGCTCTAGGTTATGTAGAAACTATTCTCGGTCGTCGTCGTTACTTTGATTTTACTAATAACAGTTTACGCAAATTAAAAGGCAGCAACCCAGAAGATATTGATCTGAGTAAATTGAAGAATTTGGGCCCTTATGATGCGGGTTTACTACGCTCGGCGGCTAATGCACCAATTCAAGGTTCTAACGCTGATATTATCAAAATTGCAATGGTAAGACTGCATGAGGTTTTGAAGAACTATCAGGCGCGTTTGTTGTTGCAAGTACACGATGAATTAGTATTTGAAATTCCCCCTGATGAGTGGGAAGAATTACAACCGCAAATTAAGTCGGTGATGGAAAACGCAGTTCAGTTGAGCGTGCCGTTGTTGGTAGAGGTGCGTGTCGGTGAAAATTGGATGGATACAAAGTAAGTTGAATTTTGGACTGCGGATTTAAACAATTTTTAGTGAAAAATTTAAAAGGTAATCAAGAGTCAAAACTTTTGACTCTTGATTCTTGATGATTGAATAGATAATAAGCTGTTTCACATTTAAATTGCATAAGCTGGGTGGGCTTTTCGGCCTACCACACAAGAGTTATATTTGATTTGGTTATGCAAATTAGATGTTTTTTCGCTTAGTCTAAAAGTTAACCGCCACGCTTTAGCGCTGCCTCAACCTGCTGTAATTCCTTTTCTAAACGATTTTTGAGTTTTTCGGGTACGGGACGATTTGGGTAAGAACTGTAGTGTCCAGCCAGGGAATTAAGGGCTGTCCGCATGGTTGTAAAGGAACCAAGACCAGAAACAGAGTTAACTCGCTGATAGCGAGCCGAAAAGTCATTAATTTTCTGACGCGCTTCTGCTTGAACTGCTGTTTTGTCTGATGAATCTTGTGATAGATTCAGAGCCTGTCTCATAACATTGACCACAGCTAAGGTATCTTGGCGATAATCCCCAGTCAAACTATCTGGACTGCCAGAACAGCCCATTAAGCCGATAGACACAACCAAAACCAGCGCAAGCAAACGCGACCAATAGCGCTTCATATGCATTAATTAAAAGAATACGTAAATCAACGTCCATCCTATCTTGGATTGGTAACTTGGGGATCAATTGAATGGGGAGTAGGAAGTTGGTAATGGCTATTTCATTCCCTAAAAGGCGTTCATTTACAAGCATCTTGGGCAAAAAATTAGATGATTAAAAAATCTGATTGGATAATTATCATAGTCATGGCTTCTCTACCAGACGCTACGCGCATAGTTTGCTTCGCCGTATGAGTACAGCAATACACTTAAATTTACTTGTTGAGGCGGTAGCTTTTCGATTACCAACTGGGTGCAGATTTTTCGCTTAGACTCTTGACAAAATTCCTGTGACAGTTGGTGAGTAGGGATTTCAATCGCCGATTCAACAAAATACTCAGAAGGGGTAATGCTCTCGTTTTGGGCTTACTACCTTATAGTGCAATACAGTTCAGTTAAGCATTTTTTATTCTATTTCTTCTCTTTCTTCGTGTCCTTTGCGTCCTTTGCAGTTTGTTAAAAAAATTCACTTTGACAAAGAGTAAAGCCTTAACCCAAGCGTATTGCCTTACAGTGAGAGTAAAAGTTTTCAGTCTATGGAAAATAGTAGCTTGTGAGTTAGATTTATATAATGAGAGGTTGAGACTATTTAATCAACTGACTTCCCTTGCCTCAATCTCTGCACTTTCAGCATCGTAATACATATTATCAGCCACAAAAAGCCGACTCCATAACCTGCAATTATGTCTGTGGGCCAATGGACTCCTAAATATAAGCGGCTAATACCAATAGCAGCAATTAAAATAACTGTCAAACTGTAAATCAACTTGGCAAAACGAGGATAATGAGTTGCCAATTCGTGAGCAATAAAACCATAAAGCACCATAGAGCCAAGTGCATGACCGCTAGGAAAACTAAAAGATTTTTCAGAAATTAATTGATGCCAGAGTTCCGGGCGAGGTTTAGAAAAAAATAACTTTAGCCCTGTATTTAAAATGAATGCTCCCAGGCAAGCAAGTAGAAAAAATCTTGCTTCTTCTCGATAACGTCGCCACCAAAGTAATAGTAGATTAATGCCGACAACGATAACCACTGTAGTAGGATTACCAAGATTTGTAATAAACAGCATTAAATTATCTAAATTTGGATTGGCAAACTGATGTAGCCATAACAGAAAAGTAGTATCAAATCTAAAAGCATCTCGCTCTAAAACCTCTTCAGCCAGTTGTGCTAAAACAAAAAGGATGAGAAGACAACTAGTAAGTCCAACAATACCAATTGTCGCAATTAAGGGAGCTAAACGAGGATGTATATGACGTAACCAAAAGTTAGAAATTTTTCGAATCATACTTTAATTTTATTCATTATGCTTAAACGCATCACTCAATTGGGTGACGCACTTTTTTCTCCTTTCGCACGGAAAAGAATAGCACAACTGCCAGCAGTATAAAGGCGATCGCCGAAGCATACCCCCTTGGCAGTGATAGACCACCATTTTTTACTGGTTTTGTCAGAAAATCACCGAAGGTAGCTCCGAAGGGACGTGTGAAGATGAACGCAAGCCAGAATAGGAGGATATCGCTCAACTTTGTTACGTAGTGAAGGGCGATGACAACACCAATGACGCTGGCTGTTACAAATGCTCCCTGGATATAACTTAGTCCCAAGTTGCTTGTCAGAAAGTCACCAAAGGCTGTTCCTAAACTGTTGGAGAATACGACAGCCAGCCAGTAGGTGGTCTCTGCATCTTTCTTCACGATCGGATAAACACTCAGATCCCGATCGCGGTAATACCAGATGCTAAGAACGCTCAGAAGACTGGCTACCAGAATAAGCGATCCCAGTGCATAGCCAAGCCCAAGAGATCGATCCATCAGGTCTGAAACTTCGGTTCCGGCTGTGGTTGTCGCGATGATGGCTGTCCAATAAAGAACTGGACGATATCTATCGGATTGAATTTGAAAAAACAGGAGAATAGCTAGAATGGCGAACGTTATGGCAAAGGCTACGTAATAGCCCAGTCCAAGAGACATTGATATAAAGTCACCTGCCGTTTCGCCGAGGGTCGTGGCGATGATCTTCATGATCCAAAAGAAAATTGTGACTTTTGCAACTTTGTTCATTTCTTTTTCACAATAAAAAATAGTAAGTCATCCTAGAGAAATACTGACTGTTGCTGCGATCGCAAATTACTACCAAATTGCTAGGTCACAAACAGAAAGACATCCAAGTTCAGAAACCGATCAATTGCCTTCTCAATCTTGTCGGTCAATCGGCAATAAGGCTGGTTTCTTCTGCTTAAGGCTTAAGTAAATAACCAGACTCGCGATTATAGACAGAAAAAGCATACTGGTTCCGACCGTACCAAAACCAAAGCCTCCATTTGTAGCAGATTGGGATAGTAAATCACCTATAGATGCTCCAAGTGGACGAGTCAATATGTAAGCTAACCAGAATGCCAAAACTGCATTCATCCACAAGTAATAATAAGCGCTCGCTATAATTGCAATTGAAGCGCCAAATATCAGTGATGATTGTGCATAGCCCAGTCGTAAATACTCTGCTAATAGGTCTCCTGTTGCAGTGCCCAAGGCAAACGTAAACAAAACAGCTACCCAATAAAAAAGCTCTCTTTTAGCTGTATTGATGGAGTGCATGGCTAATGTCTTTTCGTTTGAATACCAGAGCCCAAACACTACCAATAAGGAAACACTAAAAATTACAGTAGTTGTCATCAAGCTAACTCCAAGCTCGTCTACTAATCTATCAGTAATCAGTGTGCCAACGATACTTATCAAAACGACCACAAACCAGAAACTTGCTGGAACATAACGTTTAAGCTTAAACTGATTCAACAGCGCAATCAATAACACGCTGCTCATAATGTAAGATGTAATGCCTAAACCAAGGTTCAGGGTTGCTGACAGAAAATCTGCTGCGGTTTCACCTACTGTGGTTGCCAAAACCTTAATAATCCAGAAGTAAATTGTAACCTCTGGAACCCTGTTTAAAATCTTATTCATAATCTTTCTCCTTCTGGATTTTTCCATAGAAATGAGATTTCATCACATCTTAAAGTTACCTGTGTTGTCAGAAATTGCTGAGTGATTATACTTTACACAGCAAAAGTCAAGAAATAGTCAAGATTTTATTGAAAAAGTAATTTTCTCCTAATATAGGCACTAGGAATAACTGAAATTTATCATTAAAAATTAATTTCACCACTTGATATTAAATTTGTTAACTTAAAACCAATCTTGACTATTTCTTGACTTTTATTACCTACTATGAAAATACAAACCCAGACTTCAAAGGATTTTACAAGTATGAAGACTTCAACAAAAATTATTTTGACAGCAGCTTTTGTTGGTACTTTGGGATTTGCTGGATTGTCGAGAGTTGTTTCTGCAAAACAACCACAATCTTTCGTAGCAATTGCGCGTCAGCATCATAGTGCTATCCAAGTTGCTGAAGCCAGTGATGGAGACGGTGAAACCAACGACGATGCACAAGAAGCGGCAAAACTGCAACCGCTAGCTAAAATTACAGCACAACAAGCACAGCAAGCAAGTGAAGCATCGGTGCGAGGTAAAGCCAAAAGCATCAAACTCGAAAATGAAGATGGCAACTTAATTTATGCTGTAGAAATTGGTCAGCAAGAAGTTACAGTAGATGCTGGTAACGGCAAAGTTCTCTATGTTGAAAATGCCAATCAACAAGATGAGAAGAATGAAGCCACTCGTCCCAAGAGTAGTATTCAAGTTAAAGAAACTAGTGATGGCGATCGCGAAACCAATGATGATGCTAAGTAAGGAAAGTAAAATTACATTGTCAAGAAGTTGGTAAACGCACAGTAAAACAACTACCAACTCCTAATTGACTGGTAACACTAATTAATCCACCGTGATTTTGAGCAATAGTTTGAGCGATCGCTAGCCCTAAACCAGAACCACCTAACCAATAAGAACGAGATTTATCTGCTCGCCAAAAACGCTCAAAAACCTTGTCAATATCCTCTGGTGCAATTCCGACACCTGTATCTTGTAGGTTGACATAAAGCTGGGAACCAACACGACTAGTTTTAATTTCAACTACGCCTCCTGATGGTGTGTAGTAGAGTGCATTTTCAATTAAATTAGTAAACAGTCGCATTAATTGAACGGAATCACCTATTAGCTGAATATTAGCAATTAATTGAATTTTCAAATTAATTTGTTTGGCTTCAGCTTGAGGTTTATACAGTTGGATTAGGTTCTCTAATATTGAAGTTAAATCGAGAGTATCTCTATCCTGATTGGAAACTCTATCAGTGCGTGCTAACATCAATAAGTCTTCTGTGAGGCGAGTCATCTGGTTAGTAGCGTTGGCGATCGCCCGAAACTTTTCTGCATCTTTTGGGCCTATTTCTTCTGGATATTCTAGCGGTAACTCAGCATTAATTTTGATAGCCATTAACGGACTACGCAGTTCATGGGAAGCATCAGCAGTAAATTGTTTAAGCCTTGCAAAACTCTCTTCAATGGGTTGCATTGCTTGACGAGTTAGTAAAATTCCGCCAATACCACTCAGAACCAAAGTTATAATAATCCCACCACCTAATCCCCAGTCCAGCTTTTGCAGGGTTTCATCAAATTCATCTAAAGATTGACTAACTCTCACATACCCAACAAGCTCACCATTATCGCTAGCAATAATTGGTACAGTTACTGCTTGAATAGGAATTTTACCAGTCTGAACTTGTACTATTTTGTTTGGTAAAAAAGGTAAAGTTAAAACAGTTTTTCCTTGTTGCGTAATCAAGTTTCCTTGACTATCAAACCACTGTAATGCTTGATGAGAAGCAATTAAGTCTTGTGGACGAAAGTCACTTTCAATAGTTAGGCGACCTTTTTCAAACTCTACATTTGCAGATGCACCTTTCCCTATGGCTGTGAGTTTATCTGTGATTTGTTCAGTCAGACTACGTGTGAAAGCAAATCGGACTGCGATCGCAAATATTCCCAGCAGTGATGCGAACACAACTAAGTAAGACAACAACAAACGATATCTAATTCTTTGAAACACATTATTTTTGCTATAAAATGGTTAATTTTTATTTAAAAAATGACGATTTTATCTTAAATCATTTTACTTGCTTCCTAGACGATAACCAATGCCATAGATATTTTCAATCAAGTCTTCCGAACTTCCAGATGCTCTCAGTTTATTCCGCAAATTTGTAATATGAGTTTTAATACTTCCTTCTCCCGAAGATTTATCAAAATCCCATAGTTTCTCAAGAATTGCCGAACGAGTGATAACTTGATTTGGGTTTCTCAAAAAGTATTCTAATATCATATATTCTTTAGGAGTTAATAATATGATGTTTCCTGCATAAGTAACCTGTTGAGTTGCTGGGTCTAGTTGCAAATCACCGTGGATTAAAATCTGGGGACGAATTTCTGGAGTTCTTCGAGCTAAAGCTCTGATGCGTGCTGCTAACTCTTTTAATTCAAATGGCTTAACCAAGTAATCATCAGCACCAGCATCGAGTCCTATAATTTTGTCGCCTGTTGTATCTCGTGCCGTCAGCATTAAAATAAGAACATTAGATGAAGCAGCGCGTAAACGCTTACATAGAGTGATTCCATCTAATTTAGGAAGCATTAAATCTAATAAAATTAGCTCATGTAATGCTGATTGCGACCATTTCCAAGCTGCTAAACCGTCGGTTGTTATATCTACAATATGGTGTTGTCTTCTTAAAAACTCGGCTAATGGTTGGGCAATGCGATCGTCATCTTCAACTAGCAAAATTCTCATAATACTCCATCTCTAAATTATTAAGGCTTTCTAATACGAACGGGGGTTATCTTACCTACAAGGTTAGTCTTAATCTTTTTTATCATATATTCTTAACTTGAGCTTAATCTTATCTGATTAATGTTTCGTATGAGCGTTCAAAATATGCAATACCAATCAAGCTGATTCATCAAATGATAAATTCCTAAATTAAATGCTTACTTCAATAGAGGTAACGACAAATAGAGGAATTAAAACTTTTGCTATTTAGTAACCAAATACCTTTTTAATCAAGCGTATTCACAAATTTTCGTATTGTTTTAGCTTAGTCATATTCGGCTCTATAAAGGTTAATTGGCGTTGATTCATAACGCAAATAACCACAAACAAGCCTAAAACAATACATAGGGTACTTTATCAGCAAAGGAAATAAATAGAATGACTCGATTTAGCAATTCTCATCTACCTACTGTTTTCAAAACAGTAATTTTTAGCACAGTTATTTTAACAGGGCAGACATTTTTACAATTTAATAACTCAGCAGCAACAGCAGCCAGCCTTTACCAACATGTATTACTCTTATCAGTTGATGGACTGCATGATGCTGACATCAACGATCCTTTGCTTCAACCTTACTTACCAAATATTAATAATTTGCAAGCAAATGGTGTTACTTACACTAATGCCTTTACTAGTACACCCTCCGATTCTTTTCCTGGTGAATTGAACTATCTAACAGGAGCAAGTCCAAAAACTACGGGGGTTTATTATGACAATTCATATAGTCGCTCATTATTAAGTCAAATCGGGAGTCCTGCTGGTACTGGAGTTCTATTTGATGAAAGTATTGATAAAAACCCAAATCTTATTAGTGGAGGTGGTGATTTTGGGAAAGGTAGCATTGATCCAAGTAAGTTGCCAGTAGATAGCACAGGAAAACCCATTTATCCTCATAACTACCTGAATGTTAATACAATTTTTGAGGTAGCTCACGATGCTGGTTTACACACGGCATTTATTGATAAACATCCTGCCTATGACTTTGCTAATGGGCCTTCAGGCAAGGGAATTGACGACTTTTATGCTCCAGAAATCAATGCTAAAGTAGCTTTGGAAAATGGCAAATTAGTCGATCGATCAACAGCCCAAAATCCTAGCAATCTCACATTTAAAACGACAACTAAAAGCACTAGCCTTACAGAGGCTTATGATGATTTGAAGGTAAATGCGCTTTTAAACCAAATAGCTGGTAAAGATTCTCAAGGAATTACTACTCCGGGAACTCCTGCTATTTTTGGCATGAATTTTCAAGCTCTTAGTGTCGCTCAGAAAGATGCTAGTAGTAATGGTGGGATTGCTAGTGATGGAACACCTTCACCAGGATTAATTAATGCTTTAGAACATACAGACGCTAGTATCGGAAACATAGTTAATGCATTGAAGCAACAAAATTTGTTTGATTCAACATTAGTGGTATTGACAGCAAAACACGGTCAAAGTCCCCGTCAAGGAACAGCTACCCTGATTTCCGAAAACACATTTACAGATGTTTTAGAAAAAGCTGGGATTACCGTAAATCATGCAACACAAGATGATATTGGGTTGTTTTGGCTTGCAGATCAAAGCCAAGCTGATACTGCGACAACTCTTTTAAAAAATCTCAAAAATCCGGCGATTAATGAGATTTTATCTGGTAGCGCATTACAACAAGCAGGTTTTGGTAATCCTTTGTCAGATGACCGGACACCAGATTTTATTATCAAATTGAACCCTGGATATGTGATTTCAGATAGTACAAAAAGGGCTGAACATGGGGGTTTTTCAGATGACGATACCCATGTTGGATTGATTGCTGCTAGCGGGATTTTAGCTTCTGGACTCAAAGGTACAATCCAAACACAGGCGGTAAAAACAACTCAAATAGCTGTTACTGCTCTAGATGCGTTGGGGTTAAATCCCGATTTATTACAGGGTGCGGTGAAGGAAGGTACTAAAAAGTTACCAGGGTTAGAAATTTCTGATATCGATGCAGTACCAGAGCCAAATACAAATTTTGGCTTGTTATCTTTTATGGGCTTGATGTTAACTGTCTCTCTATGGAGACAACGCAAAGAAATCAGTTAAGCGTTGAAGATTAGCTTTTTTAAGCTGACTTGTAAAATCTGTTTTTTCTCTTTGAGCGCTCTGTGCCTTTGCGGTTGAAAAGCAATTTATTTAACCACGGAGGCACAGAGAATACAGACTAAGGAGATTGAAGAGGAATTTTTTCCTAACTCCTAATTTTCTGATAAAGAGTGTCTCGTTGTTGGTAAGGTCTTCCTAAAGAAGCGATCGCAGTTTCTAAAGTTTCCACTTCCATACATGTACCACCCAAAGCACCCGCCATTGTGGTGATATGCTCCTCCATCAAGGTGCCACCGATATCGTTGCAACCCCAAACTAGGGCTTCAGTTGCACCTGCAAGCCCCAGTTTTACCCAACTCTGCTGATGGTTGGGAATCCAATTACCCAAGTAAATCCGCGCCACAGCGCCTAGCAGCAGCGCATCGCTTAAAACTGGTTGATCGCGTCCAACACGGCGACGTAAGGGTTTGGGCGCTTCTTGACCAACAAAGGGTAATAAAATAAACTCTGTGATTTTTGCGGGATATCCCTGATTGATGGCAGTTTTTTGGAGCGATCGCAATTTTTCTAAATGTCCAATTTGCTGCTCGTGGGTTTCAATATGCCCAGATAACATGGTGCTAGTGGTATGTAAGCCTAATTTATGAGCGGTGCTGACAATTTCTAGCCAAGTTGCTGTATTAATCTTCTCTGGACACAATATCCGCCTTACTTCATCGTCTAATACTTCTGCTGCTGTTCCTGGCATTGAGCCAACGCCAGCATCACGCAAAGCAATAATTACATCGGCATATTCAAGTCCATCAAGTCTGGCGATAAATTCCACTTCCTGGGGAGAAAAAGCATGGAGATGAATCTGCGGAAATTCCTGTTTGATGGTTTCCACTACCTTGAGATAGTAGGGCAAAGATTTACCATTTATCTGCGCTTGTGGATTTAACCCACCCTGCATACAGATTTCTGTTGCACCCCGTCGCACTGCATCTGTTGCCTTTTCCAAAATTTGCGCCGAATCTAACCAGTATGCACCGACATCACCATCATCTCGACGGAATGCACAAAAACTACAGTGCTGCTCACAAATATTAGTAAAGTTGATATTACGGTTAATTATGTATGTAACCGTATCGCCTGCTTGGGTGTGGCGGAGTGTGTCTGATGTAGTACGAATTGCTGCGATCGCCTCTGGCTCAGTTTGTTGCAGCAATACCACTCCCTCTTGAGGAGATAAGTCATACCCCATCAAGGCACGCTCAAGAATTTTTTCAACAGCAATTTTTGTCAGCATTATTTCTTAATTTCTCAGTAAATTTTAATTTTATAATCTGGTAAATAATAAAATTTTACTTAATAAATACGCCAAGTTCTGGAGAATCCCAGCTAGAGAAAATTTAACTACCTTTCTGTTCTAGCCGCCACAGCCTACTATACTGGAAAACATCGACTAGTTTGTATTTCCTTTCAAGTTCATATCTAAATTTCTTAGAAGGATTATACAAAAATACCTCACTGAAACTATTAGGAATATTTGGCAGGCTTGGTTCAATTACCAATTGCATCTGCACTTTCTGATCTAGCAGATGAATGAGAGACATTATATCGCCAATATTTAGAGAATAAGTACTACTAATTAATAGTGGATTATTAGCTTTATTAATGATGCGAGCTATTTGAGGATTGGCAGGGCTGCTTTTATTCCACCACGACTCAGCTTGAGAACTGACAGCACAAGATACAATTCCACTAGAAATTACTACTACCACTACTAATTGCCAAAATTTCTGGGCTATTAACTTAGAAGTAAAAATTTGAGATGCCAGCAAGTAAGGAACAGCTAGCTGAATGCCTACATAGCACGGAATGACATATCTAGCTCGCAGACTAACCTTACCTCCAATAATCAAATCAGGCAATATGAAAGCTAAAGCAGGTACTCCACTTAATATAAAAACAAATAACCAAACTCGTGTTCCTGCGTGACGATAAAGAAATAAGAATGAGTATATTACCAAGATTAGTAGGAAGGGAATTAAAAATCGACCCCAGCGCAAAACTGGCAAATTCAAATCTGGAAAAAATTGTTCGTAGCGCCAAAAATCAGCAAATAAACAGCTAATATTACTAATCCAACCAGAAATCAAAACTGAAACAGATTGCCTGGTTTGAGCGCTGATTGTTGTGCGTTGAATTTCAGACAAGCTGTTAATAATATTTAAAATCCAAGGAACGAAAGCTAAAAACCCAACACTAGTTGCTATTAGATAAGCTTTAACAGTTTTGGTGAATCGAAAGCGCTCGATGGCAAATACATAAATACCGTAGGCGATCGCTAGCAACCCAGAAAACAAAAAGGTGTACAGTCCTAGTGCCACTGTTACTGCATAAATCCCCCAAAGCTTCTTGCTACCCAGTTTTATTGCTCGCAGCAGTACAGCACTCTCTAGCAAGGTAGTCACCATCCACAAACCAAACTCCCTTGCTTCTTGGGCGTACAGCACATGTAAGGGCGAGACTGTTAGAAGGGCTACGCTTATCCATGCTGTTATAGGTGACTCAAATAACTCTAAGCACAGCCAATAAATGCAAGGAAAAGCTATTAAGCTAATTATGGCTGACAAGCTTCTCGTAATCGCTACTGAGTTGCCAAAAAACTGCATCCATAATCTAACCATCACGTAATAAAGTGGAGGATGCTGGGCATCCTCCACTGCCAAAGAGTTGATTGTATTTATGAAACCTTTTTCAGAATTAGGCTGTTGATATTTTTGTATATCTCCAACAGCAAACACACGCCCATTAAACACTTGTTGAACAAATTCCGTCTTAGTGTAACCAGAAATTCTTAATGAGGTATAAGCTTCATCATGCCAGTAGACTTTTCTATCCAGATAGGCGAAGCGAAAAAATATGCCTAATATCAATAAAATAATGATTAAAAATCGAAGCCAAATAGGAGGAAAATATTTTGCAAGTAATGATTGTCTGTCGATCATAAATATAGAACTATAGCGCATATTGCAGATTTATGAAGTACATTAGCAGTCTTTAAACCAGATTTTAAAAATTTAAAATTAATCAAGTGTATAGCCGTTACAATCAGAAGAAAAACTTTTCTAAGAAGAATTCAGAACTTAAGGGCGGAGATAGAGACGCTTCACCTCCAGTCAGAATTCAGTATGAATTCTGTACGAGTAGGTGATAGCGTCTCACTAAAGCACTGGATATTGCTAATTTTCCCTTGCTTGTGGTGTTCGTCGGTGCTGTATTAGCAACCCAATCGCCATACCAATGCCGACGAAGGCTGTAAAGTAGAATAAACCAATTAATCGGATATAAATTGGTGGTGCGATCGCTTCAACTTCAACTTCTTGCGCTACTTTTACTGGTGCAAATTGACGGTTAGATCCAGGTAGAGGAGTTGCTTCCACCTCGATTTTGTGGGGTGAACCATCAAAAAACTGTTCTTGCCATGTTAACTTACCTTGCTTGTCGGGAATACCTTTGTAGTCAAAGACTGTTAAATTATGTTCTGTGGCGATCGCTTTCACTTGCAACGCTACATCAGTGATCGGTTGTCCACTTGCTGTATCTTTCAGTTGTAGTTCTAAATTCGCAAGTTTTCCGACAGTTGCGTTTTTATCTCCGTCAAGGCTAATTTCCAATCCCTGAGATTTCTGAGATGATGGTGCAATTACTTCGGTACTACTTGGATGGTGTTCACTGCCATGAGCTTCTGCAACTTCTGCACTAATATTGATAACTAATAGGGTTACTATAGCCACTACTGTCAATGCACTTAATAAAAGGCGTACTGACTGTGGCGCAATTTCTCCTTGTTGTAGTTCTCCTTGTCCGCCGATAACCCAACCACCTAACAATCCAAGTGATAGTAAAATAGCTGCGATAACCACAAAATATTTATATTTGGTTGGATTTTCGTGGACATTCAGATTTAAAGTTTGCTGATATGGAGCAAAAGCATTTGTTACTAAAGGTGAAACATTCACCAGTAGTTTGTATTTACCACGAATAGGTAACATTTGCTGAATTTCTAACTTACCATCAGGTGCATTAGCATCTATTTCCAGCAATTTTGTTCCTTCAACAATAGGGAAATCTGTTGTTAACCAAGGATTACGTGGTGGTGTTAGAATTTGTAAGCTAATTTTGGTATTTTCTAAATGTTTACCAGCAGCATCAACAGCTTGTAACGTCAGGGTAACAGGAGATTGTGGTTTTTCTGCCTCTGCTTCAAAGGGAAGAATACGTTCTAAAGGTGGGTTGGTAGAAAGTAGCACTCTGGATGTAGGAGTTTGGGAATTACCTACAAAAGAATAAAGAATTGACAAGGTGATGCAAACAGCACTGATAATCCCAAAAAGTCGATATTTTTTCATAAAAACTTACGGTAAATGTGAAATTTTTGTACTTTTTACAACTTAAAGCAGTTTTCATGTATATGAACCACATCTGTCGTAGTAGGGGTGCAATATCTACGCTCCTGACGTATGGTATATTTACTTGAAAATCGCTGTAAAGCTTAATAGCAGTGGATGAAATTTACTCCACATTCTTATTACTAAGTAAAAGAATTATTCATAAATTCAGACATTATCAAAAATACAGTTAAGGTAATGTGGAGATGAAAAAAGCATCTCTACATTACCTAAAAGTTATTTCCAAGCAAAAACACTGGTGCGAAACCTGCGATATTTTAGCGTTGTAACTTTGTTATGTTAACTAGCAAAGTTTTTCATTCACCTAAAAAATCTTGGGATTATGATAATTTAGTGACATGCAACGCCTAATGTATGGTGACGCGCTGAGTGTGCTGTGTTATGAACCGCAGGATAGGTGGAGAACAAAACAGTCCAGATAACTAAAGAAGATAGCAGCATATAAAGTGTTACCTGCACAGGCTTAGATAAGGTAATACCTGCGGTTTTCTGCAATACTGACATCTGAGAAAAAGTAGTCATTTTTGACCTCCGATAATTAATTTGGGTAATTTATCAATCAAAAGGCATGATGCCACTTGATTGGAAAAAGATATACGATCAACTTTGTCTTTGACAAGTGTGTATCAAATGTATTGTGTAATTTGACTTTAGTGAATACTATACTATCCTTTGAACATCGGCTCATCAGGAAGTAGAAATCTCCACATAAAATCCATACAAATAACAAAATAATGACACATGGATTTGAATAACGGCATTTTCAAAGCTGATAACACGAAGGTAACAGATTAAATTTAAAAATCAAAAATGCTCATGTTACCAAGCATCCAAAATTCCTTGAAATGTAATTTATGTTATCTCTAAGCCAATTAAATACACTACTGATTACCGATATTTGCTTGCTTGTGTCTATATCTAAGATGCTATTATACTCATTGTTTGTACTATAGGTATTGCTGAAGCAATAAGCATATCAGGAATAGGTATAAAACAGTTAGTTTTTGCCAAACATAATTTATACAAAAAACAAACGTAATAATACCGTTGAAATAAAACAAGGTTGGCTAAAATTTTTCAAGACTGATTCTAGCTTGATCTAGATTTAGCAACCTAAATAACAGTTTTTAAGCACTATCAAATTATTGACAATAATTATTAATTCCTCTAAGCTTTAAAAGCAATTGCAAATCTTTTGCAACTCTTTTTTGGTGCTAACCGTAACTAAATGTCATGCCCAACAACTTCGCTCTAGGTAACGGAAAGCCTTGGAGCCGCCGTCAATTATTGAAGCTGGGACTAGCAGGTGCTGGAGTGACTGGTGCAGCTGGACTTTGGCAGATGCTAAATCTACAAAGCCAGTCAATCGTCAAAGTGCCACCATTCAACATGGAAGCACCAGACGATGTTACTAACCCGATGAAGATGTTAAGGGATTTTGATTATGGGACGGTAAAGCAAGAAAATGGGCGGACTATCCGTGAATTTCAGCTAACTGCTGGTACTTCCATCATAAAGCTCAATAGTGCTGTCTCTTACAACATCTGGGACTTAAATGGTCGCATACCAGGCCCAACGCTACGGGCAAAACAGGGCGATCGTATTCGGATACTATTTCTCAATAACGCGGGACATTCTCACTCTTTGCATTTTCATGGGGTTCATCCGGCGGAAATGGATGGTGTTCGCCCTATCAGCAATGGTAGTGCCACAATTTATGAATTTGATGCCGAACCTTATGGTGTACACCTGTACCACTGCCATATTGAACCAGTCACCCGTCACATTGCCAAGGGACTGTACGGGATGTTTATCATCGATCCACCTACTCCCCGTCCCCCGGCTGATGAGATTGTACTAGTGATGGGTGGGTATGACGTGAATGATGATAGCCATAATGATTATTATGCCTTCAATGGTCTGCCGCACTATTACATGCATAATCCCATTCCTATTTACAAAGATCAGTTGATTAGGCTGTATGTCCTCAACATCATTGAATACGATCCAGCAGTGACTTTTCATCTCCATGCCAACTTCTTTGATGTCTATCGCTATGGCATGAGTATGACTCCTAGCGAGAAAACTGATGTGATTACGATGGGTGTAGCGGAAAGGCACATCTTGGAATTTGCTTTTCGCTACCCAGGTAAGTATATGTTCCATCCCCATCAGGATGCGATCGCAGAAAACGGTTGCATGGGTCAATTTGAAGTACTTACTGAGAGCAACTCTCAAAATACTGTTAAAAAGTCTTAAATAAATAATTTGTCATTAATTTCTTAAAATTTTAGTTCAACTAGTTGATAAAAACTGTCATTATATGTCAAAGTAAAGTCTACTACAACGTGTCAAACAAACTAGCTTCTACTAATAGTTTGAAATGTTTCAATTAATACTTTTTTAGTTTTGTGAGGAGCAAGAATGATAAAACTTCGTTATGTCTGTTTAACAGCAGCAGCAGCCTTAATAGTTACCTTGAGTTCCTGTAGCAGTACACCAACCGCAGAAAATCCATCAGCACCAGTTGTTAGTACTCCAGCTACAGAGGCAGTAAGTAATAACAGTCATAGTGGTCACGCTAGCAAAGAAAAAATTAACATTAACACTGCTATTTTGTCAGAATTAGATAAGTTTGAAGCCAAACTAGGTGTTCCAGCATTATCTAACAAAATCCAGGCAGGTCGTCCTTATGGCAGCCCTGAAGATTTAGTTACTAAAAAAGTAATTACTCAAGAACAATTTGACCAAATTAAAGACCAGGTTGGTGTTCAAGAAGTGGCACTCACGGGTGAGGCAAAAGATGTTGACTACATGAGTAAATTGGGCTTAATGAAAGGGCATCTTTTGGTAGCACAAGAACTGCTAGATCAGAATCAGCCAAAACAAGCAGAGCCTCATATTGGACATCCAGTTGAGGAAATTTATGTTGATGTAGAAGACCAATTAAATGAGCGTAAAGTTAAAGAATTTAAGACAACATTAGTGAGTTTGCAAGATTTAGTAAAATCTAGTCCGAAGGATAGCAAAGTTAAAACTAATTTTACTTCTTCAGTGCAAGCAGTTGACGGAGCGATCGCAGCTTTGCCAGAAGCTCAACGCTCAAAACCAGGATTTGTGCTACAGGTAATTAACGAACTGCTAGATTCAGCTAACTCCGAATATGGCGCTGCGATCGCCAATGGTAAAATAACCGCGCCCATCGAGTATCAAGACTCCCGTGGTTTTGTCGTTTACGCCAATGATTTATACAAAGGAATTTCTAGTCAAGTAGCTCAAGCAGATCCCGAAGCGTACAAAGCGATCGATTCTAGTTTTGCTGAACTAATAAAAGTTTGGCCCGCCGCCATCCCACCAGCTAAAGCAGTCAAAACACCTAATGATGTCACCAAGCTGGTAAAAACCATTGAAGAAAACTCTCAAAAAGTAGTTGACAAATCCAATACCCAAGCACAGCGATAACACTTTGTTTTAATGGAAAGCTGATGCGAAGGAGTTTAAAATGATGAAATCGTTAAGAGTTAGGGGTTATGAATTAAGAGTCCTGAGTTAAGAATCCCGATTTGCTAACTCTTGACTTCCAACTCCTCACTCCTAACTCCTAACTTCTACCTAATTACACTCCATTCGTTACTTGAACTAAGAACTGATGCAAGAACTTGACTATAAAAAGACTATCGACTTGCTGAACGCCATCATGGAATTTGAACTAGCAGGAGTAGTGCGTTATACACATTATTCTTTGATGGTGACTGGCCCTAACCGTATTCCAATTGTGGCTTTTTTCAAAGCACAGGCAAGCGAGTCTTTACTTCATGCTGAACAAGTAGGAGAAATTCTCACCGGTTTAGATGGGCATCCCTCCCTGAAAATTGCCCCAATGGAAGAAACTTACCAGCATAAAGTCAAGGATATCTTGGAAGAAAGCTTATCTCACGAAAAAAAGGCATTGGATCTGTATAAAAATCTGCTCGAAACTGTCACCAATGCTAGTATTTATCTTGAAGAATTCGCTCGCGGCATGATTGGACAAGAAGAGATGCATAATCTCGAACTGAAAAAGATGCTACGCGATTTTAGCTAATAGTCATTAGTCATTAGTCATTAGTCATTGGTCATTGGTCATTAGTTAAAAACAAATTCAAATGACAAAGGACAACTGACTAATGACAAAAGACAAAAGACAAAGGACAAAAAATGAATTTTAGTACTGCTCTACCTACTTTTATAATCACACTCCGAGAAGGAGTAGAAGCGGCCCTTGTTGTTGGTATTGTGCTAGCGTTGCTAAAAAAAGCTAAACAATCCCGACTCAACTCTTGGGTATATGCTGGTATCGGCGTTGGCATTATTGTCAGTGCTTTTATAGGTGTGCTATTCAGTTGGGTAATTCAAATACTGGGAGCAGCGAATCCTCAATACACCTCGGTAGTTGAGCCAGCCTTGGAAGGTGTATTTAGCGTATTAGCGATCGCAATGCTGAGTTGGATGCTAATCTGGATGACTAAACAAGCCAGATTCATGAAAGCTACGGTTGAGGGAGCAGTAACAGAAGCGCTGACACAAAACTCAAATGCTGGCTGGGGTGTTTTTACTTTAATTTTAATTGCCGTTGTCCGTGAAGGCTTTGAGACTGTTCTGTTCGTTGCTGCTAATTTTCAACAGGGATTAATGCCAGCATTGGGTGCTATTGCTGGTTTGGTAGCGGCATCTGCTATTGGGGTGCTGTTATTTAAATGGGGTGTCAAAATTAACATCCGCCAGTTTTTCCAGGTAATGGGCGTTTTCTTAGTGTTGATTGTCGCTGGGTTGGTAGTTTCAAGCTTGAAACACTTTGACGAAGCTGTGGCTAACCTTGCTCTTAGTAGTCGTTCCACAGAAAGCTTTTGTTTCTATTACGAACGTTTTACAAAAGTCCACTCCTGTATTTTGGGGCCAATGGTTGCAAATACTTCCACAATCTTGCCTGACGAACAGTTTCCTGGGATTATTCTCAAATCTTTATTTGGTTACAGAGACAATCTCTATCTTGTACAAGCAGTGGGATATGTGACGTTCTTACTCACTATTGGAGGACTGTATTTCCGCAGCCTTGGAGGTGCTTCTCCCGAAAGTAAAAAAAATATCCCCTTTGGTCAAAAACCGATTAGTTCTGCAAAAGATTAAAAGCACAAACAACGATAACCCCGATTTATTAAATAAGTCGGGGTTCTGAAGCCTTACAATTTTCATAAATTAAATTAAGATTACTAATTATATTTAATTCAACTAAGTGCCCTGTGGTGCAAACAACACTTGCTTAAGCTGCTGACAAGCCTTTTCAATTGCATCTATACTACCTGGATTGACCAAACCAAAATAATCAAACACATAAACTCGGTTATTTTTAGTTGCTTGTAGTTGCTGCCAAAAAGCTTCCTTCTTCAACGAATCTAAAAGTGCTGCTTCTGAATTCCCTTGTGGGGGATTAACCAAAATTATCACCTCTGGATTTGCTTCTAAAACTTTCTCAGCAGAAAGCGTCACATAACCACCAATTGGACTCTTTCCTTGTAAATCTGCTGCTATATTTTTCGCCTGAAATTTTGCCAACAAATCCCCTGCCCAACTATTTTTATTCGGCGCTAAGATTGGTTGACGACTAACCAGCGCTAGAGTAGAAAAACCCTGAGTTGGCTTTTCTGGCAAGAAAGTTTTATAACGATTTAACAAAGGCAGAGGATCGGCATCAATTTTTTTAGCAAGAATTTTAGTAAGTTCTTCTAGAGATTCCCAGTTATTCACCTTAGTGAGAAAGGTGTTAATTCCTAGCTGCTGAAGTTTTTGAATTGGGATGTTAGAAAAACCTTCTGCACCAATAACTAAATCTGGTTTTAGTGCTACTATTTTCTCTAAATTGGGTGGGCTTTGTCCTTCACTAACACGGGGAATATCTTTGAATTTTGAGTCATTTTTAAATAATTTACTACCAGTGATTCCGACAATTTTGGTTGAATTAAGTCGAGAGATGATATCCGCAGAAAGAGAAGAAAGAGCAACAACTCTTTTTACTGATCCTGTTGGTAATTGTTGAGAATTTGCGTTGATTGTCTCAGTAGGGTTTGTGACTTTTATTTGTGACTGCTGAGTGGTTGGAGTCGTGCAAGCAGCTAAAACTATACTCATCAAAAGTGCTAAAGCAGATAAGAGCCAACGACGATGCATATTAAAATTCCTTCTGGGGTAAGAATTGCATAAGAAGCATACTTAGCAACACATTCAAAAATCGTAAATGTAGCTTTTAGCAATATAGCTATAAAGTATCAAACTGGATCAACGCAGCCAGAGATTGAAAAGATATCGCTAATGACAAGAGCTAAAAGTCAACCTATTCTTGTTTCAAAAAAACTACTAGCTTTGGCAGATTTTCACTAACTAAGGTAGAGGCGCAATCTACCCAATAGTAGACTAAACTTGCTTTGTATTCAGATGTTTTATACTTCCTTATATACGTTTATGTCTTTATAAAAAAATGCGGCAACACAAATAGGGCTTAGGTAGTCTTGAAAAAATAGGTTTTAAACCCTTGGTATTTACTTATATAATTCGATACACGTTACTTACAATTATCTGAATTGGGGTCGATGATTATTGTGTCCATCTACTGGAAGATATGTCTAACCATCCTTTAAGCGTTGCAAGATCAACATTATTTTGGCGGCGTATATTCGCTGTTGTTTTCACTAGCAGTTCGTTGCTGCCCAATTTTGGAGCCGAACCAGCAAGGGCGCAAGTAACCCAATATTGCCAGTTATCATCGTCGGCTGCGAAAGAAAAAGAAAACTTACGTTTATCAGCTCTTAAAGGCAATCAAGATGCCCAAACCCGCTACCAAAACTTAATCAAAAAACAGGCACAGGAATTACAGCAGTGCCGCACTCGGACTTGGCCACAAATCCAAGCTCTCTGGTTGCGCTTGTATCCCTGTGACATTCAGCCAGGAATAATCGACCAGATTATGGATCGGATTGTCAACCGTGGCTATAACCAAGTTTATTTGGAAGTCTTTTACGACGGACAGGTATTATTGCCAGCAAAAGCGAATCCAACGGCTTGGCCTTCTATAATTCGCACTCCAGGGACAGAAAACATCGATATACTCGCCACAGCAATTCAAAAAGGTCGGCAACGTGGTTTGAAGGTCTACGCCTGGATGTTTACTAATAATTTCGGCTATACTTACGCCCAGCGACGAGATAGAGAAAGTGCGATCGCTCGTAATGGCAAAGGTCAAACGAGCCTATATGTCGTAGATAACAGCTCTCAAGTATTTATCGACCCCTACAACTCGCAAGCAAAAAGCGATTACAACCAATTAGTAAAAGAAGTTTTGCGCCGTCGTCCAGATGGCTTGCTATTAGACTATGTGCGCTATCCCCGCCAAGCCGGAAGTGATTCCATCGCCACCAAAGTTTCAGATTTATGGCTATTTAGTCCTGCAATTCAACAAGCTTTATTTAAACGGGCACTGAATTACAAAGGACTGGACTTAATTCGACGCTATTTGAGCAAGGGATATGTCACCGCCGGAGATATCGCGGAAATTGATCAACTTTATCCCCAAGAAGGAGAACCGCTTTGGCAAGGACGCATTCCCCCACCAGCGCAAAAATCAATTCTGTCTGCAACCGACAGACAACCACTTTTGCAATGGGAATTGTGGCAGCTAGCAGTTGCTCACGCCATGCAAGGAATTCTAGATTTTGTCAATATAGCTAGTTACCCAGCAAAGCAGCAAGGAGTTTCCACGGGAGTAGTGTTTTTCCCTGATGGCAACCAAACTGTAGGACAAGGGTATGATTCTCGCTTACAACCTTGGGATCGCTTCCCCACTACATTAGAATGGCATCCCATGTCTTATGGAAATTGCGGTAATGTCAGTTGTATTGTGGCGCAAGTGCAACGGGTTTTGAGTATGACAAAACCAGGTACTAAAGTGATTCCAGCTTTAGCCGGCAAATGGGGAGAATCGGTTAGTAATCGTCCATCCCTAGAAGTGCAAATGCAGGCACTCCGCCAATTTGCGCCCCAACTGAAGGGAGTTAGCCATTTTGCCTATTCTTGGCAATATCCTGAAAATGATAACGATCGCAAATTTTGTCGCATTCGGTAAATAACATAATTCAGGACGGGCTAAATGCCCCGCTACCGCTAACAGAATTCAGAAGGAAAATTTCCCTCATTTCTCTTATTCCCACTAATTGATTCTGAATTCTGGAGCTTCTTCAACTAACTTAAAGCCAAATCTTCTGGTGTATTACAGTTAAACAGCATTTCGGGTTCTGCTAAAGGCAAAACTTCCACAGGATATTGCCGCAGCCATTGCTGAAACGATCGCCCCCCTTGGTTGATAAATTCTAAAAGTTGTGGCAAACAACGACGGCGATAAAAACCACACAAAGGTTCCCAGCCTTTAGGATGATGAGCTAAAGCTGCGATCGCATCATCCCCCACGTTATCAAGTCTAGTTACCCATTCTTGCAACACCTCAACCCGCAACCTTGGTAAATCGCAAGCCAGCAGTAATACCCATTCTGTCTGCACTTCGGTTAGTCCTTGAGCAAAACCAACTAAAGGCCCATGAGATATAGATTCTCCAGATAAAGGTACTTCTCGGATAAATTGGCAACCAGGCAAAAGCAAATCTTGGTAGCGTTCTGGCCAGGGAGTGATTATATAAACAGTATTGCTACAGCTTTGAGCAATCCCACAAACTCGCTGTAACAACGGTATCCCTTCAATGGAAATCAAGGCTTTATCTTGACCCATCCGAGAACTTTTACCGCCTGCTAATACAATTGCTGTTAATTCGCTTCTGGTCGTCATATTTATACATCGAATCGGGGTCTGGGTACTAAGAAATGGAGAGTAGGCACTAAACAAACAAAAAGCATAACCCCATGCCCCATGCCCCATGCCCCATGCCCATCATCCCCTATTCTGACTTTTCTCTACTTGCTGCAATAAATGTTCTACATTTTCTGCTGGTGCAAGACACTTCAAACCTTGGCAAACTAACCCAACGCTTCCCTCTGGTAAATCAGATGTTATGGCAAACACAGCCGTTGGTAGAAACTTGGGGATCAGCGAGTTTATTTGCTCAGTGGTGCTACGAATCAAAGTAGAATTACGATACCAATCCAAAGCTGTAAATAAGCTGGGACAAGCCTGGGGAGAGCGCTCCATTACACTCTTAAAAGCTTTTAAACCAAGTTCCGCTAAATCTAAATAATCTAGATTATCGGTGAGTAAAGCGAGACGAACAAGGTTAGCGATCGCAATTCCATTCGCTGATGGTGTAGCATTATCCACGTAACTGCGTTCTCTGACAATTAAATCTTGACTAGAATCGCTTGATGTGTTATTGTAACCACCTAATTCCACACTCCAGAGAAATTCGTTAAATTCATCTTGAATAGCGATCGCATTTTCTAACCATTGCTTATGCTCAGGGTTTGAAGCTTGTAAATCTAGCAGAGCTTTAATAAAAAAGGCGTAATCTTCAGACTGCGCTAACACAGTCGGTTCGCCTTGATAGTTGAGTCGTTGAAAACGCCCATCTACAAATTGATTTTCCAAGATAAAATTCGCCGCTCGTGTTGCTAATTCCAAATATGATGGTTCTTGGAAAACGCCAGCAGCCTTAGCTAGCCCAGAAATCATCAAGCTATTCCAAGCGACAATCATCTTTGTATCTGTCACCGAGGGAATGCGACCTGGCCAATTAGTGGTTTTTGCTTCCTGGTTGTTACGAGCCGGGGGAAAAGTTTCTAGCGACTCAGAACTAACGCCATAGCGAACAATAAACAGCTTACTCAGTGCGGTTTCTAGCGTTGCACTCAGTTTACCAGAATTCTTTCTTTGTAAAACATTACGTCCTTCAAAGTTGCCGTTAGGGGTAACAGTAAATTGTTGTTGTAATTCCGTTAATTCTTCAGGCGTTAACAGTTGTTGAACTTCGCTATAACTCCAAACATAAAAAGCTCCTTCTTCTGGTTCTACCGCCGTGGGTTCAGTAAAGCTGTCGGCATCTTGAGAAGCATAGAAGTAACCTTCCGGTGCGGTCATTTCTCGCTTCAGCCATTGTACAGTACCAGCAACTGCTCTCTCAAACGCTGGTTCCTGTACTCCTGCACTCCATAAATTTCCGAGATACTCCACAATCTGTCCATTGTCGTAGAGCATCTTTTCAAAATGCGGTACTGTCCAAGTTGGGTCAACAGTATAGCGATGAAAACCACCACCTACATGATCATAAATGCCTCCCAGCGCTAAGTCTAGTCCTCGTTGGGTACAAACTTGCTTGCCATCATAACGAGATTCAAAATTAAATCGAGTTCCCCGCAATGCTAATTCTGTATAGGGAATCATCGGAAAGCTATTACCAGATTGACCAGGAGTAATTACACCTGTGCTGGTTTCCCAACCTTGGCGGAGTAATTCGTGGTCTTCAAGCTCAGTTGTTGTACCGTCTTGCAACACCGCAGACGTGAGCAGGGACTCAATAATTAAGGCTTTGCGTTTCTGTAATTCTGCTTTTTCGGTGTCGTAATAACGGCGAAGGGCTTGCAACACCTGCAAAAATCCCGGACGACCATAGCGCGGGTCTACAGGGAAATAAGTACCAGCATAAAACGGTACTAAATCTTCTGGGGAAAGAAAAATATTCAAAGGCCAACCCCCTTGACCACTCATCATCTGCAAAGCCTGCATATAGATGCTATCGAGGTCAGGTCTTTCTTCCCTGTCTACTTTAATGGGAAGATAATTGGTGTTCATGTAGTCAGCGATCGCAATATCAGAAAAAGCTTCGCCTTCCATGACAGTACACCAGTGGCAACTAGAGTAGCCAATGGAGAGAAAAATCGGTTTATTTTGCGCCCTTGCAGTTGCAAGCGCTTCGTCACACCAAGGCCACCAATCAATGGGGTTTTCGGCGTGTTTGCGGAGATAGAGGCTCTTAGCTTCAGCAAGGCGATTAGTCATGATCAAATGCAAATAGTTGCCTTCTTTGCTCAGTCTACCTTGTTCCCAAGAGTGTTAACCTAGACAGCTATGTATATGCAAGATAATCCTACAAGCGACTTACCCCTTGGTTAGGAGTAGTACACATCATTGATACCGCCGACACCTGTGTAATTTGTGAACTATTTTTACTGAAAAGATCGCAATAGCAAGCTGACAATATTTGGTGGTGTTTCTGGCACAGGTGATGCTGTCTTTGACTGAATTAAAGTATTTGGGCTAAGTCCTGCTATCAGGTGGAGCAAGAAGGTGATGATGGCGGCTTGTATAAGTTTTTCCAGCATGGCACGTCTCTCTCTGAGGGGATAGCATTTCAATTAGGACTGGTTATTCTGAATACACCTCGTACTATCGATTTACCGAATCTAACAAAAATAACTTGATAATTGCTGAGGGAAATCCTAAAAAAATGTTTAAAATGTTACAGAAATTTAACACAAGTCCCTAAGCAAGTTGGATTTCGGTTATCGGTTTAATGACTACATCGCCAAAGTTATCTAACAAAGGTCGAGATTATGAAATTGGCGATAATTTAGAGTTTTTTGATTTGTTCTTCCCTGCATGGGATATTCTCTTAGACACCTTTTGCGGCTAAAAAGTGCCCTTAGAGGTTGAAAAAGAGGCAATGGAGCAGGGAGCAGGGGGCAGAGGGCAGGGAGCAAGGGAAAATGTTGAAGCAGGCAACAGAAGCAATTCATTTATAGAACTCGACCCCGAATGAATTGAAACCACTGAAGTTTCGTACCCTGCGGGAAGCTGACGCAACAGTGTTCTTGTCTTAAAACCTTTCCCTGGTTGGGGCAGGAAACAGATAGCGCCGGCGGCAAGCGAATCTGCGAGCGTCGGGCAGTTTTCCTTTTGCCTCCTGCCTTCCTCAATCAAAATTTAAGTTATCTGCTTGAGAACAGTAGAGATAAACCCCAGTTTCGTGCTGTCACCGATAAAATGTATTTAAAGTAGCCACAAACACGCTTCCATGATTCCTATCGTTATTGAACAATCGGGTCGAGGTGAACGCGCCTTTGACATCTACTCACGGCTGTTACGTGAGCGCATCATCTTTTTGGGACAACAAGTTGACAACAACATTGCTAACTTGATTGTTGCCCAACTGCTGTATTTGGATGCTGAAGACCCGGAGAAGGACATTTATATGTACATCAATTCTCCCGGTGGTTCGGTGACGGCTGGTATGGGCATTTTTGACACTATGAAACATATTCGCCCTGATGTCTGTACAATTTGTACCGGATTGGCGGCGAGTATGGGCGCTTTCCTTCTCAGCGCGGGTGCTAAGGGTAAGCGGATGAGTTTACCCCATTCTCGGATTATGATTCATCAACCTCTCGGTGGCGCTCAAGGACAGGCGACTGATATTGAAATTCAGGCGCGGGAAATTTTGTACCACAAGCAACGGCTAAATAACTATTTAGCCGAACATACAGGTCAACCAATTGAGCGCATTGCTGAAGATACTGAACGTGACTTCTTTATGTCACCAGAGGAAGCCAGGGAATACGGTTTGATTGACCAAGTGATTGACCGCCACGCCGCTGGTAGCCGTCCAGCTGTTGCTGCTGTGAATTAATAATCACGATTGGTAAATGGTGATTTACCACTTTTAATTCCCTTAAACCTCAAAAATAACCCCTCTTCAGTTATGAAGAGGGGTTATTTGAGTTCAAAACTTGATTTAGAAGTTGCAAATCAAAATCCTGCGCTTGGGTCTGGCTGAGATTGCAGGTATTTGATAAATCCGTGTAATTCTTCTTCAGTTAGCAAAGTACGTCCCCGTTTACCGTAGGTTTTAATCAGATGCTCCCGTCCCTGTTCTGGTGTCCATCCTAAGCGGTGCATTGCGACATCTGTATTAGCAATTAGATCCGACAAATCTGCTGGTTGAGTTTTCTTTTTTCTCCTTCCTGCTCCTGTCAGAGAGACTACATCCTCTTTCATCCAACATAATTGTTCGATTTCAGCATTAATTTCCCCCTGCTGTTGTGTCCAACATAACTGTTCGGTGTCAACATCAATTTTGGCAGTCACAACTTCATCTAACGGTTGAGATTCAAGATATTGAAGGAATTCTAGTAATTCTACTTCTGTCAGTAAAGAACGCGATCGCTTACCATAACTTTTTTTGAGATGCTCTCGTCCCTGGTCTATTGTCCAGCCTAATCGCTGCATCTCAACATCTGTTTGAGCAATTACTTCAGCAAAATTAACAGGTTCCATAACTTCGTCACTCTTTTAACAGCCTGCATCATTTGTCATTTGTGATTGTTAAGGACAAATGACAAATGACCAATGACAAATGACAAATTAAAATCCCGCTATTGGGTCAGGCTGCGATTGGAGGTATTTGAGGAACCCGTGTAATTCTTCTTCAGTTAGCAAAGTACGCCCGCGTTTACCGTAGGTTTTAATCAGATGCTCCCGTCCCTGTTCTGGTGTCCAGTTTAAACGCTGAAGTTCGACATCTGTTTTTGCAATCACATCCGATAAATCCACGGGTTCAGCTTTCTTCTTTCTCTTTCCTGTCACTGACGGGGTAGGGACATCCTCTTGAGGGCTGTAACTCCGAGGTGTAAATGGTGTGACATTATTAGCAGAAATTGCTGGAAAGGTTTGATTTTCTGGCTCGTTACTAAACGTTATTTCCAAGTTTTCAACTGGAAGATCAAATTCTAGCTCCCGGGTGGTAGTCACAGGAAAGTTTTGACTTAAATCTTGGCTAAAGTTATCGCTTGGTAAAGGCGCAGCGCTACTGTATTCGTACTGTTCGTTAGTAGTTGTTACTACTTCTGGTTTGATGTTGCGGACTTTGGAAGGCGGTATAGATATTTCTTTGTCGCTAACCACTGGCCATTGACTACCTACAAAATCCCCAGCTTTCGTAGAAGAATAAGTAGATTCGCTCAATCCACCTTTGGTATTCAAGGAGGGATTTAGCTGCGCTGGAGAAATTGAATTTGAGCTAAATTCTACTGATTCTGGTGGCGAATTTGTAATACCCAAAACTATCAACGCCCTAGTTCTGGCTTGGTCTTCTGCTGCTTCTACGGTTTCTGCTGCTGCCATACCCGTCGCACGGGTTACGCCTTCAACTTGCACGCTTGCCCGGACAATATATTTTCCTTGAAAAATTTGCACTAATTCAGAAGTCAGACTGCCCTTGGGATACAAGCTCTGGAATTGAGCCAACATAATACTACTACCAATCTAAATCTTTTGGGGACTTGGGATTGGAGACTGGGACAGGGGAAAGAATTATTTTAATCCTCATCCCTAATACCCAATCCCCAGTCCCTTTTAATGCTTTGTCTAGTGTCCCAATTGTAGCAGTAGCTGTTTTTTGACGAAATTTTTGGCTAGTGCTAACTTATCTGGGTAGTCTTGCCTGCAATGCTATACTGATTACCCAACTAGATATCTAGAACTATTTTCTGGAAGTGCGCTCTAAATCTACAATAATGGAGATAAGGTTCGCCCTCACTGCTTATTAAGCTGCTCACCTAATTGTTACCGATTCTACATGTGGGAAAATTGGGTTCACCGGCAGTTCCTCCTAGTTAAAAATCAGATTCTAATGGCGTAAAATTACCTTCAATCTAGACAATCAAACACCTGTAGTTTCCACGCCACTTGACGGCAGTTGCTCCACTTGGGGAGACCCCAAGACCGCACTGCCTCCTCCACTTGGGGTTCGGCAGTCCCCCAGACGCTCTTACCTCGCTAAGGCTGCGCTAAGACGGGGGCTGCCTCACCGCAGTGGCTCCCCTGCATAGCGCTTTTGAGCAGTATGGATTCTCTAAACCCAACTTCTCAAAAACCCGTCGCGTAATTCACTAGCGGGGCTAAATTGTAAAATCAGGCGTGCAATCTTAAGTTTGGTTAGGTGAAGTTACTTGAACGCAGGCGAATTCTGAGAGCATCGTGCAGTGAGAAGTTCGTAGATGCCCAAAGTTGTCCGTGGGTAGGCTTCCTTTGCTCGGAACTGCCGGAGTAGTTTCCTACTCTTGTTAGGTTGGGTTTCCTTTCCTTAGAACTTAGGAAGCCTTGCCTCTGGGCAATTCGTTTCCAGCTTGTTTCTGTAAGCCGTGAGGGTATACAGGAATGAACCAGATTAAACAACAAATGATGTTTTGACCAAAGGTCGGTTCACTGCATGGAATTTTCAATCGCTACACTCCTTGCCAATTTCACCGATGATAAATTGGTAGCTCGGAAGGTTTTAGAAAAGAAACTTGGCTGTGAAGATGAAAAAAGCTTACAAAAACTTCACATTGCCTTAGATGTTCTCGAAAAAATCGGTATTTTGGTCAAAGAACGGGGCAAATACCGTCGTGTTTCAGAAGAGGGAATAATCGAGGCAAAACTCCGTTGTTCTAGTAAAGGCTTTTGCTTTGCTATTCAAGATGTGGAAGGAGCCGAGGATATTTACATCCGCGAAAGTCATTTGAGTAATGCTTGGAATGGCGATCGCGTTTTGGTTAGAGTTCTCAAAGAAGGCAGCCGCCGTCGCTCTCCTGAAGGGGAAGTGAAGCTGATTCTAGAACGTTCCAACCACACGTTACTGGCACGAATTAAGCAGGTGGAAACTGGTTTTAGGGCTGTGCCTTTAGATGATCGATTGCTGTTTGAACTCAAGATCCAACCTAACGAGGTAAAGTTGGAAGAAGCGATCGACCACCTTGTTCATGTGGAAGTTTTGCGTTACCCGTTAGCACAATATCCTCCCCTTGGTCGAGTGGTACAAATTCTCGGTAGCGATGCCGAAGCTGCTGCTGATATAGATTTAGTTACTTGCAAACACGACCTTTCCCGGACTTTTCCCGATCATGTTCTCGAAGCAGCCGCCAAGTTACCCAAAAAGCTACTCAAAGCAGACCTAAAAAATCGGTTAGATTTGCGTAATTTGTTTACTCTCACCATTGAAGGGGTAAACGGCGATACCAAAGTTATAGAAAACGCTTTTAGTTTAGAAAAAAACTTAGCCGGAAATTGGCTTTTGGGCGTTCATATCACTGATGTTTCTCACTATGTCCAACCTGATGAAGCCCTAGATAGAGAAGCACTCAAACGGGGTAAATCAGTGTATCTGGGAGAATTAGTACTGCCAATTTTGCCCCCGGTTGTGGCAGAACGCTGTTCTTTAGTACCTGGGAGCGATCGCTTAACTATCTCTTTTTTAATTACCATTGATCCCCAATCTGGAGAAGTGTTGGAGTGGGAAATTCAACCTAGTGTAATTAACGTCGAAACTGCACTAAGTACTGAACTTGCCCAAGCAATTCTCACAGGTGAAGCTCACGATCAATCTCCACAGGTCGTCCAAATACTGCAAGACCTCCAAGCCTTGCAAACAGGTGTGAAGCAGGTACGGTTGAATCGTGGTAGCCTCCAGTTGAATCTGCCGCCTAGCCAAAACGCCTATTATGATGAGGGGATTCTCGGCGCAGTGGTGGTGAATGATTTACCAGTGCGATCGCTACTCACAGAGTTGGTACTGTTAGTTAATCAACTGATCGCAACTCACTTAAATGCTCTTGGTGTTCCGGCTATCTGGCGAGTCCAAGGCACACCCGATGTCGAAGATGTTCAGGAAATGCTGAAATTGGCAGTCAATTTAGGCGTTGACCTCACACTCGATCCAGAAGTCGATATCCAACCTTTAGATTATCAACATTTGACCACAGCTTTTGCCGAATCTCCATCTGAGCAAGTTCTTACTTACTTATTGCAAGATACCCTTAAGCCTTCGGCATACAGCACCACCAAAGGATCTCACTTTGGTCTGGCACTACCGCAATATGTCCACTTTAGCGCTCCCTTGCGGCGTTACCCAGATTTGCTGATGCAAAGAGTGTATTACACGCTACTTGAAAACGGACGCGATCGCCGCAATACCCGTGTCAGAGAACGCGTTAACCTGCGCCACTCCTCTAGCCACGAGGAAATTAACTGGAACGTTTTACCCCCAGAATTGCAACAAGAACTCCAAAGCGATTTAACTAGGGTAATTGTCCAAATCAACGACCGAGAAAAAGAAGTCCAAGAAGCTGAAGCCGATTTAGCCGGACTGCAAAAAGCCCAACTGATGAAGCAACGCATCGGCCAGGTATTTCAAGGCGTGATTACCGGCGTTCAATCCTACGGTTTCTTTGTGGAAATTGAAGTACCAGCAACCGAGGTAGAATCCAGCAGTAATCCTGGTGTGCCTTTGAGGGTAGAGGGATTGGTACACGTCAGTTCTCTCAAAGACGATTGGTATGAATATCGCGCTAGACAACAGGCACTGTTTGGTCGCAAAAATCGCGCTTCTTATCGATTAGGCGATCGCGTCGCCGTCCAAGTTAAGAGTGTCGATTACTACCGTCAACAAATTGATTTGGTAACTGTTGGCAGCGATGGTGTACCCAAAGGTTTAACTGGCAATGGTTCTAATGAGGAGCTTTCAGACCTCTACTTACCAAATGACATTGAGCCTGATGACCTAGACCCTTACTCTGAGGATGAGTAAAATCAACTAAAAGTTACGTGTCAAAAAAAAGCAAACCTCTAATTTTAGGCGTATCGGGCGCATCTGGTCTGATTTACGCTGTTCGCGCCATCAAATTTTTGCTAGAAGCGGATTATAGTATTGAATTGGTTGCTTCTAAATCTACTTACATGGTTTGGCAATCAGAACAGGAAATTCGGATGCCACCAGAACCAATTCAACAAGAACAATTTTGGCGGGAGCAAGCTGGAGTTGCCCTTTCGGGTAAACTCCGTTGCCATCCTTGGGGTGATGTTGGAGCCGGGATTGCGAGTGGTTCTTTTGCCACTCTGGGGATGATAATTATTCCATGCAGCATGAGTACAGTAGCAAAGCTAGCGGTTGGCTTGAGTTCTGATTTACTAGAACGGGCAGCAGATGTCCAACTCAAAGAAGGGCGAAAACTGGTCATTGTCCCTCGTGAAACGCCTTTTAGCCTCATCCACCTGCGTAACTTAACCTCTTTAGCTGAAGTTGGAGTGAGAATTGTCCCCGCTATTCCGGCCTGGTACCATAATCCCCAAACCATCGAGGATTTAGTTGATTTTGTAGTTGCCCGTGCTTTAGATCAACTAGATATTGACTGCATCCCAATTCAAAGGTGGGAAGGTCGTCGCTAATGCCCCTAGTGGACTCATCGGAAATTTCACAATAGTCCTAAAAGGGTAATGATAGAGATGGCTGATAGTGTCAGTAGTCAGTGAACAGTAATTAGTGAAGAGTAATCAGACTGATAATTGACCACTGACCACTGACAACTAACCACTGACAATTGACAATTGACAAAATTGCTATGGCTGTAATTCGCTTAATTCTATTGGTGGCGGTACTGGGAGGACTAACGCTGTTGTTAGTTCAAAATTGGTCGCCTGTCCTATCGCTAGTATTTTTGGGCGTGCAAACTCAACCATTACCACTAGCGATATGGATTTTGTTCAGTACTACCGCAGGTGCTTTCACATCTATATTGATTGCTACCTTATTTAACTTATCTAATTATTTTGGGGCAGGACAACGCCAAACTCCTAACCGCCGAAGCACAACTTCGCCTCGTGCAAAGGCAACCCCAAGAGAAGAATCTACATCTCGTGCCACTCCTCCACCACCAGCTAGTAAAAAAGAAGAGCCTACTAGTGATGAATTTGATGATTGGGAGACAAATGGCAGTAGAGATGATGATTGGAACTTTGATGAAAAGTCCGAGGAAGCGCCTACACCTAATCCTCAAGCTCAACCTGCTAGAGACTCGAAAATCTACGAACGTCAATCAGAAGCCAAAAGCAGTTCTCAGTCTGGTTCAGTTTACTCCTACAGCTACCGTGAGCCTAAAAATACGGCTGTGGGAAAAACTGAATCCGTTTATGATGCCGATTACCGAGTAATCATCCCTCCTTATCAGCCACCCACAACTAATCAAGCGGATGACGATGATTGGGAATTTTTTGATGATGATGAGGATTTTGAGGATGATGATAAACGCTCCCGTCGGTAAGACATAGTAGGCTAAGTCTCTACTTGATGCCACACCTCTCTCTAGACTCCTGCTTGACCTTACCAGTCATGGCAGCTTCTTGCAAAGCCATGAAAGCATTTAAATCTTCCAAGTCATACGGAGTAGTCAACAGTTGTCGTAGTTGATTTTCAGCTTCCACTGTCAAATAGCCAGTTGCTAAAGCTTTTTGTACAACGTCACGAATTCGATTCATAGTTGACGCCTCATTCATCCTATATTTATTCATTCAGGCTTATTGGGGTGAAATATGCAGTAGTTTTTGTGTCGAAACTTCTTTCTTTACAAAGGTTTTTTGGGCGATCGCAGAATACTAGTCATTATTTACACCTTTCTTGGAAACATTTAATTGGGTAGGACTTGTTATAACTAGATTTTTAGACTAACCATACCGTGCTATTAGAAACACAGTATTTTGTATACTTAAAATTATGCACCAGAGTGAAAATTCGGATTATTTAGATAGACAGAAATTGTTTGGATAAAGTTTCAAACAAGCTATGTTAATTTTTTCATTAAGCAAAGCGCTCGCTATACAGCAACTACCAAGTTACTATAGGACAATCACTACATTTTTGAGAAATTTATCGTTGATTGTTTATAGTAATTTCACTGAAGAATGGTTAATTTATTGCTAAGTTACTTTCAATACATTAATTAAATAGACTTGATAGTAAAGAGAAGTGGTTAGAAAAGAACATTTAAAAAATTAAGGTTTAAAAACTAACATAGTAGAATCTCTTTAGGGATTAAAACGGGTTTTCAAATCATTAAAGTTAAAGTAAAAAGTGTTACTAATTGCAATGTATCAAAATGCTTGTTAGGCATGGAAACAAAACCCTACTACTTTCAGGAAGCGGTAGGGAAAAGACTGCAATTGATCAAAATTCCTATTAGGGAGCCTCTCTTTCCTATACTCTGCTAATGAATGGCTGATCTAGTCGGATATTGATACTATTTCTGTGTGAGACTGCGCCAAAATTTCTTTATTTGTGTCCTTGCTTCAATGAATTGCTTGCCTCTGAGCCACACGTCAACGCTACAGCAATCCAGACCGTGGGCAGCAAAGGATACGACGGACTTGCGATCGCAATAGTAAACTAGAAAATAGCCAGAAATCGTTATCTGCTCAGTCTTAGGAACGATTTTGAGGAAACAGGTAAGCGATCGCAGCGTAACCCGAAACACTTAGTAGACTAACCAAAAAAGCAGCCAAAATAAAAGTAGACATATCGAATTCTACCCAAATGCCAAATTAACGTTATATTCCACCCAATTCCAAAATCTCGACACCCATCAAAAAAACAAGATTTTGGTTAGATACTTTCAAATTAGCAATTGGGTATGACACAGCCGTGACTAACCTGTGTCAATGCCTTGTATGTCAAGGGTTTTGACTTAACTTAAGCCAAAGGCAGAAAAAACCGAAACGTACTGCCAACTCCCAACTCGCTTTCTACCTGAATCTGACCGCCTTGTAATTCAATCAAACGATGGGAAATAGTTAAACCAATACCAGTACCTCCCGAATGGCGATCGCGCGATTGGTCGGCTCGCCAGAAACGCTCAAACACATGAGGCAAATTTTCTGGAGCGATACCAATACCTGTATCTACAACCGCAATCGAAAGTTGAGATGCTTCAGTCCCAACACGAATGGTAATTGAACCTTCGTTAGTGTAACGCACCGCATTACCAAGCAGATTAACTAACACCTGTTCTGTACGGTCAATATCCGCCAATACAAGAGGTAGCACAGATGGACATTGTAAGAGCAGAACTGGCCCATCTTCCAACAATTGATCGGTGAATTTCTCCACTAACGACTCTAATAACGGACGCAGATTTACCCGTTGTATATTAATTGGCAAATAACCAGCTTCTGCCTTAGAAAGTTCTTGCAAATCGTTTACCAGCCGCTCTAAGCGCCTAGTTTCTTTAGCTAAACGCCGATAAATTTCAGGAGACGCTTCAATTTCCCCATCAGCCAGTTCTTCTAAGTAACCACGCACAACCGTTAACGGTGTTCTTAGTTCATGGGTCATGTCTCCAATCACCTCACGCCGCCGCGCTTCCACCCCCTCTAAACTGGCTGCCATTCGGTTGAAACTAGCACCTAGTCCATTCAGTTCTGGAATATCAGACATAGGTAGTCTTGCATCCATCTGACCAGCAGCAAATTTCTGGGTGATTTGTTCCATCTCCGTCAAGCGTTGCATAATTCGTCTGGATACCCAGTAACTCAATCCTCCGGCTGCCGTAGTACCGACTAAAACTGACCAAATAGTGCTTCGCCGCCAAGCAAGTTCAAATCCTGTAACTAATTCAGTCCGAACATCAATTAAGTCAAACCCCTGATTTTCTAATCGTTCCAAATGCAGCACAAATAAGCGGGGGGAAGAGATTTTGCTAATGCTCACCAGACTAGCTACCCCCACGATCATTACTACTAAGTGGGAGAAAAATAGGCGCGTTCTCAGCCCCATCTTCATAACATTTACGCTAACGGAGGATCTTCAAATTTATAGCCCACCCCAACAACAGTTTTAATAAAAGTAGGACTTGCCGAATCAGGCTCAATCTTTTTTCGCAACCTGGCTACATGAGTATCAACCACTCGTTCATCGCCGAAAAAGTTATCTCCCCAAAGTTTATCAATTAGTTGAGTGCGATTCCAAACTCGACCAGGATTACTAACAAAAGTGGTTAGTAAGTTAAATTCTAGGGTAGTTAAGTCCAAAATTTCCGGTTGCTGAGAATTCATCTGACGGCTGGCAGTGCGCTGGTCTACATCGACGATAAAGTGTTGGGTACGATTGACTTGATGTTGTCCCCCTTGGCGGAGGCTACGCCGCAATAATGCCCGCACCCTAGCTACCAACTCTCTAGGGCTAAAGGGTTTAACCATGTAATCATCAGCGCCAGTAGATAGACCAATCACACGATCGATTTCCTCGCCCTTAGCTGTGAGCATCAAAATGTAAGGATCTTTTGTACCCGGTTTCTGGCGAATTCTGGCGCAAACTTCCAACCCATCCAAACCAGGAATCATTAAATCTAGAATGATTAAATCAGGTGGTTGCTCCTGAAACATTCGTAAAGCATTTATCCCATCGCGGCTAATGCGACAAAAAAATCCTTCTTTTTCTAAAGATAATTGGATTAAATGAGCAATTTCTGGCTCATCTTCAACTATTAAAATATCCATTTCAATTAATCACAAGACTTAGAGCAGACAAGGGGTAAAATCCCCTTGTTACAAAATAGATAAACTTCCACCAGAGTGGATTAAAGGTTTGAATTTGACGGTGTGCGATAACTATAGCCAAGATTAGAATCTTTTTGAATGTGTGATTTAATACTATCGAGGTCAATGAAGCAGTCAGCAACATCAATCAAGCTTTCACTAGTAGTAGTTTGTAGGCTCACCACTTCCACCCGAACCCCCATTCTGCTGACAGCGTTCACCGCATAAGCTAAGTCTCCATCGCCACTGACTAAGACCGCAGTATCATAATAAGGAGCTAAAGTTATCATATCTACAGCAATTTCTACGTTCAGATTTGATTTTTTGAAATTCTCTGCTGGTTGCATAATATCTTTAGCTACTACACGATAGCCATTACGACGCATCCACAATAAAAAACCTTGTTGCTTTTCATTGCTGTTATCAACCCCAGTATAGAAGAAAGCCCGCAACAGTCTTGAACCATTGGTTAGATGACAAAGCAATTTAACGTAGTCAATTTCGATGCCGAGTTGTAAAGCTGTATGAAAGAGGTTTAAGCCATCAATAAAAATAGCAACTCGACCACGATTCAAGCTATTGACAATTGAACTATCAGATGTAGTATCTTGTATTTTAGGCTCTTTACTTTTGACCGTAGTATCGCTTAAATTTTGCCCTTGCCAATGTGGTTTAGTTTTGAGTACTTTAGGTTCCTTAAATTCATTTCTTTGTTTGCTAAAATTAGTTATAATCATTGATACCTCTGATTTTAAAGCTGGAAAAAGTTTTTGTGTAAATTGTCTATAGTATAGTCTGTGCTAATTTATAACCCTAGCAGGTAATGGTCTTAAATCACTACATGCAGATAAAGTTAAATGGTGCTGAAGCAGATTCAAAGTAGACATCCAAAATTTTTTCAGTGTTGTTAGGGTTGGTTTGATAATATATTGCTTCTGTCCACAGATATGTTAATCTTTACCCACCAAGACAGCAAGAGTCTGGAGAAAATAAATCTTACTACCAGGTTAGGCGCAAGAATCCGCAAACGTCATCTATCTATTTTTATTTTAACTCTGAGTTTTAATAACCTTACAGCAAGAAGTTGAAAGTTATCGCAATCTCAGGACGCTCAAATACTGTCAGACTAATAATGTAATATGCAATTGCACCTCAAAAGATAGGTTTTTTAAGGTATTTGGATAATCTTTAAAAGACAATTTTTATCTGAATAAGGGGATGTTCAATCTTAAATAGTCAGAAAAGGCTGATAGAAATACAAGATTCCCGACTTCTTTAAAGAAGTCGGGAATTTGAGTTTTAGTCCTTAGCCAACTTATTATTAGATGTGTAGTAAACCTGACTACCAGTATCAGGTACAAAATGACAGCTGATACATGAATTCCATAATGACTTCCAAATTGGTTCTTCCGATTTGTGGAAATACTCACCCATCACTGGTTTGATTGCCTCAGTTGCCTTCAACAAATTGTAGTGAGGGATGTTAAGGAATATATGATGAGCAACATGAGTACCGATATCGTGATGAATATGATTAACTAAACCATAATCACGGTCAATACTAGAAATTGCACCTTTCAGGAAAGTCCAATCTTCTCCACGATACCAAGGAAGCTCTGGCTCAGTGTGGTGCAAAAATGTCACCAAATCTAGCCAAACTATAAACACAAGGTAGGGGACAGCGTAATATTTCAGCAACCACATCCAACCCCATTGGGAGGTGAGGAAACCCAGCAAACCTATCATCCCAATCAAAAGGACAGTGCTAGTAATAACATCCCATTTTTCCGAGGGCTTGAAAAGCGAACTACCGGGCAAAAAGTGTGAGCCTTCTTTATTAGGAGAACGCTTAAACAAATACACAGGATAGGCCAATAGAAAAACATAATATCTGCCTATTTTTTGTGCTAAAGGCATCTCCTTATACTGTGATTCTGTCACAGGATACCAGCTTTCATCGTTATCGATATTACCAGTATTTTTGTGATGGGTTCTGTGGCTAATCCGCCAACCATGATAAGGAACAAGTATTGGTGTGTGAGAAAGATGTCCAATCAAATCATTGAGCCATTTATGCTTAGAAAAAGATTGGTGTCCGCAGTCATGACCGACTACAAACAAAGCCCAAAACATTGTTCCTTGCATTAGCCAGAAAATCGGAAAGAAAAGCCAAGAATCCAGGTAAGAAGCAACTGCATAAAGCAGACCGATAATCAGGATGTCACGAAAGAAGTAAAAAAGCGATTTTGTCACATTGGGCTGAAAGCATTCAGCAGGAATTGCAGCTTTTAAATCCCCAAGTGTGAAAGGTAATTTAGTCGTCGTATCCTCAGACTTTTCAGAGCCAAGAGGACTGTTGAACGTAATGATGTTTGATGGCACTGGATTCTTTTGATTGGATATAAATTAGAACTTTGATTAGAATGCCCACGATACTAGCGATCGCTAACATACAAGAGGGATAATTTCTGGCAATTTATCTTTTTATTCAGTAAACAATTGCCAGATTTTATTAAAACACAGCATGATAAACGCTCTCGTTGGTTCAAGAGCGTGAGTGTAATCACAGGGCTATTTATTGCTCTGTATAATGTTCGTTGAAAGTCTTATAACCAACGTCAGTTGTGTACAGTTGACACTCGTCTGTAATTTGCTTCATTAAAGGCCAAGAAAACTGACACTCATCATGGAGATAAGTCCCCCAATTTTCTTTGATGCTGCTGTAAGCTAGCCGCAAATTATAAGAAGGAATAGCGGTGGAAATATGATGAGGGACATGAACATTGATATCGTGGCACAGGATTTCTACCCAATGCGGATAATCGCAATGAATAGTGCCAGATAACTGTGCTAAAGCTTCGTTCCACTTGTTCGCTGTCGCAAAAGGAACATCTGCGGCAGTATGGTGAACAATAGTAAAAGTACTCATCCAAAAATGGTAAACCATCCAGGGTACTAGCCAGAACTTGACAAATCCCCAGATACCAGTTGTAGCGATCAGAAGCGGAAAAGCGATCGCAGCAAACACAACTACTACAGCCACAGAAAGCTTGATGCTGGATTGGTCTTTAGTTTTGAAGTTCCGCCAATCAAAATGCACAACAGCCCAATGTCCAATGGAACCTACCCACCAGAGGCGTTTACGCATAAACAGCTTAAAAGCAGACTGCTTAGTTGTATCCCAATTTTCAAACACTTCTGGTCTGATTGGATGCCAAGCGTTGTCCTCATCCAGCTTGTTGGTATGGGCATGGTGATAATTATGCTTAATGCGCCAACTGTGAAAAGGGTAAATTAACGGCATCATGAAGAAATGCCCCACCAAATCATTTACCCAACGACGTTTGGCAAAAGACCTGTGACCACAATCATGGCCAATTACAAAAAAACCTGTTAAAGCAGTGCCCGTAAAAATCCAGGCTAGGGGCAAAAGAAACCAAGGAGTGATGATCAGGCTGTAATAACCCAAGGCAACTGCCAAGACACTGAGTATGACTTGTGTCCAAGCTTTGCGACGGTTCTGCTGAAAACATTCGCGTGGCAGGGTTTTGATAATATCTTTGAGCCGGAAGTCGGAATTGCCTGGCTCGTCACTTAATTTTTGGCTGTTAATTATTGATGTAGTCATGAACACCTGAAAAACAACAAGATCCTACACCAAGTCACAAAAAAGTAACTTGCCGCAAAAATTCTTCACATTAGCGCTTCGGATTATAGCAACCTAACAGACACAAGCGCACCCGTAAATAGACTTTTGAAAAGTTAGTAGTTAGGAGTGATGAGTTAGGAGTTTAGATTCTCAACTCACGCCGAATGTGAATTAGAAATACTTCTTGTGCCATAAGGATTTCTGTGTCTACCCAAAATCGGGGTTTGAGAAATCGACGGCAAAATAAAAATTCTCAAGCCTGATTCACATTGAACGTAATTCCTAACTCCTGTAGAGACGCGATTAATCGCGTCTCTACTCCTAACTACTTTTTGCTGGGGCCAACTTTACATTAGTAGCCAGACCAACCGCCTGTAGCAATTGAACAGTCATCCAGGTTAAATCGATTTCCCACCATTCCAGCCCATGACGAGCTGAGTATTGAAAAGCATGATGGTTATTATGCCAGCCTTCACCGAAAACTAGTACGGCTACCCACCAGCAATTAGTCGATTTATCACCAGAATCATAGCTCTGATAGCCAAACTTATGAGTAGCGCTGTTCACCAACCAAGTGCAGTGATAAACCCAGACAATGCGAACAAAAATTCCCCAGATAACGAAAGGCCAGCCACCTAGGAGCAAAAGTAATACACCTAGAGCAACCTGAATCAAAATGAAATATTTTTCTAAAAACTGATAAACTGGGTCTTCTGCAATATCTTTGGTGAAGCGAGGAACATCAGCGTGAGCTGGACAATAATGAGTCAGCCAACCCATGTGGCTCCACCAGAAGCCTTTATTAGAATCATGGGGATCGGTGTCAGTATCAGAGTTTAAATGATGAATTCGATGTGTCCCGATCCACTCAATTGGGCCTCCTTGACAGGAGAGTGTCCCGAAAAAAACCAGGAGATACTCTAGCCACTTGGGAGTTTGAAAACTGCGGTGGGTAACAAGGCGGTGAAATCCTAGAGTAACGCCTAAACCGCCAGTCACCCAGTACAGCAAGAAACCCACACCAACTGCTGTCCAGCTAAAGTTACCAGGAACAAAAGCAAATAAAGCGCCGATGTGCAGTCCAATGAAAAACAGGGTATTAACCCAGTTAATTTTAGGTTTGGTTGAGGTAGCAATTGTCATGCGATAACCTGAATTTGAATTTTCCCGCCTAGTATGTGCGATCTTAAAATCCGCATATCTATAATTTAATTTTTTTTGAACGAGGAACTGATGAACAGCTTAGAACAGCTGCGGCAAGCAGAACAGGCACTATTAGAAATTTTTTCTGGAATTGACACTCAGGTCAAGCATAATCTAAAACGAGTGCTGGATGCTTTTCGTAATCACCGTGTGGGCGCACACCACTTTGCTGGTGTAAGTGGTTATGGTCACGATGATTTAGGACGAGAAACTTTAGATAAAGTTTTTGCCGAAGTTATGGGTGCTGAAGCTGCGGCCGTGCGGGTGCAGTTCGTTTCGGGAACTCATGCGATCGCCTGTGCTTTGTTTGGTGTTCTCCGTCCCGGAGATGAAATGTTAGCAGTGGTCGGTTCTCCCTACGATACGCTTGAAGAAGTCATTGGTTTACGAGGTAAAGGTCAAGGCTCCCTTATCGAGTTTGGCATAAATTACCGCCAATTGGAGCTAACCCCAGAAGGAACTATTGATTGGCAAGCTTTAAGTAGTAATGTGACTGAAAACACTCGTTTAGTGTTAATTCAGCGCTCATGTGGCTATTCTTGGCGACCTAGTTTATCAATTGCCGATATTGAAAAAATTGTCCACTTAGTCAAACAACAGAATCCAAATACTGTTTGCTTTGTGGATAACTGCTACGGCGAATTTATTGAAACAAAGGAACCTACAGCCGTAGGTGCTGATTTAATGGCGGGGTCACTGATTAAAAATCCTGGTGGCACAATTGTCAGCGCTGGCGGTTATGTCGCCGGTCGCGCCGATTTAGTGGAAGCATCCGCCTGTCGCCTCACTGCTCCCGGTATCGGTAGTTATGGCGGTGCTACTTTTGACCAAAATCGCTTGCTGTTCCAAGGCTTATTTCTAGCGCCGCAAATGGTCGGAGAGGCGATGAAAGGGACGTACTTAACTGGTTATGTATTTGATAAACTCGGTTATCCGGTGAATCCTGCACCCCTCGCTCCTCGTGGTGATGTGATTCAGGCGATTAAACTTGGTTCTGCCGAAAAGCTAATTGCTTTCTGTAAAGCGATACAACAGCATTCTCCCATCGGTTCTTACTTAGATCCTATTCCAGATGAAATGCCGGGGTATGAGAGCAAGGTAGTGATGGCTGGGGGGACATTTATTGAAGGAAGTACTTTGGAGTTATCAGCAGATGGGCCTTTGCGTGAACCTTATGTGGTTTATTGCCAGGGGGGAACTCATTGGACTCATGTAGCGATCGCGCTAGAAGCTGCGATTAATGCAATAGGAAATGCTGGTGATTGATTACAGCATATATTCCGCAGGGTATTAGGTTTATTGAGAAATTGTCAAAGGCGATCGCATTTGCTACTTTGGCGACCGCATTTGTTAATTTGGCGATCGCATTTGTTACTTCGGCGATCGCATTTGTTACTTTGGCAATCGCATTTGCTACTTTGGCGATCGCATTTGTTAATTCGGCGATCGCATTTGTTAATTCGGCGATCGCATTTGTTAATTCGGCGACCGCATTTGTTACTTTGGCGATCGCATTTGTTACTTTGGTGAATGCATTTGTTACTTCGGCGTTCGCATTTGTTGATTTAGCGATATCTACGGCTGGCTACGCCTACGCATTTGCTATACTACTGTTCTACTGATCCCATGATAATATCGATACTAGCCAAGACTACAACCAGATCGGCAACCTTCACGCCGCGTAAGATTTCGGGTAATACTTGCAAGTTATTGAAATTTTGGGCGTTGCTGAATTAAAGTATGAATCTGGATGTAGAGACGTAGCACTGCTACGTCTCTACAAGGATTTTGGTATTATGCAAAATCATTTTCATACATGGAATCAGCAACGCCATATTCTATGCAATCGAAAGCAGCTATAAGTTTTTAGCGATACCTTCTCTACGAGACGCTACGCGAACGGTGAGCTTCGCTAACGCAAAACTTCAGATAACTGCAAATCAGTTTTCGTCTCGCCCGTGAACTTGAGCGGGTGGACTGGTTGCCTCAACAGCAGTAAATGCTTCTAGGATTTTGTAAGTATGGCTGGCTCCTTTGGGTACAACCCAAGAACTTCCAGGCTCTAGTAAAATTGTTTGCCCTTCAATATGCAATTCTGCACGGCCAGTGATTACATAACCAACAGTTTCATATTCCCGTGCTGTTGGCTCTTTAGGTTCGTTCGGTTGCTCATTCTCCCACAGGCGCATAGAAATGCTTTTGCCAGATGCAAGATATTTCTGACCAAGTTGACCTTTAGGCGAATGACTAGAGTCTACTTTGATAACGGTTGTATCAGACATATTTTTTGCCTCTTTATACTTTTAACTTTGGGCATTGGGCATGGTTATTTTCCTTGTTTCCATTCCCAATTCCCCATTCCCAATTCCCAATTCCCCATTCCTTACTAAGGTTTGAGTACAACTTTGATGCAGTTATCTTTCTTGTCTTTAAAAATTTCGTAGCCGTGGGGCGCTTGTTCTAGAGGTAATCGGTGGGTGATGACAAAGGTTGGATCGATTTCACCATTTTGAACGTGTTCTAGCAAGGGTCGTAAATACTTATGGACATGGGTTTGTCCCATTTTTAAAGTTAGACCCTTATTCATCGCAGCACCCAACGGCACTTTATCTACAAAGCCACCATAAACCCCTGGAATTGATACATGACCACCCTTACGACAAGACACAATTACTTGCCGTAATGCCGTTGGACGGTCTGTTTCTAGACGTACTGCTTGCTTTACTTGGTCGTATAACGCCATGAAATCTGTACCGTGTGCTTCCATTCCCACTGCATCAATGCAAGCATCAGGGCCACGACCCCCAGTCATTTCATTGAGTGCTTCGCCAACATCCACTTCTTCGTAGTTAAGGATTTCAGCTTTACCGTATTCTTTAGCCATTTGTAGGCGTTCGGGAACGCGGTCAATGGCAATCACACGTTCTGCACCAAGAAGATATGCACTTTGAATAGCAAATTGTCCGACTGGGCCACAACCCCAAACAGCGACAATATCACCGGGTTGAATGTTGCAGTTCTCAGCAGCCATATACCCAGTAGGGAATATATCTGTTAAAAATAGCACTTGCTCATCCGTCAAACCATCAGGAATTTTAAACAAACCCACGTCTGCAAATGGCACTCGTGCATACTCTGCTTGACCACCTGCATAACCGCCGAATAAATGAGAGTAGCCAAATAGACCTGATGGTGAATGCCCCATTTGCTTTTCTACCATCCAAGCGTTGGGGTTAGAGTTGTCGCATAGTGACGATAAATCTCGATTGCAAAAAAAGCAGTTACCGCAGGAGATAGTGAAAGGAACAACCACGCGATCGCCTATGTTCACATTTTTAACTGCACTTCCAAGTTCTACAACTTCCCCCATGAATTCATGACCAAGGATATCGCCCTTTTCCATTGTGGGGATGTAGCCGTTGTAAAGATGCAAATCAGAACCACAAATTGCCGTAGATGTAATTTTAATAATGGCATCGCGTGGGTTGAGAATTTTGGGGTCGGGAACTGTTTCCACCCGCACATCGTTTACTCCATGCCAGCAAACTGCCTTCATAATTATTTAGTCCTTAATGATGATTTCTGTCTCGTTAATATCAAGATAAAAATACTCGAATTAACCTATTGGGAGACGCGATAATGATCGCGCCTCGGTAAATAGTCAAAGCTTAATCGGCAATATATGAGTCAAACAATTAGACTCAAAATTTGTCACCAATCTAGCTTCTATCTCTTAGTTGTTTGCTAGCAGGATTTTGGTAATAACCTTCTTTATCTCCGGCTTGGTTCTTTGCAGGATCAAAAAACTCTTTTGTAGCTCTAGGTGTTTCTTCATCCAAGTTTAACTTTTCCCGGATATTATCAGCAGCGCTTTTTAATGGATTTTGAGCGTTTCTTATTTGGGTATCGTTTCTTGATTGGGTATCATTTCTAATTTCACCTTCATCGGGTGTTCCTTTGTAATAAATACCCTCTGGAGTTTTAACAGTATCAGCTTGTGCTACATTAACGTAGCTAAAAGCCTGACCCAATAGAAACATAAATCCTACCAGAAAAACTACAAAAATTTGGGAAATCCGAATATTTCGTAGCGCTGAAATTACTCGACTCATAAAAAACCTCAATTGCATTATGTTAGGTGGATAATTCAAAAGACTGAATAACTATTCAGCATTCAGCTTTAAGAACAACTTTGATGTAGTTATCCTTTTTTTGTTGAAAAATATGATGGACGTAGGGTGTTTATTCTAAGATCACGACCACCAGTCATCTCTTTCAACGCTTTGCCAGTATTAACTTTTTGGTTGGCAAACTTTTTCGCCATCATTTTCAGGCGTTAGGGAAAGCGATCGCTTTTTCGCCTCCCATTATGTAGGTGCTAATCACGTCTCTAGCCCCACATCATTACCACCGTTCTAGCAGACTTTTCATAGTCCTTAATCATTAGTGATTCGCTTAGGCAAATGACAAATGACAACTAACTACTTGCGTCCAGAAGGTTGGCCTTCGGTGGTGGCGATTTCGCCTGTTTCCATTAGCATCTTGAAGCGGCGCAATTCATCACCAATTTGTTGTTCTGGTTCTTCACCAAAAAGTTTAGCTACGGTAGCTCCCAATGCTCCACCGGGTGGATTATATTCCAAAACAACCTTAACTTCCGTGCCGCGATCGCCTGGTGCTTTTTTGAAGCGAACAAAACCAGAATTATCAACATCTGCACCTTCCACAGAAGCCCAAGAAATAAACTCATTTTCCCGGTCTTCGAGAATATCTGCATCCCATTCTACACTGTTACCCAAGGGTGCATTGGCAATCCAATGAGAACGTTTTTCGTTGTCCACCCTTACAGATTTGAGATGCTTCATAAATGTGGGCAGATTCTCAAAGTTGTGCCAATAACGATAAAGTTCATCTGCTGGTTTGTTGATCGTTACTGTCTTTTCAACTTTGATGGGTTGGTTGATACCAATTGCTTCTTGTGCTTGCTGGATTGTGCTTTGCTTTGTTGCACCTTGATAAATCAAACCGCCACCTGCTAAAGCCGTCAGCGCTCCCCGCAATGAACCTTGCCTTAAACCCATCAGCACCATCGCACCACCACCGATGAGAGATGCCCAACGCTCTACTTCACTAGCTTCAGTCTGGCTGGTACTTAATTTATCGCCTGATGTTGAAGTCACTTTTTATACCTCTATCACAGTAATTATCCATAGAGACGCATATATCCTCTTGTTTCTATCTCTGTGTTATTTGCGCCTCTGCGATAGCCGTCTAAGTTCAAAAAACTTACATTGACACTGCCGCGCCTGTAGTCGGCTTAGGAGGCTGAATCTGAGTACCTATCCGCGCCCGATACAGTTCTACTAATCGCTGTTCGTATTTCAATAAATCGTGGTAAATTTCTTTGAAAATAGCAGTTGCTACTGGGTCAGTGAACATTGCAGACAAATTACCAATATCGCCGATACCAGTTTGCACATCACCTAAAGCAGAACGTAACTGATATATGTCATCACTTCCTGTAAAGGCAGTTTTTACCTTGGCATACTGATTAGCAATATTTGCTCCTAAAGAGGGTTTTTCACCCAAATGATGAATATAGGTTTCTAGCTTTTGAATGTGGCGCTGTTTATTAGCAATTATTTCTTGAAAGACTGAGTTGACTTCCCTATCTGATTCTTTTTCCAAGTATTTCTCAAATGCTTCTAGTGAATAACGCTCACCAGCAAGGGCATTATTTAAACCTCTGGTGATATCACCTTTAGTTGAGCCACCCCAAGCATCAGCTAGCTTCCACCATTCAGCACTTGTGTCTTTCTCATTTGGTAATGCAGCATCTTTGCCACCATAACCCAAACGGCTTAATATAGCTGTGGTGAAAATTGGTAAGTCTCCAGGCTCACGAGATGTAATCAAATTGCCGTCAACTACTAGCGGCTCATCTAGATATTTTGCGCCAGCGTTAATCATATCCTTGGCAATAGCGACAAAACCAGTGGCTTGTTTACCTTTGAGTAAGTCGCCTTCAATTAAAAGTTGTGGGCCATGACAAACAGCAGCAACTAATTTTCCTTGTTGTATGGCTTCTTGGACAAAGCCTACTGTGTTGATGTTGCGCCGCATTCTGTCGGGAGCCATCCCACCAGGAATTATCACCGCATCGAATTGGGCTGCGATCGCTTCTGTTGTAGTACCATCAGCTTGAATGCTAAGTTTGCCGCGTTTACCCTTATATTTTTCATTCATTCGGGAACCAAGGACTACTACCTCTATTCCAGCTTGTTTTAGTCCGTTATAAGGAACTGTAAATTCTGCATCCTCTACTGCCTGTTCAATAAGGATGGCAACTTTTTTCTTCCCGGAATGATTGTTATGGTCAGTCATAGATGTTATTACCTGTTTATTTCTAGTATTTAACTTTCATCAATGAGGAAAGTTAAAAATCCTGAATTGTGAACTTGATTTTTTTATTGCCTATTATGCAGTTACTTCATCTGTTGATGAAATACCAAATAGTTCTTCATAATCGTGAGAGAAATAGGCATGAAGTGCAGCAAATTTTTCTGGGCTAATAGCATTTTGCAACACAGCAAATACAGCCCGAACATGAATTGCAGCAGTTGTTGGTTCGATGTTTTCTTTTTGGCTTGCACGAGCGATAAATTCCTGCAAGTTAAAGGATTGAACACTTTCTCCTTCTCTGCCTCGCAAATAATTGCCTAGTTGTGCAGGCAAATTTTTAGCTATTTCTTCTGCTTCATCACCTGCTATCCGTTCTTTTAGAGTTTCTAGTGTGGCACGGGTAGCACGTTCTGCTTCTTCACGAGAATCTGATTGGGCAAGGCTTTGTACATGTGTAATGAACTCGTTGTATTCCACTGTCTACCTCCGCTTCCCAAAATTCTTGAATGTTTTGTTATTTAGCATTCAGGTAGTTAAAAGCATTAGTCTAAAATTAAAATGGAGCAAATTCTGATTTTTCCTAATTAATAAAAAAATAGTTATGAGTGAAAAGTGGGCTACTGAATTATTTCGGTTTGACAAATTTTCACTCATAGCTAAAAACTTCAACTACAAGTTGCTTGACCATGATTTCATAATTTCAATGGTATGGTGCGATCGCTAGTTTAGCTTCGTACTAAGGGGATAGATTGTTTTATTTCTAAAGCTATACATCTCTAGTAAGATAACTTCGTGACAGGAAAACGTTATTGTGAGAATGCAGAAAAAAGGCTAGTATCATGGCAGAAAAAAATCATAATGACGAAATTCAAACCAATGATTTGCCACAGGAAATTACCGAATCCTATGGTACTGGTGTGAAAGAGTTGCCAGGATATAATATTGGTGGGCGCTCAATCAGAGAAGAAAGACGTGAGTATACAGAAACTAGTCCTGAACTCACTGGTGGGGATGTTGATGCTTATTGGCAAGATGCAGATGCAGTTGGGGATGAAGCTGTTGGTGGTAGCACTGCAACTCCTGATAAAAATGTAACTGAGGAGCTAGAAGCGGCAGTAGGGCTAGAAATGGCTGATTCTGAGTTTCTGCATACCAATGATATTTTAGAGGATCGTGATGGCGATCGCTGGGAGTTAGATCCAAAATCTTCTGAAGATTATCAAGAGCGGGGAGAATAAGCTTGATAAAACCAGAAGCCATATTTCTACTGTGAATTCACAAATTTAATGTGGCTAAATTGGACAGTGCTTTTCTAAGCACTGTCACAACAAAACTAATCATCTATCTATCGAAATATATATCTCGAAAATTTCTCAATTTGGCAGTATTGAAATTGCCAATATTTTACTTTGCCTTTCCCAAGCATTATTTTAGCTTTTGATATAGCAATCCGCTTTAATTTATGTTCGTGCAACATGGCATAGACATAATTATTTGCTTATGAGGTAATAGGGAAGAAGTTTATTTGAGTTGAATTGAATTTTTTCAGAAATCAAATATGAGTTTTATCGAAGAAGAATTCAGAATTCAGGAGCCAGAATCCAGAATCGATTCTGTGCTACCGGATAAAGAATCGAGGTTTAAAACCCCCGATTTTAAGACGCTCGTTCGCGGAGCGTGCCGTAGGCAAGACTCGCTAACGCTACGCTATCTTGGAGAAGAAAAAATTCTTTCCTTGCTGAAACCCCTGACTTGACTCCTTCTTATATTGCATTTGCATCTAAGTTTAATTCTTATTTCTAAAGTGAGACTATACTTTCCCCGATTTATGTTTTGTTTATAATTATTCTTCTTTCTGATTTTAATACCTATGTCTTCAGTAGGGTAAAACGTTAAATGTATATTTGATACCTTTACTAATAGCACTGATAAATTGCAATTGGAGTTCATAATGACATACACACAAACTAGCGATCCAACTATTCGGGAACATGTTCAAGCTTGGCAAAAGTTGGATGTGGATCAACAACTGGCTTTGTTTTGGTTCATTTACAAAGAAATGGGTGGCTCAATTACGCCAGCTGCTCCTGGGGCCAGTACTGTTTCTCCAGAAATCGCAGAAGGTTTGTTTAATCAAGTTAAGGAATTATCTCACGAACAACAATTACAAGTTCAGCGTGACTTGATTAATAAAGTAGATACCCAAATTTCTCGTGAATATGGTTCTTTGGGTGATACCACTAAGTTACTTTTTTGGTACCGATTATCTCAAGGTATGGATAATGGCACTATCATTCCTGTACCTTCTGATTATGAACTACCTTCAGAATCTAAAGCGTTGTTTGGTAGAATTCAAGGATTAGGCTTTGAGCAACAGATCACTCTTTTCCGTGATTATGTGTCGCCAATGGGTGCTGAAGCAAAAGCAGGTGCTGAAATTTAGTGGTTTTTAATTTTTTAGGCTGCTTGAGGTTATCTATTTAGCCTCTAAATGAGGATAAGATGGTTGTTATAGCAAGTTTATTTACTTGCAAAGTTCTGTATAAGCATCTATCTATACCTCTCTTCTTAAAGTTTTCTATATCTGCCAGTCACTTAATATAAATTAAAACTTTAATGATTGGCAGGTTCATTTTTTGTTAATAAATAAACACAGAGTAAAAATAAAACTCTTACCCTGTGAGCATTTATTTCATGAGGTCAGTTGCACCCTACAGTCCTAACGCCCTTTGTTTTGTAATCAATATATTAAAAGTAATTATATTTGAATCAATCTGTCTTTTGGTTGGTTTAAATATGCTTTTTTTATATTAAGGTCTGTCTTTTTATAGTTTTTTATCTAAAATTAGAAGCTTAAGATTAATACAGATATTAAGATAGACAATTCAATTTTTTACACCGGAGATTTAATGAGTTTTTTACATCTTATACCAAATTACATCTATGATAAACACAAAGATGTAACTAATTGATCATTAGCTGTTGTAGCTGATAAAGATATTAATTGATGAAAGCTGTATGTCTCAGCTTTTAAAGGTTTAAATAGAGGCGATTGTTAAACAGGTTTAAAAGCTATTTATTACTTAAACTATGATACAACACCGACTAATAGAAGAGACATATTGCTAACAAAGTTCCGACAATTTTAAGTAACAAGAATAGCGGAGCATACCTAAATTTGTAGCTATTTGCTTGACGAAACTTGTTAGTGACAGAATAGACTTACCAAAATTAAATAATCTTTCCTAGTTCTGTTAATTAGTAAAGCCATAGTCTAATTGGTTCCAAGCAAAATTATAATTTTTACTTAAAAATTTTGAGTTAATTAAGTAGTTAATTAATTTGAGGTGCTTATGACTTCTACAAACGTCAACTTTTTAGAACAAAGCGTATCAAAATTTCAGCGTTTGGATGCAGACGATCGCTTGACTGTCTTAGCCTTACTTTATACTGAAATTTGTGATGAAATTCCGTCACTCTGTCTCAATAATGTGCCAAATGAAAACACTGCAAATTTAGTTGCACAAATTCAAAAGCTGCCACAGGCGGAACAGTTGTTTGCTTTGCGCCAGTTGCTAAACAAAGATGAAGTAGGAGAAACAGCAATTCCTACTGAAGAGTACGCTTCAATGAACGCTGATGATAAATTAGGTTTTTGGTATCAATTAGCCCAAAACTTGGGAACTTCAATCATCGGTGTCCCAGATGACTATATACCTTCTGAAAAAGCTACAGAAGTAGTAGATTTACTTCACACACCAAACATTGAAGATTTAGTGACTTTTTTCAAGCGGGTACTGTAACAGTTTTGAGTTAAGAATCAAAGGTGGGGCATAGGCTCACCTTTAGGTTTAAAAGTTGGGAAAACTTCTGTTTTTACAGCAGTTTTTATGTATTTGAAGCACATTTGAGGTAAGGAAGGGCACAGCATTGCCGTGCCCCTACTGTGTGGTTTAATTACTAGAACTTACGCAAAACTACACGTGGTAGGTGCAATTCATGAATTGCCCTGAAAATAGCTGTAAGTTAATTCTTATGGTGTCTTTATTCTTGGATGTCTGGGTGAGGATATGTGATGTTTCCGCTCTGGTTACAAGCGGGTTTTTGGGGTTTAGTTGGCGGTTCAGCGCTGCTGTTAGGTTCCGCAGTGGGTTACTATGCCAAAATTTCTCAACGAGCGATGTCTAGCGACAAGCCGCTGACGCGTCTACGCCGCAGTGATGGCTTTTGGTGCAGATGTGCTAATTTCCGCGCTATCGTTTGAACTCATGGATGAAGCTTACAAACGTGGTGGTTTTGACTCAACAGCTATTGGTTTTGTAAGTGGTGCAGTCATCTACACCGTAGCAAATTGGTTTTTAGCTTATCAGGGTGCTAAACACCGCAAGCGTTCAGGTGAACAGCAACCATCTGAAGAAGCTCAAGGTGGAAGTGGACTAGCGATGTCTAACGACAAGCCGCTTCGCGTCTACGCAATAGGCGCATTACTCGATGGTATTCCAGAATCGATTGTAATTGGTGTCAGCATGATTGAGGGAGGAGTTGTCAGTTGGGTAACAGTAGCGGCTGTTTTTCTCTCTAATGTTCCAGAAGGACTTTCCAGCGCTGCTGGTATGAAAAAAGCAGGACGTTCAACTGGTTACATTTTCGGTGTGTGGGGAGGAATTGCCATCATCTCCGGTATAGCAGCACTTCTAGGTTATGCTTTGTTCAGTCACTTCTCAGCAGAAATCATCGCCGCAACTACTGCTGTAGCCGCAGGTGCTATTTTAGCAATGCTTACAGACACCATGATTCCAGAAGCCTTCGAGCAAGCGCATGATTTTGCTGGAATGATAACTGTACTTGGATTTCTTGCCGCTTTTGTCCTTAGCAAACTCTAAAAGAGACTATTAGCGCAAGGCGGAATTCAAAATTAAAAATAGAATACAGCGTGGGATTTTCAGAGATTTAGAATGGGTTGTTTATTTCCGTCAACCTGCAATGTCATTGCATCGACTCGCAATACCATTGCATCAACTCGCAATGCCATTGCATCAACTCGCAATGCCAATACATCAACTTCCAATACCATTGCATCAACTCGCAATGCCAATACATCGATCTGCAATGCTATTGCATCAACTCACAATGCCAATACATCAACTTGTAAAAATTAGCATATTAGGGACTTCCAAATAAAAAAATATCCCAAAGTCGATAGCAAAAATTCTGTCTATTTCTCTTCACTCTGTGTTCTCTGCGTCTCTGTGGTTTATTTCGTAGAAATCCCTTATGCAGCAACTTTAAAAAACTTGTGTGTACACCGTAGCCGAAGCAGAGAGAGGCTTTGAGTATTACTCGCCTCCCCTACGTCCTTCCACTATTGCAGAACCGCTTGATAGCGACCTAACGCGATTAAAGGAAAGTATTGTTGATACAAGTGATATTTGAGATAAAAATGGCAAGGGAATCCAGTCCCTGTAAAGTCTGCCTCAAACCAAGTACCATCAGATTTTTGAGTTGTAACTAAATAGCCAATTCCTTGCTCAATAGCCTCAAGAGCGAATTTACCAGTTGCTTCACCTGCTGCCAAGAGGCCAATTAAAGCCCAAGCGGTTTGAGATGCAGTACTATTTCCTTTTCCTTTGAGACTGGGGTCATCATAGCTGCGGCAAGTCTCACCCCAACCACCATCTTGGTTTTGACATCCCACTAACCAAGCTGCTCCTCGTTCTATACTGACTTTATGTCTTTGAGGATCAATCAACGCTAAGGCTGACAAAACGCCACTGGTTCCGTAAATATAATTTACACCCCAACGACCAAACCAACAGCCTTCGGTTTCTTGTTCGCGCAAAAGATAAGTTAGCGATCGCTCTAAATTATCACTATCAATTGACAAATCACAAGCACCAAGCATTTCTACGACTCTAGCCGTAACATCTGCGGTGTTTGGATCGATCATCGCTTTCAAGTCGCCATAAGGGATGGAGTTCAGCCAATCTTGATCGTTATCCAAATCAAAGGCAGCCCACCCACCTGGTTTACATTGCATAGATGCAATCCAGTTTACCGCCCGTGCGATCGCAGCCTGCTTGATTTTTTCGTTGGGAAGTTTCGCCAAATGTAAAGCCATCACCACCACCGCCGAGTCGTCTACATCGGGATAAAACCGATTGTCAAACTCAAAAGCCCAAGCCCCCGGTTTTCCTTGGCGATTTTTTACAGCCCAATCTCCGTAATCTAAAATTTGTTTTTGCAACAACCATTCTCCAGCCTTTACCACGGCGGGATGATCTGGTGCAAAGCCAGATTCGACTAAAGCACGCATCGCCCAAGCTGTATCCCAAACCGGTGAAATACAGGGCTGGACTCGATAGCTATTCTCTGTTTCAATGACAAAGTTATCAATTGCTTGCAAACCTCTTTCCACAATCGGATCGCTATGGTCATAATCCAGACAGCGCAAAGCTAGCATTGAATTCAGCATCGCCGGAATAATTCCGCCCCAGTCGCCTGTAGCTTCTTGGCGTTCTAAAATCCATTTTTCGGCCGCTTTGATACCTTCTTCACGGAAGGGGACTAAATTCAGGCTTTCTGCCCACTTGAATCCTTGATCGAGGGTGAGGAATAAATCTGTCCAATCGCCACTTTGAGGTAGTTCCCACCGGACTTGATCAACACCTTCAGCGTATAGCTCATCTAGGTTGATAGTTGGGTCAGTGATAAAAACAGGTTTGCGATCGCATACAATCAGCAACGGCACAGTACTGGAACGTGCCCAGCTAGACATTTCGTAGATATTAACGGGGAAAGCTTTGGGCAACAACATTATCCAAGGCGGTAGCGAGGGAATACCGCGCCAGTTGTAGCAGCCAATCAAGGCTAAGTGCAACTTGGTAAAAATCCGAGTTTTGCTGATACCACCCCGTTGGAGAATAAAAGCTTTCGCCCGAATCATCGCCGGATCGCTTGCTGGTACACCTAGCAGTCTCAGCGCCATGTAAGCTTCAACTGAAGTGCTAAGTTCTCCGCCATCACCGTAATAAAGCTCCCAGCCGCCATGCTGTCGTTGCTCTTGACGCAGATATGCTTCAACTTTGTGCAAAGGTCTGGTTTGGTCTGTTCCCCAAATCTTATGCAAAAGGACGGTTTCAGCAGTGATGGTGACGTTAGATTCTAACTCTGCCCACCAGTAGCCTGCTGAATTTTGAATCGAAAGTAAATATTGTTGACTGGCTGCGATCGCTTCTGCAACTTGATTGACTTTTACCCTGTCTGGTGTTTGCATCAAATACTATCTAACCTCACACTCAACACTAGTTATGAATACGGCAATACTATGAAAAATTTTTCCTTTATTGGTAGACATAGTATTGTGTCTGAGTCACTGAGAATTTGCAATAGGTTATGGATGTAATTGTATTAGGATTAACGCTCTTATCCTTGACAATTTGGTTAGGATTACTGTGTTTTTGGGGACAATTTTGGCGGACAGACCAGCAATTAGAGATGGGAGAAACTCAACTACAATCGTTACCTGTGGTTTGTGTAGTCGTTCCAGCCCGTAACGAAGCTGAGTTCATACCAACTAGCTTGCGATCGCTCTTACTCCAAGACTATCCTGGTTCTTTCAACGTGTTTTTAGTAGACGATCGCAGTACAGACCAAACAGCAAATTTTGCCGAAGGGGTTGCACACGCTGTAGGTAAACCCCAGCAATTGCATATTATCTCTGGTGAATCACTACCTGCTGGTTGGTCGGGTAAACTTTGGGCAGTTGAGCAAGGTATAAAGAGTGCTAGTAAATTTACACCTGACTATTTTTTACTGACCGACGCAGATATCGAACACGATCCTAGTAATCTTCGCCGACTCGTTGCAAAGGCTGTTCAAGAAGATTTAGACTTGGTTTCGGTAATGGTGCGACTTAGATGTGAAAGCTTTTGGGAAAAACTTTTGATTCCGGCTTTCGTCTTTTTCTTCCAAAAACTCTATCCCTTTCGCTGGGTTAATAATCCAAACAATCCCACAGCCGCCGCAGCTGGAGGTTCTATTCTGATCGCCCGTGAAGCTTTAGAGCGAATTGGTGGCATTCAAGTGATTCGCCAAGCTTTAATTGACGATTGCGCCCTGGCGATGGCGGTTAAGAAGAGCAGAGGAGCAGGGGAGCAGAGGAGCAGAGGAGACAAGGAAAATAAGCACGCCCCATACCCAATGCCCAGCCAAGGGCGTATCTGGCTAGGATTGAGTACCTTGACTCGCAGTCTGCGTCCTTATGACTCGCTAGCGACAATTTGGGATATGGTTGCTCGTACTGCCTATACCCAACTGAATTATTCGCCATTACTATTATTGGGAACTTTAGTAGGAATGCCTCTGATTTATCTAGTTTCACCTGTGTGTGTAATTCTGGGTGCAGTTTGGGGCAATTGGGCGATCGCACTTACGGGTTTATTAGGATGGCTATTGATGACTTTCGCTTACTACCCAACGATCCGCTTTTATAAATGTTCTCCTTGGTTCGCGTTGAGCTTGCCTGCGATCGCTTTTCTCTATACGCTGATGACTTTAGACTCAGCACTACGTCACTGGCAAGGGCGCGGCGGCGCTTGGAAAGGAAGAGTTTATCCCAGTTCGGATAATTTATAGTTAGAATAAAATTAAATTTCGATATCGATATCGATAGTGCTAATCTAAATAAAAGTAAGCTGAAAGTGGTTGATTAAAAGAGCTATGACAACCGCAACAACAACAAATAATCCTGTTACTGTCCCCAAAAAGCTGCCTTTTCTGGAGTCAATTTGTTGGCAGACTGCCGATGTGTATCGGTTTACTTCAGAACAAATGCTGAGTCGCTATGAGCGTGGCTGGCAGTATCATAATCTATTTAATAATCTTGAAGGTGAAGAACTCAATTTTGTTCAGGAACTCGCTAGACGCTATAAGTCCTGGTTGCAAGTTTGTTTATGACCTTCAGGTTAGAACACCATAATCAAATTCTCACAGTTCTTGAATCTTTAGATTCGGACATACTTAGGAAGGGTTCTGCTTACTTTGGTGGCGGAACCCTTCTTGCATTTGAGTTTGAAGAATATCGCTGGAGTAAGGATATTGATTTTATTGCTTCTGTTGGTACAGAAGGCTATAAATATTTACGTACAGTAGTATTTGAAGGTGGGCATGAAGCATTATTTCATGATTTAAGCAAAATCCAAGTTGGACGTAGCACAACTGACCAATATGGAATTCGGATGATCGTTTTTGTGGATGATATGCCGATTAAAACGGAAATTATCGCTGAAACTCGTTTTCAACTAGACCCACCAAGATATCCAAAGTGGTCACTCGTTCCTTGCTTAAGCTTCAATGACTGTTTTACTTCTAAGCTGCTGTCAAATTCTGATCGTTACGCGGATGACAGTGTTGAAGCAAGAGATTTAATCGATTTAGCAATTCTTAGGCTGCAATCTCCAATCCCTCAAGCATCAATTGAGAAGGCTGAAAAAGCCTATCAGGTTATGCGCCCTTTGAAAAGAGCGATTGAACTCTTTCAGGGAAGACCTGATTACAGGGAGAAATGCTTTCTCAGTCTACAAGTTGATCAAGCTCAGATACCCAAAATTCTCGATGGTATTGATTTACTCTCAACAGATTTAGGTTTATCTCACACTCCAAGGGCTTTTCAAGAACAACATGATATTTTTGCTGATTTAGAAACACAAATTCAAAAACAAGAAGATTCTTAAACAGATACCGTTATCCAATGCCCCATGCCCCATGCCCCATGCCCCATGCCCAATGCCCCATGCCCAATGCCCTAAATCCTTGAAGCTGTTTGTTTATCACTTGCAAGACTAACAGGCAATGGTTGAGCCGCTTTCAATACTGCATCCAGCAACCCTGGAAACAGCACCTCTAAATCTTCACGTCGCAGTATGTTGATGTGATGTGTCCCTTCTTTACGTGTAAAGACTATCCCAGACTCCCGCAAAATCTTAAAATGATTGGACATTGTAGACTTTGCGATCGCAAAATCAAACTTGGCACAGCATTGTTCCCCCTCAGTCGCCAACAGCCGCACAATCTCTAGCCGCACTGGATCGCCCAATGCATACAGCACTCCCGGTAAAGAAATATTTTTTCTATCTGGATGATAAAGAAATCTCATAGTTGCATTATCTCATCAAGTGGCATATATTTTTATTATTCGATATTATCGAATTATAGAATTAACTAGGAAGGCAATTTATGTCATCCATTACAAATGTCACAGAAGCCACATTCAAGCAAGAAGTCTTGGAAAGTGAGATTCCGGTCTTAGTAGACTTTTGGGCCCCGTGGTGCGGCCCTTGCCGGATGGTAGGTCCAGTGGTCGATGAAGTTGCTGCGGAATACGAAGGACAGGTGAAATTTGTGAAGCTGAACACAGATCAGAATCCTACTGTCGCCAGCCATTATGGAATTCGCAGCATTCCGACGCTGATGGTTTTTAAGGGAGGTCGGCAGGTCGATACTGTCGTAGGGGCAGTTCCAAAAACCACCTTGAATAAGACCTTAGCACAGCATCTTTAATCTAGGTACTGTTATAAGACGCATTTAGTTTGCAGTCTTCTCTAATCAAGGGAGACAGGAGTCAGAATACACCTGACTCCTGTACAGACGCGATTAATCGCGTCTCTCCCCACTCTTGACTTCTGACTCCTGAATTCTGTTTCAACTAATGGGGAAAGAGCAAAATGGACTCGAAATTGCATGGTAAATCCGCGCTAGTTAGTGGCTCAACCGCAGGTATTGGTTTGGCGACAGCCCAAGCGCTAGCTCAAGAAGGTGCATCAGTGATTGTCAACGGTCGATCTGAGGAAAGAGTAACCCAAGCGATCGCTAAAATTCAGCAAAGTACACCAGACGCGAAAGTTTCTGGCGTTGTTGCTGACACAAGTACTGCATCAGGGGTAGAGGAACTCTTTCAAAAAGTTCCTCACGTTGATATCCTCATTAATAATGTGGGTATTTATGAGCCAAAAACCTTCTTTGATATTACGGATGAAGACTGGTTAAACATATTTCAGGTTAACGTTCTCAGTGGAGTCCGTTTGAGTCGGCAATATCTGCAAAAGCAGCTAGAGCAAAACTGGGGGCGGATAATCTTTATCTCCAGCGAATCTGCGATTCAGATCCCAGTAGAAATGATTCACTATGGAACAACTAAGACAGCGCAGCTTGCTATTGCACGAGGTCTAGCAGAAATGACTGTCGGGACTGGAGTCACTGTAAACTCCGTCCTCCCCGGGCCAACTCGCTCAGAAGGAGTTGAAGAGTTTATTATCAACTTGGCACAGGAACGTGGTATTAGTCCAGCAGAAGTTGAGACTGAGTTTTTTCAAAATGTGCGTCCAAGTTCCCTAATCAAACGCTTTGCAACTAATGAAGAAGTAGCAGCGATCGTAGTTTACCTTTCTAGTCCTGTAGCTTCAGCAACTAATGGTGCAGCTTTGCGGGTAGATGGTGGTGTTATTCGATCGATTGTTTAGTGAATGAACTGCACACAAAATTGGGTATTGGGAAGACTTTTTTGTTGTTTTCGAGACTATTTCTTTTTAGAAATAAACCGCCCATAACTAAAGTTTTTGAGTACCTTAAAACGGACAATAACCTTTTCTTAGTGGTCTTTAGAGACTTTCGCTATTAGACTGAGAATTTATCGAGGAAGACAGGAGGTAGGCTAAATGAGAATAGCATAGCCCTGCCCTTATTCCCCTTATCTCCCAATACCGTTTGGTTAAGGCAAGAGACGCGATAAATCGCCGTCTCTACAAAGGACTGATTATTGTAAAGACGGCGAAAAACCTTATCCGCACCGTATTGCCTCATCTCCCAGCTATGGGGTTTTGAACTTTGAATTTTGAATTGGAGCAAAATAACATGACTAGTGATATCAACTTATTCTCTTCTTACCAATTAGGTAATTTGGAACTCCCTAATCGGATTGTGATGGCACCCTTAACCCGAAACCGAGCCAGTGAGGGAAACGTACCATACGAACTTAATGCTACCTACTACGCTCAACGTGCTTCCGCTGGACTGATTATTGCTGAAGCAACACAGGTAACTCCTGAAGGACAAGGCTATCCTGCGACACCAGGAATTCATTCGTCAGAACAGATAGAAGGATGGAAATTAGTCACTGATGCTGTACATCGGGAGGGAGGAAGAATTTTCCTGCAACTATGGCACGTAGGCAGGATTTCCCATCCTGACTTACAACCAAATGGAGCTTTACCTGTGGCACCTTCTGCCATTGCTCCTAAAGGTGAGGCATCAACTTATGAAGGGCCAAAACCATTTGTTACACCCCGTGCTTTAGAAACTTCAGAAATACCGCAGATAGTAGAACAGTACCGTCAGGGAGCGGCAAACGCTCTAGCGGCTGGGTTTGATGGGGTAGAAATTCACTCAGCTAATGGTTATTTAATAGATCAATTTCTCCGCGATCGCACCAATCAACGTACAGATAAATATGGGGGTTCCATTGAGAATCGCACCCGATTCCTGTTGGAGGTGACAGAGGCGGTAACTAGTGTGTGGGATTCTAACCGAGTTGGGGTTCGTTTCTCTCCCAGTGGGACTTTTAACGATATAGGTGACTCCAATCCCCTAGAGACATTCGGTTATGCAACTCAAGCGTTGAACCAGTTTAATTTGGCATATCTGCATATTTATGAGGCAACAGAAGCAGATATCAGACATGGCGGGATAATTGTACCCACCAGTCATATCCGCGATCGCTTTACAGGTACACTCATCGTCAATGGTGGTTATACCCGTGAAAAAGGCGATGCAGTGCTGGCAAACAAAGCAGCAGATTTAGTTGCCTTTGGCACATTATTTATATCAAACCCAGATTTACCCCGACGCTTGGCTTTAAATGCACCATTAAATGAAGCAAATCAAGCAACCTTTTATGGTGGCGCTGAACAAGGATATACAGACTATCCATTTTGGTCGGCTGCTAATGAGGCGGTAGCTCAGGCGTAAGGCGTAATTCTGACTTTTGTTCGGGAACAAGGAATAATTTTTATTTTTGTTTCATGAATAAATAGATTCATTTGTATCCTACATTATGAATCACGAATTATTTGGTCATAACTCAACTATCAGGAGAATCTCATGAGTTCCATCACCCAAACCATACCTTTAGATGTACCCAGTGCGATCGCTCAACGTCGTTCAATCAAAACTTTTAAAGCAGACCCCATTGCCCCAGAACTGCTCAAGCAACTGGTAGAATTGACCGTGGCAGCGCCCAGTAGCTTTAATATCCAAGACTGGCAAATTATTCTTGTGCAAGACGAGGCGCAAAAGGCAGCACTATCAGCAGCATCGTGGAATCAACAGCAAATTGTCCAAGCACCTGTAACCTTCGTCTTTGCTGCCGATCCTACCGTAGGCGAAAGAGACTTAACCCCAATTTTTGAGCGGGCAACTGAAACTGGAGCATGGAATGAAGGCACGGTAAACTACTTTAAAAGCGCCATCCCGCAATTTCAAGCTGGACTAGGCGACAAGCGACGCGAATATGCCATCAAAGATGCCATTATTGCCGCTACTCACTTGGTGTTAGCAGCAGAAAGTTTGGGATTATCCACTTGTTTTATGAACGGTTGGATTGAGGATCAGGTAAAACAAGTGATTGGTGCTGAGGATAATCCAGATTTAGCGATCGCTGTTGTTGTTCCTGTTGGCTATGCAGCCGAACCACGCTTAAATCCAGGTCGTTTACCATTCTCCTCTAACGTCTCTGTGGATAGAATCGGTAATCCTTATGCAGGGTAGTTTTTCCTAAATTCGGCATAAAAGAAGAGGTAAAAGAGTCGAGTTCTGAGCTTCATTAATGGAGTTCAAAAGCTCATTGACGAAGCTCTGAGGTTCATCAACGAAGCTTTGAGGTTCATCAAAGAAGCTCAAAGACTCGTGAATGATTCTTTAATAGTCATTCACGAGTCCCATTTATACCTACTCGATAAATTTAGATATTGATCTCTGCTCCACCACTTCCAATATCGTTCGGTTAAGACAAGAGACGCGATGAATCGCCGTCTCTACAATAATCAGTCCTTTGTAGAGACGGCGATTTATCGCGTCTTTGTAATGATGTATCGGGTCTTTCCGATCTAGAATTTTCATCAAAAAACCTTAACCGAACTTATTGTCACCACTCTCTACTCATCATGTCCCTAGCCTCCTTCCTCGCGCGTCGTTCGTTCCACTATGGCTGGATTGTAGCTGGCTTAACATTCTTAGCCTTGCTCGTTGCAGCCGGAATTCGCTCTGCTCCCGGAGTTTTTATAGTGCCTCTCGAACAGGAGTTTGGCTGGAGTAGAGCAACTATATCTTTGGCAATTTCAATTAATTTAGTACTCTATGGATTAATTGGCCCTTTTGCCGCCACAGTTATGGAGCGGATCGGCATTCGCCGGATGATGGTGTTCTCCCTTGCTGTAATTGCTCTTGGTGTCGGTTTAACTACTTTGATGTCAGCATCTTGGCAGCTAGTTTTGCTGTGGGGTGTAGTTGTCGGTTCTGGTAGCGGAGTTATCGCCCTGGTTTTGGGAGCTATTGTTGTCAATCGCTGGTTTTCTGAAAAGCGGGGTTTAGTTCTTGGCATCCTAACCGCTAGTACAGCCACAGGACAACTAGTGTTTTTGCCCATGCTGGCCTCAGTAGCCGATCGCTTTGGATGGCGAACTGCGGCTTTAGCTCTTACTGGTGCAGCACTTTTAATTATTCCAGCGATCGCAGCCTTTATGCGCGATCGTCCAGCAGATGTCGGTTTGCGACCCTTTGGCGACAACAGCGAAACTGTAGAAATATCACAGCCTAGAGCAAATTCCATCGCCTCTACCCTCAACGCCCTCTGGCTGGGAATGCGTAAACGCGATTTCTGGCTGTTATTTGGGAGCTTTTTTATCTGTGGTGCTAGCACAAATGGGTTAATTGGAACTCATCTGATTCCCGCTTGTATTGACCACGGTATCCCTGAAGTCAAGGCTGCGGGACTTTTGGCAATCATGGGGCTATTCGATTTTTTTGGAACTACTATGTCTGGTTGGCTCTCTGACAGATGGAATAATCGTTACTTATTATGCTGGTACTACGGACTGCGGGGTTTGTCTTTAATTTTCTTACCCTTCAGTTTCAACTTTTCCTTCTATGGACTTTCCATTTTCGCCGTCTTCTATGGACTTGATTGGATTGCTACCGTACCACCGACAGTCCGTCTTGTTGCCAATGCCTTTGGTAAAGAAAATGTCGGCGTGATGTTCGGTTGGATTGTCGCAGGACACCAGCTTGGTGCAGCCACAGCAGCATTCGGAGCTGGAGTGTTAAGAACTTGGACGGGTAGCTATTTACAAGCGTTTATTTTATCAGGTATTCTCTGTCTGATTGCCGCAGTTGGTGTACTGCAAATTGGTCAAACTCCCAGTAAAGGCGATTCACAACTCTCTTCAGTCACGCTGAATTCTTAATCTTTGAATGTTTTAATCGAATGGCATTAATAAAAGCTCTAAGCTAGGCAGAATAAGCACTACAGGTTTAAAATATGGCAACAACAGCTTTAATTGTCGGCGCAGGTAGTGGACTGAGTGCATCTTTAGCCCGCTTATTTGCCAAAGAAGGATTCACCGTAGCTTTAGCAACTCGTCAAATTGAAAAACTCACTCAATTGACTACTGAAATTGACGCAGTTAGTTTTGCTGCTGATGTGTCAAAGCCAAATGAAGTAGAACAATTATTTATTGATATTGATAATAAAATCGGTTCCCCGAATGTTGTTATTTACAATCCCAGTTTTCGGGTGCGGGGGCCTCTTGTTGATTTAGATCCTGGTGAGGTGGCAAAAACCTTAGATGTGACTGCTTATGGTGGCTTTCTTGTGGCCCAAGCTGCTACCAAAAGATTTTTGCAGCTTGGTGGTGGTGCTATATTTTTTACTGGAGCCTCAGCGAGTATTAAGGGTTATGCTCAGTCAGCTCCCTTTGCAATGGGTAAATTTGCACTGCGCGGTTTGGCTCAAAGTATTGCTAGAGAATTAGCACCAAAGAATATTCATGTGGCGCATTTCGTGATTGATGGGGCAATTCGTTCAGCAGTTCGCCAAGATCCAGTAGATAATCCTGATAGTACTCTTGACCCAGATGCGATCGCTCAAACTTATCTCAGTATTCTACGCCAGCCCCGCAGTGCTTGGACTTATGAAGTAGAACTACGTCCTTGGGTAGAGAACTTCTAGCCTAGACAATTGTTACAAAAATGGTTTTGCAGGTATGAAAATTGATTTTGGTGCAACTGCTGTTGATTACGCAAGACACCGTGCTGGCTTTCCCAGTTCATTATTTAATAAACTGTCTGAATATGGTATAGGTTTACCAGGACAGAATATTGTTGACCTTGGTACAGGGACAGGAACACTAGCGCGGGGCTTTGCTGATAGAGGTGCTTATGTAATTGCCATAGATCCATCAGCATCACTTTTAGAACAAGCGAGACAGTTAAGCGAATCAACCCAAATCAAAGTAGATTATCGAGTCGCAACTGCCGAAAATACCGAGTTACCAGATGCAAGTGCTGATGTAATCACTGCTGGACAATGTTGGCATTGGTTTGATCGTCCCCGTGCTGTCCAGGAAGTTACTCGGATATTGAGAAAAAATGGCTCAATTGCGATCGCTCATTTTGATTGGATACCCTTAAAAGGTAATGTAGTTGAAGCCACAGAACAACTGATTCAGGCTCACAATGCCGCGTGGAATTTGGGCGGCGGTAATGGCTTACATCCCCTGTGGTTACAGGATATTGGCGAAGTTGGATTCCGAGACATCCGCACATTTTCTTACGATGTATTTGTACCTTATACACACGAGGCTTGGCGGGGACGAATTCGTGCTAGTGCCGGTGTGGGAGCCAGCTTGACACCAGAAAAAGTAGAAATATTTGACCAAGAATTGGCAACATTACTCGAAGAAAAATATCCTACGCCAATTCTTGAAGTTCACCATAGAGTTTGGGCTGCGATCGCCAAATCACCGCTATGAAAAAATATAATTATTGAAGCTCTATGTTTCATCCAGAGAAAGCCATCACTAGGGATGGCTTATAATACAAAGTTAGTTGCCCTTGATAGGTTTGATTCTAGCGATCGCTTGTAGTAACATTTTTGGCAGCCAGAACAGATAACAATATAGTTGTTTTGCCTGACTATAAAGCGAGAATAACTTTCCTTCACTCAATAAAGTATATGGTCGTACAGCTCTGAGAAGTTCTGCAAATTTATCTTCAGTCGCAGTTTCAACTGAACCACTGACAAAATAACCTTGTAAATGTGGAGGTAAGGGCCAGTTAATTTTAGGATCTGGCTGATGTATTACAGGCTCAATATTTCCCCGCCAAGCAACTCCCATAATTTGCATAGTTTGATACACCATTGTGTTCCATCCTTTCTCTTTGAAGTAATCCAAGCCTTGTCCTACGTCAGGAGAAGCCAAATCATGAAATAAAATTAAAGCATCTGCTTCTGCAAATTGTTCGCAAATAATTGCATCATTGAGCGGAGCTGGTGCTTCGTGATTACCATCTATAAATATCAATGACCATTTACGTTGAAATTTATTTGCTATCTCTTCTACTTTTTGAGGGCTGCATCCTGGTATTAAATTCACAGATTCCTTTACGCCTGCCAACTTGAGTGACTCTGTAACGCTTTCATTAAATAATTGTTCGGATAGCATCGGATCAATTACATCTAACTCCACCCCTCCTAGAGCCAAGTGACAAGCTGACCATCCCATCCAGCAACCTATTTCTAAAGCTTTTTTTCCCCGAAATTTCAAGGCTGTATTGTATAAAATATGAGCTTCATCTCTGCTCACAAATCCTACCTTTTGCCGTCGTTTATCCACATACCAGTTATGAGTAATATCCCGCCGTAAATAAAGCCAAAAAGAATCATATTTATTTCCTAAAATTATATTGGGAAAATATAAATCTGGCTGGATAGTGGAAAATCCTGACGATACATAATCTCCTTTTGGCAATAAGTTTCCTTCAATCACTTTGACTGTCTTTTCACTCATAAGTTACTCTCTAAGTATTTGAAATTCTAGGTTGTGGGGTTACAATTCAACTGGTCGCGGCGATAGCGTACCCCTGCGGGGGATCTTGCTACACGCAGCGTCTCGTAGAGAGGAACACCGCTTTGATAATCGGGACTGGGACTGTTAATACATTCCAAAATTTGGGAAGGGTTAAAGCCCCGAACATAATTTTTCACTTCTGACTCAATTCCCAATCCCTTTTACTTTTCACCGTTTTTGTCCTCTTTTTTTCAGATTTTGTGATAAATCAGAAAAAAAGAGATGTCTGCACCATTCACTTAAAAAGAATCGCACAATTTTAGGACAAATAACCATGATCGATCTTTATTATTGGACAACCCCAAACGGTCATAAAATTACGATTTTCCTGGAAGAAGTCGGCTTGCAATATACCATAAATCCTGTGAATATTGGGGCTGGAGATCAATTTAAGCCTGAATTTTTGAAGATTTCTCCTAACAATCGTATCCCCGCGATCGTTGACCACGAACCAGTAGATGGAGGTGCGCCGATTTCGGTATTTGAGTCTGGGGCAATCTTGCTATATTTAGCAGAAAAAACCGGGAAATTAATCCCGCAAGATTTACGCCAACGCACTCAAGTTTTAGAATGGTTGTTCTGGCAAATGAGCGGACTAGGGCCCATGGCAGGACAAAATCATCACTTTAGCGCCTATGCTCCCGAAAAAATTGAATATGCCATTAACCGCTACGTGAATGAGACGGGACGTTTATATGGAGTGCTGAATAAGCAACTAGCAGATAGAGAATTTGTAGCTGGGGATTATTCCATCGCCGATATTGCTGCTTATCCCTGGATTGTGCCCTATGAACGCCAAAGTCAGAATCTAGAGGATTTTCCTCACCTCAAGCGCTGGTTTGAGACAATTAAAGCTCGTCCGGCAACAATTCGCGCCTACGAGAAAGCAGAAGCATTGAAAACTCAACCACTTGATCCAGATAAGTCACGAGATTTGTTATTTAACCAGTCGGCGAAGACTATTCAACCTTGAGCATTCTGGGCTTGAAGAAGAATTCAGAAGTCAGAATGAAGACGCAACTCGAAAATACTCGCTACCGCTAGGCTATCCGCCAGTCATACAGAATTCATTCTGTTAGCCGATAGCTAAGGTTTAGCCCATTCTGACTCCTGACTCCTGAATTCTGTTTGATAAAACAATTAGGAAGATTGCGTGGGCTGGTTAGCGCCGGAAGCAGCAGGTAGAGCTTATAGCTTTTTTGTTAGACAGGGAATCGCGCAGCAGTATTTGGTAGGATTGTGGATAACTTCGGCTACATCTATTGTTTTATTCTGGTTGGTATAGCGATCGCTCTGTTCTGGGTTTGGCTAGTCAAGCAAAAGCAATACAGCACTTGAAAGTCAGGTTAATTTAGTTTTAATTCAAGACTTGCCGCGTCTCCCGAAGTTCCGATCTTGTTAAAATGTATCGATGTCAATAAAGCAACATCTCTTAAAGAAAAAACCCGGTTGGTCTTTGGATGAGCGAGATCCAAAGTTCATAGAATCTCTGATGCCTTTATTAGGCTTTTTCTATAAGTACTATTTTCAAGTGCAAACTAGTGGCTGGGAAAATATTCCATCCCAAGAAAAAGTCTTATTTGTCGGTTCGCATAATGGAGGACTCGCGGCTCCCGATATGGGAATGGTGATGTACGACTGGTTCAGACGATTTGGTACAGAGAAACCCGTTTATGGTTTAATGCATCCCAAAGCTTGGCAGGTTAGCCAACCACTAGCGCAAATAGCTGCCAAGGCTGGAGCAATCATAGCTCATCCGAAAATGGCCTACACTGCGTTGCACTCTGGGGCTAGTGTGCTGGTTTATCCAGGTGGAGCCGAAGATGTGTTTCGACCGCATTATTTACGTAACAAAATCTACTTTGCAGGGCGACAAGGATTTATCAAGTTAGCATTGCGGGAAAATGTGCCGATTGTACCTGTGATTTCCTGGGGCGCTCACGATACGCTGATTGTACTGGCTGACTTGTACAAAGTTGTGCAGCAACTCCACGAATGGGGAATGCCTTGGCTACTTGGAATTGATCCAGAAGTTTTTCCAATCTATCTCGGATTGCCTTGGGGATTAGCAATTGGCCCGTTGCCCAACATTCCATTACCAGTGCCTATGTACACGCGGGTTTGTCCGCCGATTGTATTTGAACGCTACGGTCGAGAAGCAGCTAGCGATCGCCACTATGTCAATGAATGTTATGAATTAGTTGTTAGTCAGATGCAGCAAGAGTTAGATAATTTAGTTAAGGTAACTGCTGAATCGAATAGTAGGTGAGGGGGCAGGGGGCAGGAGATAAAAACTTACTTTATATATAATATATGATTTTGAGTCCTGCATTTTGCACCTCACTTACTTTCAATCTGCTGTAATACTTAACTCCTAACTATTTTCCTAGCCGCCGCTAACTGGTGGAATCAATACGACTTCATCCCCATCTTGTAATAGGGTATCTGGTTCAACAAATATTAAATTAATCCCGAAGCGGGTGATGTCTCGCCATTGGGAAAGTTCAGGGTGTTCGGCTATAAGGCGATCGCATACTGCTTTAACTGGCATACTATTGGGAAATTCCAGTACCAGTTCTGAAACCTTAAAGGCTTCTTGATAAGCAGCGAACAATTTGACGGTAACGGTGATTGCAGATTTAGACATACAATATGCTTTGGCAGTACCAGCAAGTAATTTAATCCTTGACAAGCACCCTGAACTCTTGGGCTTAATTATATATTAATAACTAGCAAAGTTGTATTATTGGTAGATAATTATGTTTCCTAATCCAACATTTCTAGGTCAATTCCTAAAGCGTTGAGTTGTTCAGCAGAGAGAGTACGCAATTTCTCTACAATTCTCTCCCGCTTTTGTCGCTCAACTTCAGCCCGTTCCTCACCCGTTAGCAGTAAATTTCCTTGTGCATCCCACCAGCGCAACCAAGGTAACTCTGCATTCTGATAAAATCCTTGCCAGATTCCTAACTCTACCCCCATAGGAGCAATTGGGTAATGTCCCCGTTCATTAGGTCTCATCAGTTGATAAGTATTATCGATTAGGTGGTAAACTTCCACTTGCGCTTTTGCTACTTCATAAATTCCATAATAAGGCACTCGAATTGCCTGTTCATAAACCCAAAACTTACCAACATTTCCACCTTCACCTTGAGATGGCGGTGTGTTATTTCGTTCTTCTGAACCATCTCCAGAGACAAATTCAATCACAATTAGGGGTGCGACATACTCCTTCCACAGCACATAAGAACGCCGCATTTTACCGTCAAGGGTCGGTGGTACATTGGGTACATAAAACCAGTCTGGTGCTTCAGCCCCTTTTTCTGGAGGATCTGTCAATCGCCAGTAGATACCAGAATCTTGTCCGATACAATATTGACCATCAGGATGAAGTTTCTCTAAAACAGGTTTAATTGAATCTGTGATTAAAATGCTTTGCGGATGTTCCTGAAGATTTTTCACAAATGTACCATCTGAGTCTGGTAACTGAGTGTGATCCGGTAAAGTTAATGCCGATAGGGAAGTCATAGGCACAACCAAGATTATATTTGTATTTTATTTATTATCTCAATAAATCTAACAAACTTTGTTGCCGTACTAGGAAGACGAAAACTCAAGTTTATGATGACCAAGCACTCATTTTTTTCCCTGCAAGATATTGTTAAGTGAATGTTTTCTTTCCACAGAGGCTAAATTCAGACTAGACTCTTTTAAATAGCTTATCAAGCGTGCATCAAGGTTAACGACTACCCTTCCTCCCCGATTTTTCTCTACCTGTCGCCAGACATCATAGCCCATCAGAATTGCCTTCTCCCAATCACCCAGTGAACATTGAGAAACTTCTAAATGGGATGTCATATTTTTGATAGTTTTCAATAGTTGGTAATCTAATGTTGAAACGCCTTCTAAGAAACCGTGATTTTTTGCATAGCCAAATACGAGTGCTGATATACCTTCTTCAATAGCTACTGCACGACCGCCGTCTTCAACTTCGTCAATACTAAAATTACTTTTACGCTTACGTTTAAACATACTACGAGTAACAACAGACCAACCTAAAACTGCGGCGTAGGAAAAATGGAAAATATCATGAAAGCGGTAGCCATCGCTTGTATAGGAATTATCGCTGAGGTCATTTCCAATTTGTTTTTTGTTGATAAATGCCTTCATTTTGATTGAGTTATCTTTGCTTACCTCCGTAATTCCTACTTCAAACTGTCGTGGTAAACTTTCATTTTCGGGAAAATCATTGTCGAATATGTAAGTTGTAGCTTTATTATCTATTTGTGCTGAATCTCTCCATCCCCAACGGTCACGGCACTTTCTCAGATTATCTTCCGCGATTCCTTCCAAATTAAGGTTAAACTTGCTTGCCAAGTTGGAAATATACCAAAGCATATCTCCCAATTCTTCCGCGATGCCTTCTTTAAATAATTTGTGTGCATCACCATCGCGTAAATGTTTTTTATACTCAGTCATCAATGAGCCGACTTCACCAACTAAACCTAGTAGCGGTATGATTAGTTCAGTACCTTCGACAGCCGGAATCTGGTCTGTATTTAGTGCTTGCGTTTGATACTCAGAAAAATTCATAATGCAATTCCTCCAATCTCAAAGTTGCTGATTACTAAGATTTTCACAGAGATAAAATAAAAATCTGATAATAAATAGAAAGAATCACTATTATATTTTTTAATTTGGCTATGCTTGTATAGACTAATTAGGAAAAAGTATTGGTTTGGTACTATCTTTAACATATAGCGGGTGACGTGGAAACTTTTTCTTTGTTAGTCCTAGTGGATATTTCTTCTTTGTTAGTTCTAGGCAGTAAAGAGTTTTTTGACCAGAAATTACACTTAGTACTTCTGTTTCACGGTCACGCTTTCTTTGGAGATAATTATTTGCACCCCATGCCACAATAATTAAGTGAGCGCGCTTTGTTGCTGATTGAATATAAGAGTTATTTTCTAGTCCAACAGGGTCATCTACTTGGGGTTGGGTAAGTTGATTAGGATTTGTAGCAATATAAGCAAATAAATTAACCACTTCTAGAGAACCATAATCCCAATAGTGAGCAAACTTAATGCATTTCTTGAGAGTAGGATCATCTTGATTCTCGTCAGCCTTGCTTGGGTTAAGCATTACAAAAGTAACTTGCGGCAAAGTTCTATCCCATCTACACCATAGTGAGTAGCGATACTTTCTACTAATATCGTCGTCAAACTTGACATCTCTTTCCATATCTATATATTTTTTTGTTACCATGTCTTTTACTCGAAATTGCTGTTAATTTATAAATAGTAAGAGATATTAAAATAAGCACAACTGATGAGGCTTTTCTACCTCGGATCTTTGCAAAAACTTTGATTTTTTATTCTGACTATTTTGCCCATATTTTCTATTCTGATTTAATACATTATCAGAGATTTCAGTTGTTGCTTTTTCCAGAAAATCTAAGTTCAAAGATAATTGCTGACAGTTACTATTTATTTGCGAATTAGCAATATCTAATTGTGGCAATCTCTGTGATAAAGTTTCTTTAACTTTATCGTTAATACGCCATTTGGGTGGATAAAAATAATCAATTGATTGAGGTGTTGACGTAAATTTTGATTTTATCTTTTTACGATTACTTTTCAAATCAGGAAATGCTCCTCGGCAGTATTTATCAGTTTCACAAAAAAGATTTTGACAGTCTATAGACTGTAGTGGACGACCCCAGAGTGATTGAAAATTTAACCCTAAGCGTTGAAACTCTTTCTCTTGGTTTTCAGTCATCCAATGAATGATATCAGTATATGTTTTACCATCTGTATCAATGAAACACTTGTTGATACCACGTTCGGCTCCTGGGCCTGCTATAGTAAAACTGTTTTCCTCAAAGTTGATAATTTCACTATAGTTAATATCTGTCGCTAATTGGTAAGCCATAAACTTACCTAGCAATGGATATTCTTGAATAATCTTAAAAATGTCTTCAAAATTTTTGGCTTTGACTATGTGATTGACCACTCTATCTTGGACAACCATTTTATCAATTAATGCCAAATGGTTCTGGTGTTTTTTATCATAACCAAACTCTTTACTGGCACAAGACATATATGCACTGGTATAAATGACATATCCAAGATTCATAGCCTCTTGTAATATATCTGAATATACATTTGAGTCGAAATTAGACAGTGTTATATAGTCTCCTATTTTGTTTTCTAAGTATTCCCATGTTTCTATTTTATTAAAAATTTTAAATAGTAGAATCCGTAAAATTACCTCTTCTTCATTCTGGCTCCTATTCTGATCGTAAATTACCTTTTTGATCAGATATTGTGAAACGCGATCGCTTGCTCGATATGCATTACAAAATTTATAAGTATTAATGATCGGGTCACTCGTCCACGGTGGTGGTAAGTTGTTAATTTTGTTGAAAAATACTTCCTGCCGCATAGCAGCAAATCTCCAATAGGTATCAAAAATTTCTTGTCTTACTTGCATACACTGTTCTCCTAGTTTATCGTTATCAGTTTCAAACCTGTTTTTTATCCATGAGGCAAGATTATGCGACAACTGCCGCATAATCATCGTACCCGATCGTATTTCTAGCAAAGCATCCTTAAAGCCGATCGCAGCAACTCTTCTTAACTTTTATCTACTGAATAATATGATTTTCAGGAAACACTAGGATCGTCAGCAGTTTTGATCTCTTTCAATATTCGTTCGACTTGGTTAACTTTTTCACCTCTATTCTGTTGTTTGAAAATATTTAAAGCTTTTTCTAGAGAAGATAGTGCTTCGTCTTTTTTATTTGTTTGCCACAATACCAATGCAAAATTAGTCAGGGCCTCGCCATAGTTAGGATTGATTTCTAGAGCTTTTTTATATTCAGTCATGGCTTCTTCCCAGCGACTTTGGCTAGCGTAAACCATACCGATCGCATTATAAGCTAGAGCGTATTTTGACTGGAGACGAATGGCTTCTTGATAAGCGGTAATTGCTTCTTCTGGTTTCTTTTGCCGAAAAAGCACATTTCCCAGTTGAAAGTGTCCAAAAGCATCATCTGGGAATTTTTTAATTAACTTGCGGAAATTTTCCTCTGCACCTGTTAAGTCTCCCTGATTAAATAAAGCATTGGCTTGTTGCAGCATTTGCGATCGCTCTGATGACCCTGTATCTGAAAACTGGGCTAGTTTTTGTGGTTGTCTCTGTGCATTCTGTTCTGACGGATGCAAAGAAACTTTTCCAGAAACTGCTAACGCTAATGGTGATAAACTAATTACAGTTAGAATACTCAGCATCATGCAGCTAAAAGGTTGAACAAATGCTGATTTGGGTTTGCTCTTCAGCTTCATCGCCCTCAATGCCTCAATAATGTTCTTATGTCCATCATAAAATGTGGGTGCGTTAGGTGAAATAGACCACAAGTAGGAACGCACATCTGTGCATCCCTACAAGGTCAATTGAATGATTTAGGTACCTTCCCGCAATTTATCTAACACGCTTCTATCTTCTAATGTTGAAGTATCACCAGATACCTCTTGCCCAGCAGCTAGATTCCGCAATAAACGCCGCATAATTTTACCCGATCGCGTTTTGGGCAAAGCGTCGGTAAAGCGAATTTCTCCTGGACGTGCGATCGCACCAATTTCTTTGACGACGTGCTGCTTGAGTTCTTTACTCAGTTCGTCACTTCCCTGATAAGTGCCTTCTAAAGTCACAAAAGCAACTACTTCTTCACCCTTAAGTTCATCTGGCTTACCTACTACTGCCGCTTCTGCAACGGCTGGATGAGAAACTAAGGCTGATTCTACCTCCATTGTACCAAGGCGATGCCCTGATACATTCAGTACGTCATCCACACGACCCATGACCCAGAAGTAGCCATCTTCATCTTGTCTAGCGCCATCACCAGCAAAGTAAGTATATTTACCATTTTGGGGTGGAATATGTTCCCAATAAGTGCGGCGGAAGCGTTCTGGATCGCCGTAGACTGTCCGCATCATTCCTGGCCACGGATGACGCACCGCCAGATAACCGCCTTCGTTATTGGGTACGGTGTTCCCTTCTAAGTCCACCACATCTGCAATAATTCCAGGGAAGGGAAGAGTTGCAGAACCAGGTTTGGTGGGAATTGCTCCTGGTAGCGGTGTAATCATGATACCGCCGGTTTCCGTTTGCCACCAGGTATCAACAATGGGACAGCGATCGCCACCAATTACTTTCTGATACCACATCCAAGCTTCTGGGTTAATGGGTTCACCAACGGTTCCTAGCAAACGCAACGAAGACAAGTTTCGCGCGTTGGGATGGTGTTCGCCCATTTTAATAAATGCCCGAATTGCCGTAGGTGCAGTATAAAAAATATTAACGCCGTATTTTTCAATTACATCCCAGAAACAACCAGGATTAGAAGCACGGGGCGCACCTTCATACATCACAGTGGTTGCACCATTGGAAAGCGGACCGTAGACAATGTAGCTGTGTCCAGTAATCCAACCTACATCGGCTGTACACCAATATACATCTGTGTCTTGGAGGTCAAATATCCACTTGGTGGTGATGTGGGTATACAAATTATAACCAGCAGTTGTATGCACAACGCCCTTCGGTTTGCCCGTGCTGCCTGAAGTGTAGAGAACAAACAGCATATCTTCGCTGTCCATTGGTTCGGCGGGACAATCTGCTGATGCATCTTTTTGCAAATCATGCCACCAATGATCGCGTCCGCCTAACTGCATATAAGTTTCTTGTCCGGTGCGCTTGACAACCAGGACATTTTCAACGCTCGGAACAGCACCATCAGCTAAGGCTTTATCTACCTGTTCTTTGAGAGGAACGATCGCATCTTTGCGCCAACCACCATCAGCCGTGATTACTAGTTTAGCTTGAGCATCAATTAAGCGATCGCGCAAAGCTTCGGCACTAAAACCACCAAATACTACGCCGTGGGGTGCGCCAATTCTAGCACAGGCTAACATAGCGATCGCAGCTTCGGGAATCATCGGCATATAGATTCCAACGCGATCGCCTTTCTGTACACCCAGTTGCTTCAATACATTAGCGAACTGGCAAACTTCTCGGTGCAGTTGGGCATAAGTGAGGGTACGCGAATCACCTGGTTCTCCTTCCCAAATCAAGGCTGCTTTATTTTTGCGCCAAGTAGTGAGATGTCTGTCAAGGCAGTTGTAAGAAATATTCATCTTACCACCAACAAACCACTTCGCAAAAGGCGGTTGCCAATCTAGCACCGTGTCCCATTTTTGGAACCATTCTAATTCTGTTCCAGCCAAATCTGCCCAAAATTGCTGCGGATCGGCTTTAGCTTGATCATAGAGACGCTTGTAATCGTCTAAGCTTTTTATATGGGCGTTCTGCGAGAATTCACTAGGAGGATGGAAGAGGCGGTTCTCTTGGAGGATTGATTCAATATTTGGTTCAGACATGGTTAGTTATGAGTGCGATCGCTATTATTACTAAAAACTATTCTTAGCCCAGTTGTGCTAGACGGTGTTTAGATTTTCGTTAAGCTAGGTAGAAATTGGTGAGTTATTTAGTTTACATTCATTTTCATCTACCAAAACCAAGCGATCAAGAAATGTAAAGACGTTACATTGCAACCCATCTACTGTGAATGTTGCAAAATATAAGTAGTCTTGACAAACAACGCCTGAAACTATGACGCTCACTGTCGAAGCTAGTAGCCTATGTGTCAACGATGTTCATCGCTTTCTTAAACTGGAAGAACTTTCCAATGGTTCATTCACAAATTTTTTAAGTCTAGAACCACTGTCTGAGTTTGAACAGCAGGATTTATTGCGAATCAGAAATGACTTCGGTTGTTACTTAAATGCAAGGAAAGTTTCTGAAGGGCTGGTTAAATTTATAACATTCGCACCATTGATGCGGTTAGCAGGGTTTTACGATGTGCCGATTCGGTTGACAATGGAAGATAGCATTGCGATCGCTGTCGAAGATGAAGACAGAAGAATTACCGGACGGATGGACATTTTAGCAATCAACAGCTTTCAAAGTAATATTGCACCGCCATTTTGGGTTGTAGTAATTGAAACAAAAAACAGTGCGATTGAAGTGGGTGAAGGTTTACCTCAATTACTGACTTATGCTTTTAAGAGTTTAGAGCAACAATCATCTGTTTGGGGACTGGTAACTAACGGACTACGTTATCAATTTGTTTATCTAAGACATGACGAGCAGTCAAATTATCAGTTAATGCCATTATTAAGTTTAAACGAATCTCCAGATGCAATAGAGTTATTGCAAGTGTTTAAAGCCATCTGCAAGTTACCAAATTTTCAGTAAATAAATTGCGGAGCGATCGCTGATGTCTGAACCTACTACCATAGAATTGATTTCTGATGGTGTTTCAGAAGACGAAGTTATTTTTCCTCCTGGTGATATACTGAGTGACGAACCACCCTTGGAAAGCGATTTACACCGTGACCAAAGCGATTTGCTGATTCGCATACTCAAATTATGGTGGCGAGAGCGTCAAGATTTCTATGCTTCTGGCAATTTGACGATTTACTATAGTCCTAACCAGAAAAAATCAGAATATTTTCGTGGCCCAGACTTTTTTGTAGTTTTGGGGACTCAGAAAAAAGACCGTAAGAGTTGGGTAGTTTGGTAAGAAGACGGCAAATATCCAAACGCGATTGTGGAAATTTTGTCAAGTTCAACGACAGCAGTTGATAAAGGGTTAAAAAAACAAGTTTATCAAGATACTTTCCGCACACCAGATTATTTCTGGTTTGACCCTGTAACAATGGAACTTCAGGGATTTCATTTAGTTGATGGCAAGTATCAAGAAATCCAAGTAACTACTGATGGACGTTTGTGGAGTCAGCAGTTAGAACTTTATTTAGGAGTTTATGAAGGTAAATTAAGATTCTTCACTACTGAAAATCAATTAATATTATCATCAGAAGAGTTAGCTGGACAAGAACGTTTACGTGCCCAACAAGCAGAAGAACGTGCCCAAGAGTCAGAAGAACGCGCCCAACAAGCAGAGCAAGAACTCGCTCGATTGCGGGAGGTATTACGCACAAAGGGCATCGACTTAGAGAATATTTGATGACATCAGGAAATTAATTAAGTACACTTTCAAGTTAAGATTTAGTTATTAGTGTGTAAAAAAGCGTTATCTTCTGAAAGTAGGGCCTCGTTTGCAAGCAACAGAGATTAAGGATAAGCTAAAGTCACTTACCCTGCGAGCTTCCTCGGTAGATCATAATTTGGCGAGAAGATTAGATGAAATCAATCGTTGGGTAAAGAATATCAAGCCAGGTTCCCTGACTGCAAAACCATTTGTCATTGCATTTCTCTTAGAGGTAATTACTGATTCTACCATTTGGCTGATAATCAAATCCTTACCTTCGGAAGAAGAACAGAAAGCAAAATTCGAGTTGATGACACCGATTGAGAGATATTGGTATGGTTATTTATTTCCTAGATGGATTAATGCAAGTGACTCCAAGTTTTATATTTGGAAACAAAAATTAATGGCAGGTGAATTTAATCAGGTCGATGATGATATCATTAAGTCAATAGCTCAAGATGTTGTAAGTCGAGAAGGTAGTTTTTGGCAGCGTTATATCGCCGACCTCTCTATGGCAACAGACCTAATTGTTAGTAGTCGTAACAATCAACCGCTTTGCATTCAAGTTACTAGTGTCTCTGAAGAACTTAATTACCAAAAGTACCAAGCTTGGCAAAATACACTGCGATCGTGGGAAATAGAGAGAGGATTGTTCTTAAGTTACAATCCCAAGGATGCTAACTTTGTCAACCAGTTAGTCAACGTGGCCCTGTATAACAGTGATTACCTTTCTGGTGGCAAATATTTAAAATTTTCGTGAACTTTAAGGAATTTGATATTTCCGGTTTGTGTTCAGCCTACATACTTACTTGCTAATTACAGCTTTTATGGCTAACAAAAGAGAAACTCACTGCAACAATCAAGTGGATACATTTGCTGAAGCTTTAGCAACAGCGCGACAAATGCAGCAGAACTGGCTAACTTACGGAGTTAATTTTGTAAATTTTTACGTTGAAGATGTAGATGGAGACTGGCTAGAAACGTGGGGACATGACGAAATTTTAGGTAATTCTCAATTAGATACTATCAAAGAATTTTTGGTAAGTAATGATACTGTAGCTGTAAAGGTGAGACAGCATTTAGGAGAGCGATCGCTATTTGATTTTGCAGTAAACTTAGAAGAATTGTGGAGAATTTCTGAACCCAATGACAGGTTATCTGCTGTAAGAAACTTGTTTGCTGGTGAAGGAAATAGTATTGATACAGATGATATCAGGTTATTGGATTTAGCAAACACTCTGGTGGTAAAGTTGGCAGAGATTTTGTGAGGTTTTAGTAGATTTTTCGTAGGTTAAATTGCCCTTAAACTATAATCTATTGCTTTAGAAATAAAGCCTACGTAAGCAGGCTTTGTTTTATTTTTCCCACGCATAACCAAGAAAATATGGAATGTGCCAATATAATTTAATTTAGTAATATTACGAACTTTTTAACGTTCAAAGAGCAGTTTTCCATCAAAAATTAATTTTATCAATATAGCTTTAGCTCGACTTTATCCATTTTTTGGTAACACTCAATCTGACGCTTAAACCTGTGTAGTACAGTAGTTTTAAGCTTATTTACTCTAGTTTTATTTGGGTGTGATTCACTACGGCAGAAACGGCGTGATAGTTTACGTCAGAAATTGAAGGCGATCGCATTGAGCAAGATGTTAAAACTTTTGGTGTATTGACTTATACGCAAATTACCCCACTCCGACTGCGATCGCATCCATTAAACCCCCTTCAAAATGCACCAGAAGCACGTTAAGCTGAATTAGAGTGACAATTTATTGCGCTTTTTAATATATAAATCTCTGAATCTTGTCAAATTTTAATTTTTTCTGCTTGAGAAACCCGGAATGCTAGACCGAATTTTTGATTACCTCGACTTTCATTTCAGCCTTGAAGCCCTTATAGTTCTGCTGATCCTGGTGCTTTTAGAGGCGCTGTTATCTGCCGACAATGCGATCGCTCTCGCTGCGATCGCAAAAGGGTTGGAAGACAAGGAACTTGAGCGTAAAGCCCTCAACTTTGGTTTAGTCGTTGCTTATGTGCTACGAATCAGCTTGATTCTCACTGCCACTTGGGTGCAAAAATTCTGGCAATTTGAATTATTGGGCGCTGCTTATCTGCTGTGGTTGGTATTTCAACACTTTACCTCGGAAGAATCTAAGGACGATCACCATCACGGGCCGCGTTTTAATTCATTGTTGCAAGCGATACCTGTGATTGCATTTACAGATTTGGCATTTTCTTTGGATAGCGTGACAACTGCGATCGCAGTTTCTCAAGAAAAATGGCTAGTGCTGACGGGTGCAACAATTGGTATTATTACGCTGCGATTTATGGCGGGATTGTTTATCCGTTGGCTAGACGAATACGAAAACCTAGAAGACGCAGGCTATGTAACTGTAGCGTTTGTGGGCTTGCGCCTGTTGTTGAAAGTGGTGAACGATAATTTAGTTCCACCAGAATGGATCATGATTACTGCTATCTTCCTGATTTTAGGCTGGGGATTTTCCAAGCGTGTTAACACTGAAGTGCCCCAATTAGAACCGGAGAAGAGTGAAGTCTCTAAGTAAGAAGAGGGGAGAGGGAATAGGGTACAGGGTACAGGGTACAGGTACAAATTATTCCCTATACCCTGTAACCTGTAACCTGTCACCTGTCACCTGTAACCTGTAACCTCTCCCCTAATGTTTTACTCGTGCAACCAAGGGGTTATGTGTGGTTGCCAATTGACTAATTCTTCATCTTTAAACCATAGGGCTATTTCCTGTTGTGCGGTTTCTGGAGCATCAGAACCGTGAATCAAGTTTCGACCAATATTGATGCCAAAATCACCGCGGATTGTTCCCGGTTCAGATGTTAAGGGGTTCGTGGCACCAATAATCTTTCTGGCAGATGCAACGACACCATCACCTTCCCATACCATCGCTACCACTGGGCTAGAAGTGATAAATTCGACTAGACTACCAAAAAAGGGACGTTCCCGGTGAACACCATAGTGTTGTTCAGCCAGTTCTTTACTGACTTTCAAGAACTTTAAACCAACTAGGGTAAAACCTTTAGTTTCAAAGCGACGGATAATTTCCCCCACTAATCCCCGTTGTACTCCGTCAGGCTTAATTGCTAAAAATGTACGTTCCATTGCGTTCTCCCAAAGCTTAATAAAGTTTTTATCTTGTCAATTGTCAATTGTCATTTGTCCTTTGTCTTAAGTCTAAGGATTTTGCACTAATGACCAATGACCAATGACTAATGACCAATGACTCTTGACCAATCAGAGTTTATCTTAGAAATTATCCTTGGGTACATATACGTTCCCAAATGAATGCGTTAAATTGTTAAGTCGTGGGCGAAAAACAGAGGTTAGGAAGAAATGGGTGTTGAGTCAACTGCTACATCTGACGAGGTGGTACCAGTACCGTCCAATGGACAAAAATCTGAAGTGAAAAATCATAAGCAAAAGAAACTTTTACCACCTAGTACTACCACAGGAAGTTTACCTCGCTCCTGGAAAATTGAGGATAGCGAAGAATTATACCGTATTGAAGGTTGGGGACAACCCTATTTTTCCATTAGCGCTGCTGGTCACGTCACCGTTTCACCCAAGGGCGATCGCGGTGGTTCCCTAGACTTGTTTGAATTGGTTAACTCCATGAAACAGCGCAACTTGGGACTTCCGATGTTGATTCGCTTTTCCGATATTTTGGAAGACCGGATTGAACGGTTGAATGCTTGTTTTGCCAAAGCGATCGCCCGCTACAACTACCCTGGCGTATACCGGGGTGTGTTTCCTGTCAAATGCAACCAAGAGCGGCATTTGATTGAAGATTTAGTCAAGTTTGGCAAACCCCATCAATTTGGCTTAGAAGCTGGTTCCAAACCAGAATTAATGATTGCCCTGGCTGTCTTAGATACACCAGGAGCGTTGTTAGTTTGCAACGGCTACAAAGACCGAGAATACATCGAAACGGCAATGTTAGCCCAAAGATTAGGGCAAACACCAATCATCGTCTTAGAACAGATTGAAGAGGTTGATTTGGTGATTGATGCCAATCGCCAGTTAGGTATTAAACCGATTTTGGGAGTTCGTGCTAAACTCAGTACCCAAGGTATGGGACGTTGGGGAGCCTCTAGTGGCGATCGCGCTAAATTTGGTTTGACAATGCCTGAAGTCATTGAGGCTGTTGACAAGTTACGGGAAGCTAACCTGCTCGATTCTTTGCAGTTGATGCACTTCCACATCGGCTCACAAATCTCTGCCATCAATGTAATTAAAGATGCCATCCAAGAAGCCAGCCGCATTTATGTGGAATTGGCTATGCTGGGGGCGGATATGAAATACCTTGATGTCGGTGGTGGCTTGGGCGTAGATTATGATGGCTCCCAAACCAACTTCTATGCGTCGAAAAATTACAACATGCAGAACTATGCCAACGACATCGTGGCAGAGTTAAAAGATACCTGTGCAGAGCGCCAAATTACCGTACCAACACTGATTAGTGAAAGCGGACGTGCGATCGCTTCCCACCAGTCGGTGCTGATTTTCGACGTTCTCAGTACTAGCGATGTCCCTCTCGATTCACCAGAACCTCCACAAGAGGGAGAATCCCCAATCATTAATTATCTTTGGGAAAGCTACCAATCTATCAACCAAGAGAATTACCAAGAGTTGTATCACGATGCGGCACAATTCAAAGAAGAGGCCATCAGTCGCTTCAACTTAGGAATTTTACGCCTCAGAGAACGAGCCAAAGCCGAACGGCTATACTGGGCTTGTTGTCAGAAAATTCTTAACATCACTAGACAGCAAGAATACGTACCAGATGAACTAGAAGACCTTGAGAAAATCATGGCTTCCATCTACTACGTTAATATGTCAGTGTTTCAATCAGCACCAGATTGCTGGGCGATCGACCAGCTATTCCCCATCATGCCAATCCACCGTTTGGATGAAGAACCAATCCGGCGAGGAATTTTAGCAGACTTAACCTGCGATAGTGATGGTAAAATAGACCGCTTTATTGACCTGCGCGATGTCAAATCGGTTTTAGAACTACACACCTACAAGCCCGGAGAACCCTATTATTTAGGGATGTTCTTGAATGGAGCTTACCAAGAAATCATGGGTAATTTGCACAACCTATTTGGCGATACTAATGCTGTTCACATCCAATTAACGCCCAAAGGCTACCAGATTGAACACGTTGTCAAAGGTGACACCATGAGCGAAGTAGTAAGCTACGTTCAGTATGACTCCGAAGATATGGTGGAAAACATTCGCCAGCGTTGTGAGAAAGCATTAGAAGAAAAGCGTATCACCCTAGCAGAATCTCAGCGATTACTGCAAACCTACGAGCAGAGTCTCAGAAGATACACGTATCTGAATAGTTAGTTAGGAATGGGAATTGGGCATTGGGCATTGGGGATTGGGCATTGAGAATTGGGTATGGCTCAAGAATCAATAAATAGTTCTTCTTCCCCTGCTTCCCCATTCCCCATTCCCCATTCCCCATTCCCCATTCCCTAATTCGCGTTTGTCCCCAGCAATTCCTCTATCGCTTGTCGCTCAACAGGGGTATGAGATGGTGGTATCTGGCGAGCATCGGTAATTAGCCAGTCTAAAGCAGCCGCTTGGACATCTATAGCGGCCCCAGTTTTATCTACACAATAACGTCCAAACACTAGCTTATCGACTAACCTGACTCCTGGCCCCAGGCGCGACCATTCAAAAATCACGCTATTTTCTACTGTTGCGCCACTACATATCCAACAATTGGGGCCAATCATCGCTGGGCCGACAATTTTCGCTCCGTCTTCTATTCTTGTCATCCCGCCGATGTAAACTGGGCCTGTGATATCCACTTTGTCCCAATTCACGGCGACATTTAAGCCAGTATAAATACCAGGGGCGACTTCATGACCGGGGATTTGCACATTTTTGATTTCACCCAGCAGTACACCGCGAATCGCCCGCCAATAGTCTGGAACTTTACCAATATCTACCCATTCAAAGTCCATAGGGATGGCGTAGAAGGGGGCTTTGATTTCCACTAATTTGGGGAACAATTGGCTACCAATGTCATATTCCAAATCAGAGGGAATATAGTTAAAAACCTCTGGTTCAAAGATGTAAATACCTGTGTTGATGTTGGTGCTGAGGGCTTCTTCAGTTGAAGGTTTTTCTTGGAAAGCTTTAACACGCCCTTCTTCATCAGTGACTACCACACCATAGCTCGAAACTTCTTCCTGGGGAACAGATTTTGTAATAATAGTAGCGATCGCCCCTTTAGCTCTATGCCATTTAACCGCCTCAGTTAAATCTAGGTCAATCAAAGCATCACCGCACAACACCACAAAGGTATCATCAAAAAACGGTGAGAAGTCTTGAATGCGGCGCATCCCTCCAGCAGAACCGATTGCTTCCCCTACCAGTTTACCGTCATCATCAATTTTGCCTTCAAAGGAATAGGCAATCTGCACCCCAAACCGTTGACCATCACGGAAATAGTTTTCTATTTCTTCAGCCAAATGACTGACATTGACCATAATTTGGTCAAATCCATGTTGGCGTAACAGTTCCAGCAAGAATTCCATCACTGGCTTTTGCAGGATGGGAATCATTGGTTTAGGAATTGTATAGGTAATCGGACGCACGCGAGTACCCTTGCCAGCCGCGAGAATCATCGCTTTCATAAAAATTTATTCCTCAACCACAAGCCAGTTTACTTTCATCGAGTGATACTTAATCATCAGTTTTGATTTCTGCTCTAAGTTATCCCCAAAACAGGGATAACAGGAATTTAGTGGTTATTACAACCATCTATATACTTAGATGACAAGCGATCGCTTATCTTTTCAATTTACTCGGATTTTGAGACTGAATCAAAAATCTGTAAATTATCTGTAGGGCTACTTTTCGCTTTTTTAGTTCATCGACTGCTCAAAAGGTTTACTGGTCTTAGCTGAATCTGTAATTAGCCGAATTTTAATCTCATTGTAAAACTCCTCTTGAAATAGCTCTACTTTCGATTGAGCCGAAAGTAGTAGTAGCGCCCAAAAAACGCTAACTAAATGACTGTGTTTAGACTCATGTCCAGACCCATTTTGGTTGAAAAGCTTTGTCTGAGTCCACAATTCTACAAGTTGTTCTAAATTCAACCAATTTTGTTCTGAATTTAGCTCTCTGGCCGATAAATTCAAGACTTGTTCGAGTTCTCCAGCTACTTCTGTCAGATTTTCTTGGTGAGCTAACTCCAGCGCCTCCCGCATACTTTGGACGCTAGGCAAACGTCTGGGACGAATAGGTTTGCTGACTTTTTCTACTAGTTTTAGCTGGTTTGCCATAATCTGCAATTGCTTGATTAATTCTTGCAGAGTCACCCGGCGCTTTGGTGGTGGCATTGCCGATGGACGGCGACGCAATTGCCGTTCTAATGGTAGACGATGACCATGATGTGATATTCCGTCTTCATCTTCCAGCATCGCATCATCTAATACACCATCCTGGATATCACCTACTGTTGACAATTGCATCAATGTATTGGCTTTGAATAATACCAGCATTGATGCTGATAAGAATGCCTGTCCAGATTGAGACAAATCCGCTTCATAGCCTCTTCCTATTGACTCCGGTGCCATCAGTTCTAAGTAACGGTCAATCACCTCAATTACTTGGACATCCCAAGGGTCAATTTCTCCCTGTTCAGCTTGGTAAATCAGGAGTGTGATTGTTTCTAATAGCTCGGAAGCTTCCATCAACGGGTTCTAAGTTAATTAATTAAGAATCGAAAGACTGTAAATTCAACAGTAAATTCATTGACTCTTGGCAAAGCGTGTACTTAATAGATTCGCTTGTGCTTCTTTTAATCAGGAATTGCCTGCTGCCAGTATCCTCTGAAATTTGTAATCAATCACCATTGTGAATTGTGAGATCGGAATGTGCAACTTTTGATATTGGGAATTGGGCATTGGGAATTGGGAATTGGTTAAAAATTGTTCTTCCCTTGCCCCCTGCCTCGCTGCCCCTCCCCTCTCAATCTGGAGGTGGGTCATTAGTAATGGTGACAGTTGAGACAAAATTACTAGGCTTGCCGCTCTTGATCGCATCGAAAGTGCCTTTAATAGTACCAGCAATGGGAACAGCAACAAGCGTTCCTAACAGCCCAGCAATCTCAAATCCCATCAAAATAGCTACAAAAATCCAAATGGGATTCAGTCCGATAAAGTTGCCGAGTAACCTGGGAGCTAACAAGTTATCTTTAAGCTGTTGCATAAGAATTGCCGCTATAGCAACTTGAACTGCTAACCACCAATTTTGCAGTAGTACTAAAATCGTCACTAGACCAATGCCAAGAGATGCCCCAATAAAGGGAATGAGTTCTGAAATCCCAATTAATATGGCAAACAGCAGGGCAAAGGGTACCTTCATGACTAAGAAAATTGGTGTCAGGGTTAGCATCATGAATAGCCCTAGCAACAACTGACTAAGGAAGAAGTTCTGGAAATTTAGGCGTAAGGATGCGGTAAGAGGCTCTCCAATATTAGAAGGCAAAAGATTGACCAGACCATACCAGACGCGATCGCCATATAAAAGCATATAAAATGCCAGCACAATGACTAACACTACGTCAAATAAGCCTGATAACAGTGTCCCAGCAAATCCCACTGCCCCAGAAGCTAACTGTTGTACCAAATTCTGAATGTTGGCATTGATTTGACTGCTTACAACCCTGAGATCAATCGGCAAACGTCTTTGTTTTGCCAGCATCTCAAATTGCTCTAAGTTTGCTTGACTAGCGCCTAACCAATCAGGGATCTTATTTAACAGTTGGATTGTTTGGTCAATGATCAACGGCACTAGGGTGACACCTAGAATCCCAAACAGGGTTAATGTTGCAAGTAAAACTATGATTACTGCCTGAGTGCGCGTGATTCGGGCACGTTCAAAAAATTTAACCGGGTAATTTAGTAGAAAAGCTAAAATCGCCCCAATGCTCAAGACTGTAATTGGATGCTGAAAGTATCGAAAAAGCACGGACAGTAGCCAGACATTAAGAGCGATAATTGGACCGCTCAGACCATAAATTAACAGGCGTTGAAGGGAGGCCGAACGGCGCATTTTATGCAACCTATCTTAAGATATTTCTGAAAGAATTTGTAAAATTCTTGATGGTACTGATTATCATCATAGATATTTTTAACAAAGATATGTATAAGCGTATCTGATAGCAAGGAAGTAAATCAAAATGGACAAAACCGTAGCTGACCTCCGCAAAGACTACACCTTGGAAGGTTTAAGCGAACTTGAGGTAGACCTCAATCCTTTTATCCAATTTAAAAAATGGTTCGATCAGGCTTTGGCAGGTCAACTCCCCGAACCCAATGCGATGACTCTTGCTACCGTCACACCCGACGGGAAGCCCTCAGCCAGAATGGTGCTACTGAAGGATTTCGATGAACGGGGCTTTGCTTTCTTCACCAACTACAACAGCCGCAAAGGACAAGAACTGGCAGAAAATCCTCTGGCGGCTTTAGTCTTTTGGTGGGCAGAACTAGAACGTCAAGTTCGGATTTGTGGGTATGTAGAGAAAGTTTCTGAAACTGAATCCGACCAGTATTTTGATACTCGCCCTCCTAACAGTCGCCTAGGTGCGTGGGTATCTAATCAAAGTGAGGTGATAGAAAGTCGAGAAATTTTAGAGCGACGTATGCAGGAGTTTTATAGCAAATATGAAAATCAAGAGATCCCCCGACCGCCTCATTGGGGAGGCTTACGAGTGATCCCTACAGAAATTGAGTTTTGGCAAGGACGTTCTAGTCGCTTACACGATCGCTTGCTCTATAGCCGTTTAGATAATGGCACTTGGAAAATTGAGCGGTTGTCACCCTGAAGAAGAGGCAGGGGGCAGAGGGAGCAGGGAGCAGGGGAGGCAGGGGGAGCAGGGGAAGAAGAACTATTTATTGATTCTTGAGCCATACCCAATTCCCAATTCCCAATTCCCAATTCCATACATTACCACTGAGCGATCGCGTCTTGAATTGCTGCCCGTGCTTCTGATAGAGATTGGGTACGGGCATCACCCTCATTCAGCCTGTTAGCATTAATAAATTGAATATCTGTAAGCCCAATAAAGCCAAAAATCGCCCGCAGGTATGGTTCTTGGAAGTCGTAGGCAGCAAAAGGAGATGTCCCGCTAAAGTCACCGCCGCGAGCTGTAATGATAATCGCCTTTTTACCCTCGACTAAGCCTCTAAAGCCTTGAGCTTCTACAGCAAAAGTCCGGTTAGCGCGAACGATTTGGTCGATGTAAGCCTTAAAAGTGGAAGGGATATTCAGGTTATACATTGGCACTCCAAAGACGTAGCGATCGGCTGCCAAAAACTCATCAATCAATTCGTCAGAAATCCTGATTGCCTCAGTTAATTCTGGGGTATGGGTTTCTGGTGGTGAAAATGCTGCCGCAATCCAAGCTTCATCAACGTGAGGAACAGGGTGACGGCCTAAATCTCTATAGGCGATCGCATCTTCAGGATGTGCTGCCTTCCAAGCACTGACGAATTCTTTAGATAGTTCTCGTGAGTGCGATCGTTCAGCACGGGGGCTGGAATCAATATGTAGAATGTTTACCACCAAATATCTCCTGATTTAGAGTTTTCTGCCTTGACTTTTTTTGAGTCTAAATTTCAAAGCATTACATCAGATACTAAAAGTAACTAGTTACTAAAGTAAAGTAGTTACCATAAAGTAACTATTGGAAAAATTTGGCGAATTTATCGATGTCTCTCTCTAAAAATTCTGATGCTTGCCCAATCAGCATTCTGATGTCTTTACTATCAGGCCCTTGGACAATGTATATACTGTGGGTGTTGTGTAATAGTGGGCCTACTCGCTTTGTTGCATTGAAGCACTTAGTCGAGGGCATCTCTACCAAGGTTTTAACAGAAAGACTGAGGATGCTTGAGGCAGCAGAGATTATTTATCGCCAATATGAACCAACTGTTCCACCCCAAGTAACTTACGGTCTGACAGAACGGGGTAAGGAACTCATTGAAATCCTTCATCAACTCAATGTACTTGCTGAACGCTGGTATGGCAGCGAGCAACGGGAACAGGGAATGGGGAATGGGTAATGGGGAATGGGGAATGGGTAATGGGTAATGGGTAATGGGGAATGGGGAATGGGGAATGCCCAATTCCCTCAAAATGATGAATAGTCTACTATTCTTGGGTCGCTGCTGCTTTGGGAAGCAATTGAGTTCTGGGATCTGGCATGAAATTGTATCTTAAGTACAATCCTCCCCAGACAAATAGGATAATTAACAATCCACCAATACCAAGGGGACTAGGAAGCCAGAAAACCGCTTCTATGTGGTTGAGTTGACCAGGCTGGAGTTTCCACACTAGTTGATTGCCATTTTTTTCTGGCTCAATGGCAGTTTCGGCAGTGTCAGTTAATTGAATGTTTTTGGCTCCCCAAGGAGTTTTCAAGCTAAATTCCAAGTCGAGAATTGAACCAGCATTAGCGAGAACATTACCTTTGCTGGCAATTAGAGCAAGCGATCGCAAATCCAAATCATAAATCAACCGATTTCGGACTAAAAGTAAAAAATAATTCTGCTCCAAAAGGACGTTTGATTCAATTTTTGGCAGTTCTGAGTCAGATTTGCTCTGCACAGCCTCAGAAGATTGATTTGTACGGGAATTAAAAAATTCGTTGAACTTCTCTTGCAATTCGCTACCACTACTAAAAGGAATTGTAACGATGATTTCTTCTTGGGAAACTCGCTGCGTTTTACCTTCTAGTTGACGGGCGCGGCGTTCTATGCTGTTCAACCATTCGTATACAGAATCGCCACTAAAGCTGGTTAGCCGCTCTCCCAACTTAATATGCTGTACGAATTCACCACTATTTGAATTATCAAAGTTAAGCCCTACATCGTACTTAACACAGCCAGTCAGTAACAGGGATGTTAACAGCACTAGCCACAATATAGGATTTCGCATCGGAAAGACGCGGTTCATTCGATTTCGACCATTCAGTGTCAATACAAAACTAAATGGTCTAATTAACCACAAAAAAATCTTTCCGAAAATTGAAGAAGTTGAAACCATAAATCTCCCCAAAAGTCAACATAGTATCAGCCAGGGGTTCCTGAAAAATTCAACCAAACCAAGTACGAGATGGTTAAACCAATGGTAATTAGCGCCACCCAGATAAAGCGATTATCTCTGGTATTGACCTGACTGAGGTCAACAAATTCTGGCTCTGTAGGTTTTGGCTTCTGCGGCACAGAAGATTTAGTGGGTTTAGCAGCTACAGAAATTTTGAGTTCATTATCGGGTAGTGTGCCCAAATCGGGAATTTGGGTCATCCATTCACTAGGTCTTTTCAGCTTTGGTGCTTTTAAGATGTAAACCATCTGTCGCGCTTGTTTGCTGATTTCAATATAGGGATGGCGTTTGAGTCTTTCGCAAAGAGCGATCGCCTCATCCGTGCGCCCAGCCGCTTCATAAGCTGTCACCAAAGAAATTTCTACTTCACCCCCAAAGCGAGAATTACGAGCTAACAGGGCGCTGGCCTTTTCTAAATTTTCTACAGCTTCACGGTATCGCCCATTTTCAAAGGCAATTTTCCCCGTCTGGTAGAAGGTTTTAGCAATTTCTAAACTTTCTGCATTCACGTCTTATACAAAAATTAGCACTGTTTTAATTTTGCCAACACCAGCAATCTTTTTGGAATCTTTTCAAAGGCTGACAATCTGAAGTGGATAAATTTCTAAAATTTTAACTAAGTAGCTGCGACTATTTTCTAATTAAAAACTCTGGTATCAAATGCAGGTGAACAAAATATAGAGAGGCAGGGGACAGGGGGCAGCGAGTAGGGAGTAAGGGAGAAGAATTTTCTCCTCTACACCCTGCACCCCGCCCCTCTGCTTCTTTACCATGCCTCATAAGCATCAAAAGGTAAATTGCGAACCCAAAATCATCGTCCCAATCCCAACATCAGTAAAGATTTCTAGTAACAGGGCGTGGGGAATACGACCATCAATTATGTGCGCTGCACGGACTCCTTGAGCAAGCGATCGCACACAACAATTAACTTTGGGAATCATCCCACCAGTAACTATCCCATTGACAATTAACTCGCGGGCTTCGCGGATATCTACTTTCGGAATCAAGGTAGATTGGTCTTTGTAATCTTTTAAAATTCCACTGGTGTCGGTCAGTAAAATTAACTTTTCTGCTCCTAGTGCCGCAGCAATTTCTCCAGCTACAGTATCGGCGTTAATGTTATAAGCTTGCCCTGTCTCGTCTGCGGCGACGCTAGACACTACCGGAATATAGCCATTGCTAGCGAGGGTATCCAAAATCTTGATATTAACATTGCTGACTTCCCCCACAAAACCGATGTCTTCTTGACCTTGAGGACGGGCTGTAAATAGATTACCGTCTTTACCGCAAAGTCCTACAGCCAATCCACCAGCTTGGTTAATTAGCGCGACAATTTCTTTGTTAACTCGACCAACTAAAACCATTTCCACCACATCCATTGTGGCAGCATCAGTGACTCGTAGACCATTCTTAAATTGTGGTTCGATTCCCAGCTTATCTAACCAACTGTTAATTTCAGGGCCACCGCCGTGTACTACAATTGGACGCAAGCCCACGCAAGATAAAAATACAATGTCGCGGATAACTTTGTCTTTGAGTGTGCTATCTTTCATTGCTGCGCCACCATATTTGACAACAACAGTGCGACCGGCAAATTGTTGAATATAAGGTAGTGCTTCGCTTAGTACACGCACACGAGTGGCTTCAGTTTGTCTGATGTATTCAGAATCGTTGTCCGTCATGAGGAGCCGCCGTTGAGAGTTAAAACCTATTCCAGTCAGTGTAGAAGACTTTGTACCTTGTAACAATATCTCATAGCTATGAGAAACTTGTGTTTTGAGAACGTTAGGAATTGCCTCAAGTATTCGCTGAGAGTAAAGCGATCTTCGTTGTTCGAAGAGTGATCGCATTACGCTACACCATAATCTGTATACTGACGTTTGTAAGGAGCTTGCAAACCCAAGACAAAGCAGAGTAAAAATCTGTAATTGCCGAGGGGTTTAAAAAGCTTTTGATTTCAATTGCTATTTTTTCATTTCCTTTTTCTGCGGCAATTATTTTCTCTACGCCTAAATCAATTTGGAAATTGACTTCCCCAAATTTAAATTTTAATGGATCGCTCGTAATCCTCCATTATTCTTTTTGCAAAGCTTTTTTAACTGATTCATGAAAAATATCTTTTGCAGACACAGTTAAATTAATATTCCCTATTAATTAGAAACAGTTTTTTTTAGTACGCCAGGAATTGCCTCAAGTATTCGCTTGGCAATGTCTTCAGGCGTATCTCCCTCTTGCACGGTGATGTGCAAATCGGCTTGAGAGTAAAGTGGTGTTCGTTGTTCGAGGAGCGATCGCAATTTACCCTTAAGGTCAGCATCTTGCAAGAGTGGTCTGGTGGTATCTTCAGCTAAACGGCTGTAAATGAGTTCAACTGGCACATCTAGCCACACTATCAAACCGTGGTGCAAGTAACCCCAGTTTTCTCGTCGTAATACAATGCCCCCACCGGTCGCTATAGTCAATTTTGTAAAAGCACAAACTTGTGAAAGCACGTCACTTTCTATTTGGCGAAACCCTGCTTCACCTTCTTCGGCAAATAACTGATTGATAGATTTATCTGTTGCTTTGGCAATGACACCATCAAGATCCAAAAACCCATAACCCAGATGCTTTGCTAGTAAGGGCCCTACTGTCGTCTTACCAACGCCCATCATGCCAATTAAGTACAGGTTAACTCCTTGTAATAAACTGCCCACCAGTCGCTTCGCTCCAATTATGAGTTGTCACCGTTCGCCTTTGGCATCTCCCCTTGGGAGAAGATTTGAGCCAGATACTGCTTAGATCAAACTTCTCGCTGAGTCACAGTTTCCAATTATAAACCCATTGACTCATACATTTTTGCTTCTCTCAGTATTACCAGCAATTTTGGAGTTTCAATATAGAACGTCAGGTATTGCAAAAAGTAGAAACAGCTAGTTTTAATTCCTAATAGGGATTTTGATGAATTGCAATTGCAATAGCTACCATGTGTGTAAATTGTGGTTGAATCGTCATCAGCAAAGAAGAAATGGCTTAAAACCCTATAATACTGTTCGCCGCAATTCTGGAAAAACCTTAGACACCTTATTCAACACATAATCACCATAAGTTCCGCGAAAATCATGAATGTTAGCGTTATCCCAGCGATCGCCTATATTATCATTCGGTACTATATTATCTAATTCAATCGGCTTCACTTCTACATCGAAATTGGGATCGAAAAAAAAGGGGAACGAAAGGCGAGGATTTTGGGATTGATTTTGTACACGATGAGGTGTAGAACGATAGAAACCTCTCGTCATCTTGTCTAGCATATCGCCGATGTTACAGACAAAGGAACCGGGAACGGGAGGCGCAGCAACCCAACCTGATTTGGATTTAACTTGTAATCCGCCTGAGTCGTCCTGTTTGAGAATGGTTAAAACGCCATAATCAGTATGTTCGCCAACACCCCATATCGGATTACCATCTGACGGTGATAAATTAGGAGGATAGTTAAAGATGCGAAACAACACTAGAGGATCTGAAGTATAACGGTCAGCAAAGTAGGATTCTTCTAATCCCAAACTTAAGGCTATACCAGTCATAAGAGTATGCCCCAAGTTTGTCATCGCCTCAATATATTCAAGCACTGTTTCGCCAAATTGGGGGATGTTGGCGGGGAAGAGGTTTGAACCATGCATAGGAGTACCAGCTTGCACTAGTGGGTGTTCGTCTGGGAGTTCAGCGCCAAAGTAAATACCTTCTTTCAAATCGGGTTTACCGGATGTCAGTTCGCCACCAACGGGGAAATAACCTCGCCATGCAATACCAGCCAAAGCCATACGAATTTTAAGTTTAGTTTCCAAATCCTGGGCGAAAAACTCAGCCGCCAGTTTTTCGAGTCGCTGCTGCAAATTTTCGTCTACACCATGTCCGATAATATAGAAAAACCCGGATTCTCGACACGCTTGCCTAATCTGAGATGCGACGGAATAGACATTTCCTTTTCCAGAAACTAAGGCGCTAATATCAATAATCGGCAGAGATGAAAACTCTTTCTCCACAACTTGTAAGTTTTTCATGTTCAGCTTGGCAATATATATTCTTGGTTCTAGACTATCTACGACTTTTACTTACCATCCAAGTTGATACTTGGCAATTTTATCAAACAGAATTTAGGAGTCAAAATTCAGAATTGATTCTGGCCGCTAAATTCAGGATAGCTAGATTATTCAAGAAAATTAATTGTGAGGATAAAAAATGGATGCAGCAAAATTAACAGAAAGATTTGAAGCGGCATTAGTCTATGCTACTAATTGTCTGCACACGAACCAGACTCATAAGGTAAGCGGTGTTCCGACAAATGGGAGATGTTATTTGGGCTGAATTTAGCAGTGGTAAGGAAAAAACTTTGTGGTTTTACCAATCATTGGTGCAAGTATATCGAGAAACAGGTGCAGATGTGATGACAGAAGAGTTGGAACCAGTTATCAGCCAACTATCCTGAAAAAAGGCGAGAGACGCGATGAATCGCCGTCTCTAAAATAATCAGTCTTTGTAGAGACGGCGATTTATCGCATCTTTTACGATCTAGAATTTCCATCAAAAAACCTTAACCGAGCCGTATTGAGAGCAGTGGTATAGTTTAATTATTTAAAATCGCTGACCTGTAGTAACTTCAAATCTCACTTCTCCTTGGTCGCTAATTCCTAAATCGCCTCGAATTAGCCCAAAGGGTGAGTTTAAGCGCAATCCTAAGCCGTAACCAAAGCCACTTCCAGGTTTGTCTCGTAAGACTCCTGGTTCTCCTAACACGGTTTCGCTAGACCCGAAATCTGAGGCGAAGTCAGTAAAGACAACTCCACCTATTGATTGAAAAATTGGGAACCGATATTCCACGGAAGCTAATCCATAACTCCGACCACTGGCAACTTTACCATAACCGTAACCTCTGACAGAATCTATTCCGCCAATATTAAAAGCATCGGCTGGTGGGAAGTCTCCAATAGTTGTACCAATTTGTAAATTAATAGCCAACATTTCTGGATTGTCGGTTGGTCTACCATTACCTATCCAATTGACTGGGAAATACTGAATATAGTCTCCCCGTAAGCGGTTGCTGGAAATATTCCCCAGTCCAATGGGAATCGCTTGTTCTGTGCTGAAGGTGAGGATTGAGCCTTGAGTCGGATTGTCTCGGCGATCGCGTTGATCTCTGGATACAGCAAATGATACCGTAAATAAGTCATCAATTCCAGTACCGCTCACAGATAGGGGACTCCCTAATCTATCGACCTGGACAACGTTATATTCTCCATCGCGTAGGCTAATTCTGGTATAGTTGAGCGCCACAGATGTATACCATTCATCAAAAGCTCGTAAAAGCGCTACAGAACCACCAAATCTTCCTTCTCGCACTTTGTCACCGTTAGCCAATCTGATATCTTCGTTAAAGGTTCCCGATGTATTGCGATTACGAAAACCTCTAATGCTATAGCCTAAGCGGTTTGGTTCTTCTGAACGATAACGACTAGTGAATTGACCATCAAATTGGACATCTTTAGTGCTGAACTGCAAAACTGTATCTAATTTATCGTTCAAACCGCTAACATTTTCATCTTTATAACCCACCCGACCGTATAGCCCAACGTCATCATTATTACCGCCTCCTAAGATGAGAGAAGGGAAGCTACGCTCTTTGATTACGTAAAGGATATTAACACTAGAAGCATCTTCTTTAGGGTAGACATTGACTTGATTAAATGACTCTAATCTCCTCAATCTTTGCAAGTCTGCTTGAAGTAAATCTTTACTAAATACTTGACCTGGTTTGAGTCTCAGCAAACCAATGACAAAATCTTTCTGAGTTCGCCCTCTGATTGGCAGACCTCTGCTATTAAGAAAACGAATCTGGATATCTTTGACAACTTTTTGGGAAATTTCCAGCGTCTGGCTATCTCCTAAACTAACTCCTATATAATCACCATATTTGGCATACTCTCCCTCTATCTGGATCGTAGCTTCTGGTGTCACAATCCCACTAGCCCCATCTTGAGTAGATGGTTGCGAGTCTGCAAGGGCCTCTAGATTTTTACCACCCACTAACATTACTGCGATCACAACTACAGTTATTTGAACTCGCATATTGAAAATCCGTTAGTGTTATTAAGTTTACAGCATAGAGCGGATCTCTTGTGCGTAAGTTCTATATTAACCTTGCTATTGAGTATCCCAAAATCTGGTTGCTTGTTTCCCCAGTACTCAGTATAAACTGTCAGACTGTTTTCAAATTGCGATGACCTCCGATCGGTCGGTTACGCCATCGCTCAATGCCAAAAGAGGGTACACTCTCAATACGGTTCAGTTAAAGAGAAAAGGTTTTGAATACATCCTTTACTCCTTACCCGCAACCTCATCTCCCAGCCTACAAGGAAAGTAAAAAATGCTTATCCAAACCGTATTGGGCACAGTCAGGGAAATACTCAGGTTTTAAGCTCATTTTTGGCTTTTTTGTAGATAATTAGAGTTGGTAATTATCTGGTAAATCCACCTACACATAAAAAGCCATGAGACAAAAACCTAAACAGCAAATGCGTATATGGGCGGTGTTGTGTCATTTCTCGGCTTTGTTAGGATGGATGTTATTGTTTTTTTTAGTATTTATTGGCATTCCTTTATATTTACCTTTAAATCTTTTAGCTCCCCTGATCATTTGGCACTTTAAAAAATCACAATATCCTTGGATTGATTTCCAAGGAAAAGAATCTTTAAATTTTCAATTTTCTTTAACATTATATACGTTGATTGTCATAGCAATATCCTTAGTCTTTTTGTTAACTAGCTTTGTCCTGGTGATGATTAACAATGGTTCATCCAAGGAAATAAAAAATATTTTAGACGGCTTATTAATTGTACTGATGTCATTGATTTTGTTCAAATTCATACTACAATCTTTTGTAGTGGCTTTTGCATCTGTAAAAGCTTACAAGGGTGAGTATTATCGTTACCCTTTTACAATTAGAGTTTTACGATGACAATAATTGAACCTCTTTTGACTAAAATCTAGAATTTTCCACAAATACTAACCTTTGTAATTTAAAAATGCACGATACTTCCAAAAATACAATAGGTTTTATTTTACTAAGTCATAGAAAGCCACTACAACTTTACAGATTAATAAGTAAGCTAAACAGCCTATTTGATTATCCTCGAATTGTATGCCATCATGATTTTTCAAAATGTGATTTATCTATAGAAAACCTGACAAAAAATATTTTATTACTACGCCCTCATATAGAGACAGAGTGGGCAGGATTTTCTTTAGTAGAAGCCACGGTAAAGGCACTTAGACTGATGTACGAAACTCCAGATTCACCAGATTGGTTTGTATTACTCAGTGAATCAGATTATCCAATTAAAACTGCAAAGCAAATATTAGATGATTTAGCATCAAGTCCATACGATGCTTATATTCGCCATGAACAAATTAAATATGAGACTTATAAATATGATATAAGACCAAGCATTTTATGGCAGAAAAATTCTTATGAACGATATTGTACGAAATCGTTTTCTTTCCATTATTCAAAAAAACACAGCGCTCAAGTAAATTTAGAAATCCGTTTAGAACATCCGCTATTAACAAAATATTTCCTTCCTTTTTCAAAGAAACTTCTTTGCTTCAGTGGAAGTCAATGGTTTTGTGCAAACCGTAAAACTGCTGAATATATTATCGATTTCCACAGCAAGAAAAATGCTTTAACTTTGCACTATAGTAAACTTAGGTATGCAGATGAGTCGTATTTTCAAACTATACTTGCTAATGCATCTCATCTCAAGCTAAAAAACGACAATTGGCGTTATATTGATTGGTCAGGTGGAAGTGCCACTCATCCAAAGACATTGCTTATGGAAGATATACCTAATCTGATAACATCATCTGCTCACTTTGCTCGGAAATTTGATATTGACATAGATAGTAATATTCTTGATGAACTTGATATAATTACGTTTTAGTACCGAATATAAAATTTTTATAGAAAACATTTATTTGTAGAGAGACTGCCGAGAAAATCAGAAAATTTATTGGTTCATATAAGTAACTTTTTTTTATCAGTCTGGATTGTTTAAAATTTTCTATAAAAATTATACAAGTATGGGAGTAAATATGATATGGTCAAAATTGCGATCGCAGGCACTGGATTTGGTCAAAAAGTCCACATCCCTGGATTCCAAGCACATCCTCAAACTGAGGTAGTTGCTGTCTATCATCGAGATATAAATAAAGCCAAAGCCATAGCAGAATCCCATAATATACCTCACGCCTCTGATTCTCTGGCTGATATTGTGGCATTACCAGAAGTGCAAGCAGTTAGTATCTCTACGCCGCCATTTTTGCACTATGAAATGGCAAAAACTGTACTGCAAGCTGGGAAACATTTATTACTAGAAAAGCCGACAACCTTAAATGCAGTCGAAGCTAAAGAACTTTATCAGTTAGCGAAAGCAAAAAATTTGATTGCGACTGTAGATTTTGAATTTCGCTTTGTACCAGCATGGCAGTTATTTGCTGAATTACTATCAGAAAATTATGTGGGTGAGTTGCGCCTAATTAAAATTGATTGGTTAGGTTCTTCTCGTGCTGATACTTCACGCCCTTGGAATTGGTATTCTGACAAAGACAAAGGAGGCGGTGCATTAGGATCTTTAGGTTCCCACGCCTTCGATTACATTCACTGGTTATTCGGGCCAGTCCGTAGATTAAACGCCTATTTGAGTACTGCGATTCCTACAAGAGTTGACCCTGTGAGTGGGGAATCTAAGCCAGTGAATACAGATGACAACTGTATATTAACCTTGGAATTAGCAAATGGTACACCTTGCCAACTTTCTATCAGCGCAGTTGTTCATGCAGCAAGAACTCATTGGATAGAAGTATATGGCGATCGCGGTACATTAATTGTAGGCAGTGAAAATCAAAAAGATTATATACACGGCTTTCGTGTTTGGGGTTCCCAGGTAGGTAAACCGCTAACGGAAATAGAAATACCGAATCGGTTAATTTTTCCGAAAAATTATGCTGATGGCCGCATTTCGGCATTTATCCGCGTAGTAGACCAATGGGTAAAAGGAATTGAACGCAATCAGGAAATTACACCATCGCTGCGAGAAGGAATTTATTCTCAGTTGTTGATGGATTTATCCCATGAGTCTCATACAAAAGCAAGTTGGGTAGATGTACCTAGCTTGGAAGGATTTCTTAGCAACTAGAGAGAAAATGAGCAAAACTCCCCGGATTCGTATCCCCCCAGAAGTCAAGAAATATGTTTTTGAACGTGACAAATATCAATGCCAAAGCTGCGGTAAAACTACTACAGAAACTCACCTCAGCATTGACCATATCATTCCCCTTGCCCGTGGTGGTCAAAATGATATCAGCAATTTACAAACTCTCTGTCTTACCTGCAATCAGCAGAAAACAGATAATATTGACCCCCGCTTCCGGCGATATTTTCAGCATTAGGCTAAAATGGTGTGGGCTATTCGTTTCTAATTTCTATGCCTCAAAACCACAATAGCAATTACCGAAGATTCCCCCATATTAAAACTACAATTCTTTACCTCTTCACCTTTATGACTGTTTTAGTAATAGCCTTTCCCTGGCTATATGAGGTTAAAACTAAAGCTGGGATAAATATATCACAGAGTCGCCATGCAGGAACCTTTTTTGAGAAACATACATTTGGACTCTTCAGGTGTGAGTGGCTTTATCCCTACCATTGCGATCGCTCCCAGGCTAAGTAAAGAAAATTAAAAAGAGAAGGGGAAAATTTTCCCCTTCTCTACTGTGTGAGATTTTTACCGTGCGTCCCTATATTTATCCCAACTGATTGGAGATCGCACTAACATCAACGGCTAACTTCTTGCCCAACTTGAGCAACTGAAGACACTGATTATCTCCTTCATTCCCAACGCTAGTAATACACACCGGCGCTATTTGACTGTGTAGACAACTAAAGTATAGTTCCTGCGATCGCTGTAGGGAAACATCAATATTTAGTTGATCCCCGACATCAATCAACCGCTCCAATAGTTGGATATCTGCATTAAAACTACCATTGGCATCGTGCAACAATTGCCAGAGCGATCGCGCAATTAACTGTTCTAACATCTGCTTACCATCGGGAATATTCAGCCGACAACGCAGATGTTTTGCTTCAGTTGCGATCGCTTCCAATTCTAAGATGTGACTCCAACTCTTTTGGGAATCAGCGATATCTTGCTCAAGCGATCGCAATGTCATTAGACAGCGATGCCCTAAAGCAATATCTGCTGCAACCTGCAATTCTTGTGGTACTGCTATTTCATCTCGATGAAACGCCATCAGCACCCCATAATTATCACGGTAGGCTTGGGTATACAACTGTCCTAAGCGTGTCAGTGTTTCCTGACTAAGCAGCCGCATAATCCGGTGGCGTTCTTCAGCAAATAGATTTTGTAAGCTGAAAGCTTCTTCGCCAAATAGCTGTGTCATTGCCAAGATAGTATGAGCCGCACTAGCTTGTTTTAGTGCCCCAAACAGCTTTTCTTTTAATTGGCTATAGTCACGCCGCCCGGTAAATTGTTGAATGCAGCAGTGGAAATCCCAGCCTCCCAAATGCAGAACCGCAAATACCAAATGCTCACTTTCCCAAGTAATTTCTGATACCAGCTTTAAATTTCCTACAGCCAGAGTTAGCGATCCCATCCGTTGCAGTTGGTAATCTAGCTCATTGGCAGCATAGCAATAAACTTTTTTGTGGTAACGCTGAGATTGTTTGTCAGCAACATCTTTTCTAGGCAAAGAATTGTGCGTCTGTGCTGGTTTCTGATTGGTAAATAGGGAAGTAATGGCGTAATGGGATGCTACTTGCTTAAAGCCAAGTTGGGCAGTTAACACGAGTTGTCGATAAATTTCTGCACCGTGTTTGAATTCATCGACATTACTGGGGGCTAAACCAAGACGTTTGACAAAGCCTTTTTCTAACTGTACGCCAGCCACTTCCCCTGCCAATTCCAAAGCACGGGCGGCGTAGCGCAGAATTTGCGTCCCCTCTGGACGGGAAATTTCTTCAAAAAACCAACCGCAACTAGTGAACATCAACAAAGCGTGACGCTGCATTTCTAACAGGCGCAAAGCGTCTACTTGTTCGGCTGCTGTTAGTTTGTGGGTTTGATGACGGGCTAAGAAACGGTTGACATTGGTAGCAGAGCGATCGCGCATTACTTGGATATATTCATCCCGTGTTTGCCAGGGATCGCGAAATAACTGCCTACCATGTTCTACATACACCTCAGTTAGCTGATCCCGCAGCCAATTTAGGGCATCCCGCAAGGGACGACGCCATTTCTGATGCCAAACTGAGCCTTCACCACCGCAACCACAGTCATCTTCCCATCTGCCGACACCGTGGGCGCAACTCCAGGCTGTGACTGACTTTAATTCCACTTCCCAACCGGGAGAATTTAAGCTCAGGTAATGGGCGAAGTTCGTTACTGTCCAACCTTGTTGAGGAAACTCTTTAGTAAAGGCATAGGCTAAAGTTTTTTCTGTTCCCTTCTTGTGATGTCCAAAGGTTTCCCCATCCGTCGCCACAGATATTAACTGTGCCAGACGATGATCCCCACGGACTGCGGAACCGATACGTCCGGCAAAGTGACTGGAGTTATAAACTACATCACTAAAACCCATGTCCCGCGATATCGGGCCATCGTAGAAGAAGATATCAATGTAGGGTAATTCTTCTCTACTACTCTCTTTAGGGCTAGTAGCGATCGCACTCAGAGGTGAAGATGAAGTGTCGAGTGTGGGCTGTAAATAACAACGATAGGGACGGGTAGAATCAATCTGACTACCGCCGACTTCGATCCATTCCGGATGAGGATGATCTGGAGTGGGGAGGGGACGGCAACGCAGGGCTTGAGACGGTGCAAGGATAATGAAGCGAATACCCTCAGCAACAAGAGCTTCTAGGGTGGCGTAGTCTACAGCAGTTTCTGCTAGCCACATCCCTTCGGGATCGCGTCCAAAGCGGGAGCGGAAGTCTTCTTTACCCCAGCGAATTTGGGTATATTTGTCGCGCTCATTCGCCAGAGGCATGATGATGTGATTGTATACTTGCGCGATCGCATTACCGTGACCATGTAAGCGTTGGCTACTCTTAGCATCCGCCTCTAAAATCCGCTGATAAACTTCCACATCGTAGCGTTCTAGCCACGACATCAGCGTCGGCCCGATATTAAAACTAAAATACTCGTAATTATTGACGATCCCCACCACTTCACCTTGGTCATTTAAGACTCTGGCAAAGGCGTTTGGGCGATAGCATTCCCAATGAATCCGCTCATTCCAGTCATGGAAAGGTGCAGCGCTCGGTTGGCGTTCAATTGCGTCCAGATAAGGGTTTTCCCTCGGTGGCTGGTAAAAATGACCATGCACCGTCACATAAACACCATTAGCCTTTCTCAGGGGATCGGTTTCGTGAGCGTTTTTGGGATCTGAATGTAATGTTAACGTTGAGCCAGAGCTAGCTGGCATTTCAGCAGCAGAAGTCATGTATATTTATCCAAAACAAAAAACTTGCAGTTGCACCGAAAACATTGTGCGTAAACCTTTCTACAATGGTTTTCACACAAAATCCGGTATAAACAACAACTATGGAATCCAACCAAATTTTTGACAAAGCGGTTTTATTGTAGTGGGAAATCTGCGTTATCGCACAGCCCTTTCCCTGAAGGCTCAAAGTAATTAGCCATTGAAGAAGGCCTCAGTTAGGGGTTTTCTCGTTAGCAGCGCCAATCAAAATTTTAATTGTCTTTTAATATATTAAACCCCATTGTTGGTGTAATATTTTGGCTCAAATTCATAGTTTTGCAACAAAAGATTACAAAAACTCTTTAAATCGCAATCTTATTTTACATACGCTGTAGTGAACTGAAAACAGTACAATTTCTGAATTGGTCTACAGGTGGTTGAGAGTATCCTATGGGAGTGATGAGTGAAAGTAATTTTTAATTCAACACTCCAAATTTAAAATTTAGGATTGCTAGCTGTGAATGATACCTTCAACCCAAAACAACAAATGTCAACCAAAAACATTATTCTTTTCGTTTTATTACTGTTTATCCCAGTTTCTGTAGCAGCCCACTTTCTAGAGTGGGGAGAATTAATAGTTTTCATTACAGCTGGATTAGCAATTCTGCCCTTAGCGGCTTGGATGGGTACAGCCACAGAAGAAATTGCCGTCGTAGTGGGGCCATCATTGGGGGGCTTGTTAAATGCTACCTTTGGCAATGCAACAGAACTAATTATCGCCCTAGTAGCGCTGAATGCTGGGTTAATAGATGTCGTTAAAGCCAGTATCACGGGATCGATTATCAGCAACTTACTACTGGTAATGGGTTTTTCCATGCTTTTGGGAGGACTCCGCTACAAAGAACAAACATTTCAGCCAATTGTGGCGCGGGTGAATGCTGCTTCAATGAATTTGGCAGTGATTGCCATTTTGATGCCAACGGCGATGAATTATACCTCTCAAGGAATTAACGAACAAACACTGCAAAATCTTTCTATTGCTGTTGCTGTAGTATTAATTCTGGTTTATGCTCTAACGCTGCTATTTTCAATGAAAACCCACTCCTATTTATATGACGTGGGTGTAGCGGAGATAGAAGAAGAGGAAGCCCCTCATGCTAAACCAAATATGATGTTGTGGGTTAGCGTACTATTAGTATGTACTTTACTAGTGGCACTTGAGTCAGAAATGTTGGTCGATTCTCTAGAAGTGGCCACATCTCAGCTAGGTTTAACAGCGCTGTTTACAGGGGTAATTTTGGTTCCCATCGTCGGTAACGCAGCTGAACACGCCACAGCAGTCACCGTGGCGATGAAAGATAAGATGGATCTTTCCCTTTCGGTAGCTGTGGGATCGAGTATGCAGATTGCCCTATTTGTCGCGCCCGTGTTGGTAATAGCAGGGCGGATATTGGGTAAACCAATGGATTTAGATTTCAAACCTTTTGAATTAGTAGCTGTGGTTGTGTCAGTGTTGATTGCAAACAGCATTAGTTCTGATGGTAAATCCAATTGGCTCGAAGGCACTTTGTTATTAGCTGCTTATACAGTATTGGGATTCGCCTTCTACTTCCATCCAGTTATGGAAAGTATGGGGTAGTTTAGCAGTACCGCAGCTACGCCCGTCGTAGACATCGCTCATAGTTTAACCCAACGCGATCGCTCTTGATTATGAGTAGGACTTACGCAAGAGTTACGGAATAACTAACCACAGAGGCGCAGAGGACACGGAGGAATAAGAGTTTGAGAAATATTTTGCGTAAGTCCTAATGAGTAATTACTTGCTCTTTAGAGCAGGGAGCGTCAAAACCTGATACTGGATAATTGGCGAATCTAAACCCGCTTTTACCTGGGACAGGAGAAAATAAAGACATATAAGAGCGATCGCCTGTATGAGCTACTGCCTTAATCCCCATTGTCCCAAGCCCGAAAATCCTCATGATGTCAAGTTTTGCAGGACTTGCGGTTCTAAGTTACTCCTCAAAGAACGTTACCGTGCTATCAAACCAATCGGACAAGGTGGTTTTGGCAGAACCTTCTTAGCTGTGGATGAAGATAAACCCTCAAAACCACGCTGTGTAATTAAGCAATTTTATCCCCAATCCCAAGGCACTAACACTCTTGCAAAAGCTGTAGAGTTATTTAACCAAGAAGCGGTGCAGTTAGATGAATTGGGTAAACATCCCCAAATTCCCGAACTCTTGGCATATTTTACCCAAGAAGACCGCCAGTATCTTGTACAAGAATTTATTGACGGGCGCAACTTAGCCCAGGAATTGGCACATAGGGGTGCTTTCAATGAAACGCAAATCCAGCAACTATTAAATGATTTATTGTCAGTTTTACAATTTTGTCATGCTAGACACGTAATTCACCGTGATATTAAGCCAGAAAATATTATTTTACGTGGCGGTGATAGCAAACTAGTTTTAGTAGATTTTGGTGCTGCAAAATCTACCACTGGCGCTGCCTTAAATCAAACTGGTACAAGTATTGGTAGTCCAGAATATGTAGCACCTGAGCAAATGAGAGGTAGGGCTGTTTTTGCCAGCGATATTTACAGCTTGGGTGCTACCTGTATTAATTTATTAACCCAGCGATCGCCTTTCGATTCATACGATACCAACAACGATACTTGGGTTTGGCAGAAATACTTAAAAAATCCTGTTAGTAATCAGTTGAGTCGCATTCTCAACAAAATGCTAGAAAGTATTCCCGTTCGGCGTTATCAAACAGTAGATGAAGTTCTTAAAGACTTAAATCAACATTCGCAAGTAGCAGGCACACCAGCCATAAAGCCAAAGCCTATCCCTCAATCACCACCGAATTCTCCACCCGCTTTTGTATCGCCATCTCCTAGTCAAATCGATCTAGAATTAGAACAAATGAAAACCCAGTTTTTGGGTGGCAACAAACCTCAAGCAAATAAAATACAAACACCAAACCCAACGCCTCAGACTACTAGTACAAACGAAATAGATCAAGAATTAGAAGAATTAAAAGCCAAATATCTTGGTAAGAATAACCCCTAAATCAATAAACAGTAGAGAATTGCTATTATCCTCCTCTCTCAATACTTCTCGCTTTGTGCATTTTTAATTCGGAATCGGATTTTGGGTAAAGGGAAAAGGGTAAGGGTTAAAGGTTTTTTCTTTCCCCTTCCCCTTTTCTCCTTAACCAAGAAGTATTGCCTCCTCTCTTCCTCTGCGTTCTCTGCGCCTCTGCGGTTCTATAAAAAAAGTGGCTCTGAAACTCAGAGCCACTACTAAATCTGTATTTTGAAACTGACTAACCTTTCACAATATTCTGATACAGATGTGCAAAAGCTTACTTACCAGCTTCAGCAATAGGTACCCATTCAGTATGGAAACTTCCTGGCTTATCAAGACGCAGGTAGGTATGTGCGCCAAAGTAGTCGCGTTGTGCTTGAGTTAGATTTTGAGGCAAGCGATCGCGGCGATAGCTGTCAAAATAATCCAAGGAGGCGCTAAATGCGGGTACTGGAATTCCTACTGTTGCGGCTGTCGCAATCACTTCCCGCCAAGCAGTTTGTCTGTCAAGAATTGTCTGCTTAAATTCGGGAGCTAACAGCAAGTTAGGCAAAGCTGGATTTTCGCTAAAAGCCTTCTTAATCTTATTCAAAAAGCGAGCGCGAATAATACAACCACCTTTCCAAATCCGCGCCATTTCGCCCAGATCCAAATTCCAGTTATATGTTTTTGAAGCTGTGGATAGCAATGCCATCCCTTGAGCATAAGAACAGATTTTTGAGCAATAGAGAGCATCACGTACTTTATTGATAAAGTCTTTAGTTTGCCCGTCATACTTGCCACTGGGGCCTGTGAGGACTTTAGATGCTGCAACCCGCTCATCTTTAATCGAAGATATAATCCGGGCATTAACTGCTGCTGTAATTGTAGGAATAGCAACTCCCAATTCCAACGCAGTTTGTACAGTCCAGCGTCCAGTTCCCTTTTGACCTGCTGCATCAACAATCAAATCCACCAGGGGTTTATTTGTTTCTGGGTCAATATATGGGAAGATATTCTTCGTAATCTCAATCAAAAATGAATCGAGTTCATCGGTGGTGTTCCATTCAGCAAACACATCATGTAGCTGACTGGGGTTTAATCCAGCGACATTTTTCAGCAAGTCGTAGGCTTCAGCAATTAGCTGCATATCGCCATACTCAATGCCATTGTGTACCATTTTGACATAGTGGCCAGAACCACCAGGGCCTATGTAGGTTACACAAGGGCCATCATCGACTTGGGCAGCAATTTTGTTGAAAATTGGTGATAGAAACTCGTAAGAGCTTGTTGTACCTCCAGGCATCAGAGATGGGCCATTTAGTGCCCCTTCTTCACCGCCACTGACACCCATACCAAGATACCGAAGCCCTGCGGGTTCTAATTCCTGAGTGCGTCGTTCCGTATCTTCAAACCAAGAGTTGCCACCGTCGATAATGATATCGCCTTCCTCTAACAAGGGTTTGAGTTGAGCAATCACCGCATCCACTGGCTTACCAGCTTGCACCATTACTAGAATTTTGCGGGGACGTTCCAATAAGGCAACGAATTCTTCTAAGGTAAAGGCGGCTTTGACGTTCCGTCCTGTAGCACGCTGCGCCATAAACGCATCCGTTTTTTCTCGGGAGCGGTTGTAAACTGCAATTGGGAAGCCATTGCGCTCTACGTTTAGAGCGATGTTCTCACCCATAACGGCTAATCCAATCACACCAAAGCTTTGTAGTGTCATAAAAAATTTCTGGCTAACTCTCTTGCAGATCCTTTTACTTTAAGGGTAGTCCGATATTTTCCGTTCTCTCCTAAAGAAGACCTTAAGAGTTGAATAAAGGGCAAAAATCCACAACTAACACGGCTAATTAATTTTAAATTGTATCTAAATCAACAATTGACTGGCAAAATTTGCAAAATTGAAATAGTCAAAGGACGCAGTAAGGAGTAACCAAATAATGCTGGCATTTGTCCTAGCTTTGGTGGTCGGTATTGGTAGTTTAGCCATTTACATAGCAGCTTTCTTTTTTCCAGAAATCCATCGCAAGAATGACTTTATCTGGAGTGGTGTAGGACTATTCTATGCTTTAGTCTTATGGGTGTTTGCACCACGCATTACTGGAGGTTTGTTGCTGGGTCATGTGGCTAGTGTGGCTCTTTTGGTCTGGTTTGGCTGGCAAACTCTATCATTACGTCGCCAACTGACCCCCCAGGCACAACAAACGCAAGTACCCAGTCCTGAGACGGTGAAAGCTGGAATTCAGGAACAGGTAAATAAATTGTCCCTTCAAGAACGGCTGGGCCAGTTGCAAAAAGGTCTGGGTAGCACCTTCAGTGGCGCGAAAGATAAAGTGCAACAGACTGTGAGTAAAAAGACACCCACAACCCCCAAACCAGAAGACATTACCTCTGTACTATCAGAGAAACCTGCTGTTGAAATTATCGACAAAACTATTGTCATACCAGAACAACCAGCAGAGGAGACAGTTACTATCGACACGGAAGCAAAAACCGAGACTGTACCGGAAGCGATTCCACCACATCCCCCATCTCCTGATTTGGTGGAAGCAGCGCAGCCAGATTTTGAAATTGAGGATAAGCAACCGATTCCCGTAGAAGAAATTGCGCCGGATGCGGTACTCGCTCCCCCAGCAGAAGCACCACCGGAAGAAATACCGCCTAATCAACTAGGTTGAATGCAGTGAAACCCAGCGTTAACCTAATATAATGTTGGGTTTCACTATTTCCATCAGCGAGTTCTGGTTTTACCTCAGTAAATGCGAATATAACTTTATCAACCATGTGTTGCCGCTTTTTCTTCTACTAATGCCTTCGCTAAAACAGCAGCAGCTTCAAAAGAATCATATAAGCCAAGACTTGTTATTTTGTCCTGAGCATCGAATGGGACTAAACTTGATTCCTTTAATAATTCGGTTGCCAATAAATTCATTAGTAAGAGTTTATCAGTGTGGGATAATTCTTTAACTAACGGTATGAGTTCGGTAAGAACCATAAGTTAAGGCTTTAATGAATTTAGATAGATTTTAGAGCATAGTTTAGGGAAGGCTCTTAGCTAACTAGGAATAACAATTATGAACATCCAACTTAAGGTGGAATACGAGCAATTTATACAAACCAGAATTGCTACAGGTAGATATAAAAATGCTGAAGATGTTATTGCTAAAGCATTGAAACTGCTGGAAGAATGGGAGAAAGGTTATCAGGAATGGGAAGAAGAAACCCAGAAAAAAATAGCTGTTGGGCTTGCTTCTATCGAACGTAGAGACGTAATAGATAGTGAAGTGGTGATGGCGCGACTGTCTGAAAAATTACGCAAAGCGCGTGAGACTCAAGGATAATGGAATATTTTATTGCTAAAGAAGCAAGCCTCTTTCTTATATTAGAATTAAAGATTGGAAAATCAGGAGAGATTAGGTAATGCACGATTCTGAATGGAGAGTTAAAGTCTTAAAAGAAGTGCAGCAAATCCCAGATGCTAAGTTAGCACAACTCTATGAGATGATTCACGGATTTCGACTAAGCTCAGAAACTAACAATCATAATGCTGCTGCTATCATGCAGTTCGCAGGTTGCTGGAACGATATGTCAGATGAAGCATACGGCGAATTTTCAGACGAGATTGCTATCCGTCGTCAGCAAGCATTTTCTCAAAGACAAAACCGTGAAACCAGCATTGATTGATACTGATATTTTGTCCTTGTTCTTCCGAGGTAATACTAATGTAGTAACTCAGTTTCAGAATTACTTGATAACCTATCGTAAAATCAACATTAGTATTATCACTTATTACGAAATTCTCAGTGGGTTAAAGCACCGTGATGCCCAAAAGCAACTCGCTTTGTTTTTGGAGTTTGTCGCCCAAAATACTGTCTTACCCCTTACTGAACAATCAGTCACCTTATCCGCAGATATCTACGCAAACTTGCGCCTTGAAGGGATTCCCATCGATGATATTGACTTGCTCATTGCTGGAGTTGCGATCGCCAATAATCTAGTTATGATCACTCATAATCAGCGTCATTTCGGTAGAGTTGAAGCACTAGAGTTACAAGATTGGAGTCAAACTTGACGTGCTTTGATTGCGATAAAAATTACTCTATCGATTTTATGCAGCGATCGCAGTACCATCAGAATGGATAGAAGCACACATCTAAAGTGGTTATAACAAGATTCCCGACTTTTAAAATAAGTCGGGAATCTGAGCCTTTGCAACAGGCAAGGCACTACCATTAGACGAAAAAACCTTAATTTCTAGTCCATTAACGTAATCTTCAATAGACAAAGTTATTCAATTCTGGCGCGGAGTGCAGGAGATGGAAAGAGACTTCCAAATCCAACTTGCCGCTCGTTTAAGGGTTCTAGAGCATCGTTCCAAAGACTTTCGTAATAAAAGAAAGTTACGCCTAGACCGCGTTCTTGAGCAGCCCGCACTTGAGACTTAATTTGCTGCATAGGAACTGGATTATTTCGTAACCCAGTCATAATACCAATTCCAGTTGGAATTATTTTTTGGGCTTCTTGAATTTCTGAGCGAGAAATATTAGCCACAAAACTTTGCAGATTCGGACGATAAACTTGCACAATTAACTCGTCCACAATATTTTGCCGTATCCAACTCAGCCAGTCTTGCAGGTGAAACTTGTAAGCAAAATCATAGTAATTAGGAGAAACAGAGAAAATCGCCTGGGGTTTTCTCTGCTTCACGGCTTGGTTAAGTTGTACCATGAACGCCGTAATTTTATCTGCCCGCCACTTTACCCATGCCGCATCTTGGGAATTCTTTGGAGGAGCATTCTTGGTTTCTTTGGTGTACAAAGCAACTGTATATTTGTCATAGCCAAATTCGTGAGGCAAACTCATGTGATCGTCAAACTGAATACCATCAGCATCATATTGAGTGACAGTTTCCAGCACTAGATTGGTGATGAACCTTTGCACTTGTGGATGGAACGGATTGAGCCACATAACCTCACCAGCCGCACTGATAGAAGTTTGGCTACCATCACGCTTTTGTGTGAACCAATCAGGATAATTTAGTGCTAGTTCTGACGTTGAGGGAGCCATGAAACCAAATTCAAACCAGGGAATCACTAGCAATCCTTTACGATGGGCTTGGTTAATTAAGTCGGCAAGAATATCATGTCCATCTGAACCTTTATAGATAAAAGGTTGAATACCTGCACGTTGTGCGATCGCACTGGGATACATCACATAACCAGAATTCCACACTACAGGATAAATTGTGTTAAAGTTCAGCCGTCGTAATTGACTTACCGCATCCTGGACTTTGGAACGATCCTTGAGAGTGTCAAAATCATTGGTGGTCATCCAAACCCCGCGAATTTCTTGACGGGGTATCTGTGCGATGGCAGGAGTAAAACTATCTACCAGTAATACCGTAATAAAGGATATTAAAATGAGAATCGGAAAAAGATACTTAAGTAGTCGCCGCCAACTTTGAATAATAAAAGGTGATTTCATAAATTGGAATGATGCATTAGCTACCCACACACGCCATTGCTCGCTTTTACGATTAAATTTACTAACCATTAGTCTACAAGTATTTATGCTTAGTACAGGATTGATGAGTTGGTAGTTGTTCGTCCCCTGCTTATGGAACTTTTGCACCAGAAAAACTAAAGCAGACAATATTAAGATAGTTGACGCAGCTAGTAAGCATTTGTGCCCAATAGATATTGGTATGAGGAATAGGGAATGGGGAATGGGGAATGGGAAATGGGGAATGGGGAGGGCAAGAATTTCTTCGTTAGCTTCCCCTGCCTCCCCTGCCCCCTTCCCCCTGATCTTCACACTCCCCACACCCCACCTGTGTCACAATAGAGAACTGTAATAAGAAAAATATTGTTAAGGTAATTTAGTGAGTCCAACTGCTCAATCCACGGCAAGTGCGCGTCGCGTGGTATTTCCTTTTACGGCAATTGTGGGCCAGGAAGAAATGAAACTGGCGCTCCTATTGAACGTGATTGACCCCAAAATTGGTGGTGTAATGATCATGGGCGATCGCGGTACCGGTAAATCCACAACTATCCGGGCGCTGGCGGATCTGCTGCCAGAAATTTCTGTGGTTGCCAATGACCCCTTCAGTAGCGATCCTAGCGACCCCGACTTGATGAGCGATGAAGTCCGGCAACTCTTAGAACAAGGGGCGGAAATTCCTGTAGCTCATAAAAAAGTCCAAATGGTAGACCTGCCGCTAGGAGCTACAGAAGACCGAGTTTGTGGCACAATCGACATTGAGAAAGCTTTATCTGAAGGTGTCAAAGCCTTTGAACCAGGACTGCTGGCAAAGGCTAACCGGGGTATTCTCTATGTAGATGAAGTCAACTTACTAGATGACCACCTCGTAGATGTGCTACTAGATTCCGCCGCGAGTGGATGGAACACTGTAGAACGGGAAGGTATTTCTATCCGTCACCCAGCGCGTTTTGTTCTTGTGGGTTCTGGAAACCCGGAAGAAGGCGAACTACGCCCCCAACTGCTTGATCGCTTTGGAATGCACGCAGAAATTCACACCGTAAAAGAACCAGCCTTGCGGGTGCAAATCGTGGAACAACGGGCGGATTTTGACCAAAATCCTCTAGTATTTCTCGAAAGCCATAAAGCCGAGCAAGAAGCATTACAAGAGAAAATTGTCAATGCTCAAAAGCTTTTGCCAGAAGTGAAACTTGACTATGAACTACGGGTAAAAATTTCTGAAGTCTGTTCTGAATTGGATGTAGATGGTTTGCGGGGTGACATTGTTAGTAACCGCGCCGCCAAAGCCTTAACAGCTTATGAAGGACGCACTGAAGTTACAGTTGATGATATCTGCCGTGTGATTACCCTATGCTTGCGTCACAGACTGCGAAAAGACCCCTTAGAATCGATTGATTCTGGCTACAAAGTCGCCAAAGTTTTTAGCCGCGTCTTTGGCGTAGAATTACCAGAAAGTGATGCTGCACAAAAAAACGGCACAGGTCAAAAGTTAGGGGCTAGAAGTTAAAAATTAGGAGTGAGGAGTTAGGAGTTAAAAGTTTTGAATGGAAAGCTGCTTCATTACTAACAACTCTTAACTCAGCACGGGCTAAACCCGGATTTCTCACGGATAGTGTAGGCAGAGGGAGAAGAGGAGTGTGGGAAGTGTGGGGGGTAAGACTTCTTCCCCATCCTCCCACACCTCCCACACCCCTTGTATTTCTCACTTGTGAGAAATCCAGGTAAAGTCGCCGCTACCGCTAACAATATTCAACACTGACTATGAGATTTTGGTCTTTTTGGTTCAACAGCTTTGTTTTATCTAGCCAATACAACCCGCCCAGGTTTGTAGAATTATTGATGCTTTTATTAGCGATCGCTATGCTGGCAATAGCGACTATTTTACCGGACATACCCTATTTAATCTTAGGCTTGAGCTTAGTAGTTGGGGCATCTATTTCTATTTTAGTGCGGGAAGCGATCGCGCCCTCACCCCAGGCGCGAATTACTCAACTAACAGCATCATTATTGCTGATCATCAGCCTCTATGGGTTTGCTGATTTAATGTACAGTATTTAATGGGGAATGGGGAATGGGGAAGAAACTTAATTAACAATGCCCTATGCCCCATGCCCAATCACCAATTCTGCATTTCTACCAATTCCATACACAACTTATTAATTTCCTCTAAATCAGGTTTGTGAGGGAGAGTAGATTGTTCGTAGACAACCTCCATTTCAGCGACTAAATCTTCTGCCATTTTCATAACTTGCTCATAAGAATACTCACCCTTCAAAATAGCTCTTAAATCTTCAACATCACCAGCTATTCTTCTATCTACAATCACTTCACCTTGACGCAATATTTCTACTCCACTGCGTAATAATCTAATGCAGTGCATCCCATGTTTGAGGTCAAAACCTGACTTTCTTTCCATTTCTGCTCTAGCCGGATTTCTATTTTCCTGCCAAGATAAGTAAGCTTTCCATTCTCTCAAAGCTATTTGATAATTTTGGCTTTTTTGAAGTAGGCGGATAAAATCTTTACGGCTATTGGTTAAATTTTGAGTATATTCTAAAGTTTCATCGGGTAAAGTATATTGTTTTAACACTCCTTTAAAATCAATATCTGCCGTCAGCAATTTGTATAATTGTTCCGCTTCTTCCAAAAACTCAATCCGTCCTCTGATTAAGTTATAAAGATACTCCAGAAAAGCATTTAGCTCATCTTTGCTGAGGGGGGCTTCGTCTTCTATGGCGAAGTCAGATGGTATTGGCTTTTTTTGTGGTGGCTTTAACAACCATTTACGATGCGTTTCCATCTTTTTGATTTGAGCAAAGGCATAACCAGTGTAAGTATGTTTTACTTTCTTGCTCAAAAATAGCTGCTTATGATTAATTAAATGCTGTCCGACTGCGCTTACTAAAGGATAGTTATTTAACCAGAGCAATTCTAAAACATTGGGATTCGCGCCGGCTAATAACAGGAGGATTTTTCTTAATTCATATATAACTGTGTCTTTGTTACCATCCAGGAATGAAAATATTCCTGGTTCATCCCAACCAGTATCTTTTTGTTCTATACGATCAAATCCCAAGTAGTACCTTTTGGGCGCGATAAAGACTCCCCGATAATCAAAGTCTGAATCAGGACGATTTAAACCATAGCCGTGGCTACCTGCCAAACCAATTAAAATAGTTCTTTGCTCAACTTCTATTCTTTCCATATCACCTGATGAAAATATAGCCATCCTAACTCACGAGTTAGGCAGGTGGGGAGATGGGAAGCAGAGTTGCTTAATTTCACAGAAATGACCCTAAAGGAGATGATGCAACTGTATCCCCTTTAGGAACAAAACTTGTCAATTCAGTTTTTTCTATACTTTCAGTTTCCTAGAATAGGAATCATCTAGGATTAAGGTGCCGTCTAGTTCCCCATCCTGGATTGACAATGGCGGCTAAATCTTCTTCTGATAACTTGTTGATTTCATTTTCCAGTTCATCAGTTGTGAAGTCATAACCACGCTCTTTAGCAATCTTGATGAAAGCTTGTGGATCAGCTGTTGCTTTAAGCTTTTGCTGCAATGCTTGATCTTTTTTTACGGCTTGAAAAAGTCGGGTAGCATTTTGCTGTGTCATGACAAATCCATCTCCTGTTTTAAATATCAGGTTTGAATGTATGAATTTAATTTTTTTGGTTCACTAAATTCTGTAAAGAACTATTAGATTAAGCGTTGTAAGTTTAATTTTAAAACAAATAAGATAAACGTGTGGATTTTGACAAGAAACTATAAGTTTGAGTCTAAAATATTTCTACTAGTTTATAAAAATCATTCCTAAGATAGAAGCAGTTTTTAAATAAGAAGCATCAATTCTGATTTTTGGGTAAGCGATCGCCATCACGAATTTTGGCAAATGAAAGCTTGACTTAGCACCTGTAGATAAAATAGTATGTTAGATTGTCTGTCTAATTCCTGCTCGGATCAGGTAGACATATTACAAAAGTTGGCAAAAACCTCTCTACACGAGATAAAAACCAGCTACCTGTACGGCAACCTCAAGGACAATTCCATGACTTACGCGATTATTGAAACTGGCGGCAAACAAATACGAGTAGAGCCAGGGCGGTTTTATGACATTGAACTGCTTCCCACCGAACCAGATGAAAAAGTTACAATAGACTCCGTATTACTCGTGCAGCACGATGGCGCAGTCAGCATTGGACAGCCACTAGTAACAGGTGCAACTGTAGAAGGGACTGTAATGCGACATTACAGAGGTCGTAAAGTCTTGGTATACAAGATGAAGCCGAAAAAGAAAACCCGCAAAAAACGGGGGCATCGTCAGGAAATTACCAGACTTATGATTGACTCTATCACCCTTAACGGTGAAGTATTTGTTGCCCAAGGAGAAGCGGAGAAGGAAACCCCCATTTTAGATGAGACTTCTGCTGAAGAAGTTGAAACCGCTGTTGAATAATAAAAAGAAGTAGATACAGATACATAAGAGGAAATCATGGCTCATAAGAAAGGAACGGGTAGTACACGCAACGGTCGTGATTCTAACGCCCAACGTCTGGGTGTCAAGCGTTATGGCGGTCAAGTTGTGCGTGCAGGAAACATTCTCGTGCGTCAGCGCGGTACCAAATTTCACCCTGGTAACAACGTCGGTATTGGTAGCGATGACACTCTATTCGCCTTAATCGACGGTGTTGTAATGTTTGAGAGAAAGGGCAAAACCCGTAAAAAAGTTAGTGTTTATTTACCTATAACTGCTGTTGAAACAGCCCCTGCTGAAGCAGTAGCAAGTTAGAGTTTTAGGGTGGGCACTATTTACCCACCCTAATCGCTAGTTAGCCCTGTTATGATGGTCAGATTTGCAATAAATATTATAAAAGTCGCTTTTTTCCTCTGTTGTCCATAGATTTAGTATCAGGATCATCAAAGCGCAGATATTCTTCACTAACAAAATATTACTCTAGAAAATTGGGTTGTGTAACTTGCTGCTGTAGGCATCGCATATCAAGGCTTAAGCACCAATGTGTTTGTATGTTCCAAAGTTCAGGATAGCCAGCCAGAGATAAGTTTGTTCTGAAACTCTTATATAGGACTTACGCAATAACTCTCTCAAACTTCTATCTAGTTTATACTCCTATCATTCCAGTGCTACTGCTGTCAATCTTAAGTGGTCTGGCGATGTACAAACCTGCCCAACTGCATTGGATTTCTGGGCTGTTTGGTAGTTGGCAAACTCTACGCACTGTTCACACTGTTTACAATTGCTCATTCCTTACTTGTCCTGAAGCTAGGAAGCATCCGTCTAGTTAAGTCTATGTTTCTGTAGAGGTAATATGAGTCTGATTCTTCCCAAACGCACCTTATCCCGTCGCCAATTACTGCAACTATCTGGACTTTCAGGGGTAGGCTTTCTTTTAGGTGGCTGTGGGACAAATTTGTTCTCAGATAATCTGCGCCAAATATCTGAGCCACTAAACCAACGTCTAGAAGCACTACTGTTAAGTCAGAAAGCAGTTCCAGAATTTCCTGTTAGTGCCATAGAAGCAGACAAATTGCTAATCAATTCCTTTGACTTCACGCCGCAAATTGATCCGGCGCAGTTTCGCCTGAAGATTGATGGCGAGGTTAGTAACCCGATGCAATTGAGTATGGGGGATATTGAAAAACTTCCCTTGACTTCAATGGTAATTCGCCATGTCTGTGTTGAAGGCTGGGCTGCGATCGTTCAATGGGGAGGCGTGCGATTGCGAGATTTAGTAGCGCTGGTACAGCCAAAGTCAAACGTCCGCTATGTCTACTTTAAATCTGCTGATGGCTACTATGAAAGCTGGGATCTTTCCTCTGCTGTACATCCCCAAACCCTGATGGCTTATCAAAAGAATGGGCAACCATTATCAGTTGATAATGGTGCGCCTATGCGCCTAGCATCCCCAATTAAACTGGGTTATAAGCAAAGCAAGTGGGTGACTCAAATTACATTCGTCAGCAATTTGTTACCTCTTAAAGGCTATTGGGAGGATCAGGGCTATGAGTGGTTTGCAGGGCTATAGTCAGCGAAACAGTGCTGAGTAAAGAAGTGGGAATTTGAGATTGCCACGGTGCGATAATCGCTTTCATCCTCACTTTCCGAATTTGATAGTGAGTTTTTCTCGTAGGAACTAGCATCATTGATTATGTGCTTTCAAAATAGCACCAAGACAAGATTGGCTCAATCCCAATAAGAAACCCCCTCTGCTTGCGTCATAGTAAAGTGATTACAAGCAAGAGGGGTTTCATTTTTTATTTTTGTATAGGCAGATTTTAAAGATAATGCTGGCAAAAAACCAGTTTCTCTGATGTTGTGTTTATTTTCACCTGCCTACTCAGTTCAGCCTATTTCCAATCGGGAATTTCGGCATCTTCTCCACCAATCCCGATTCCAGTGTTAAATATTTCGGCATCAGTGAGATTTAGATCATTCATTGATGCTTTATACACATTAGAATCGTGAATCGTAGCGCGGGTAAAATTTACTCCGTTAAGATTGGTTTGCTTCAAATTAACATTGCTTACATAAGCTGATGTTAGGTTAGCACCTGCTAAATTAGCACCTGTTAAGTCAGCACCTTCGAGGTTAGCCCCTACAAGGTTTGCTCCTTCGAGCTTCGAGCCTCTCAAGTCAGCACCAATTAAATGAGCGCCACTGAGGTTAGCTCCCGACAAATTACACTGGATACATTCCCCAGTTGAAAGCAGCTTTTGTAAATCCTGCGGATTTTCCGCTCTAACCGAGCTAGCGAAAAATAGGGGAGTTGCTAAGGCCATGGCCGCTAATAGCTGGAGTTTCATATATTTTCCCCCTTAATAATCAAGTTGCGTCCGTTCTGTCCCTCACAACTCTATTATCTCACTAAACTTCGTGAGGTCAATGTATACTATGCCTTAACAAGTTGGTTATGATATGAACTTGCTATAATAGCGAGATAAAAAATTCGATATATCCTGTTTCTGGTCGATTTTTACCCGATAAACCCTAAAAAGCTGCCAGTGTTAAATCTCTGTTAAATCTTTTTAAAGGCTTGCACTGCTTGGCATAATTTGGCGTTTTGATAAGTATTTATACTTTATCAATTGATTTGATCGCAAACTCGCAAATTAGGTTCAGTCTATTAGAAATTCTCGCATATACTGATTGACTAATTCAGGCTGTTCTTGCTGCACCCAATGACCACAATTAGGAATGTACTTGATTTGAAAGTTTCGGACATAAGCTGCGGTGTCGTAGGTTAGTTCCTTGCCAAGTGCAGTGTCATTTTCTCCCCAAATCATCAGTGTTGGCACTTCCAAAACGCCCCAATTTGGATTTAGCATTTTCTGCTGAAAAATATTGCGGTAATAGTTCAACATTGCTGTCAGGGCACCGCGTTTTGCCGCAGCATTTTTATATGCGTCAATATCGGCTTTGGTGAAAGCACTCTTGTTAACTGCTGTACCTTTAAAAGCTGTTTCAATAGCTTGGTAGTCGGAAGATTGTAAAAGTAATTCTGGTATCCACGGTAGTTGAAAGAGAAATATATAGTTGCTACGTAGCAACTGTTGGGGAGTGCGTAACCCTTGGGCAAATTTGGCAGGATGAGGCAGGTTAAGAATAATTAATTGTTCTAACATTTCGGGGTGAGTGTATGCAAAATTCCAAGCGATCGCACCACCCCAATCATGTCCAACTAATACACACTTTTGGTATCCTAATCCTTTGATTACTCCCTCAACATCTTTGATAAACTCATCCATTACATAAGCTGATTGCTCATTTGGTTTATCACTATCGTTGTAGCCACGCAAGTCAAGGGCGACGACTTTAAAATCTTGGGCAAATTCTGGTATTTGATGCCGCCAAGAGTACCAAAACTCTGGAAACCCATGCAACATCAACATTAATGGCCCTTCACCTTGGGTAACGTAGTGTAGTTTTACCCCATTGGTAATTATATATTCGTGTTTCCAAGAGGTTTCTATTAGAGACATAATTAATCCAAATTCAGCATTAAAAAATACTAAATAATAATACTGTACTTAATAACTTTAATATTATTTTGAGGAGTCTTACATCTATTAAAAGACAGTATTACGATAATAATTTTTTGCAAAAATATTAGATAATTTGCCCTGGGGTAGATGTAAATTGTGGGTAAATTTTGGTAAAAAATAGATATAATTCTCCCCAACTACTATGACACAACAGTTGACAAACCATGCTTCATTATGGGTTGAGCGACTGGGACGATTTGGCTATGTTTCCAAGGGAGTAGTTTACGGTATAGTTGGACTACTGGCAGCACAGACGGCTTTTGGCAACGGTGGTAAAACAACTGATACCCAAGGCGCTCTCCAAACAATCGTTAACCAGCCATTTGGTAAATTTTTGCTGGCTTTAGTTGCAATTGGCTTGATTGGATACGTAATCTGGCGTTTTGTACAGGCAATTAAAGACCCAGAAAATAAAGGTAATGATGCCAAAGGTTTGGCAGTGCGAATTGGGTACGCAGTTAATGGCTTGATTTATGCAAGTTTAGCCTTAAGTGCTGTGCAAATTGTTATGGGTACAGGCGGCGGTAAAAATAGTAGTGATTCTACTGAAGCTTCGACAGCACGTTTGCTTTCTCAACCCTTTGGTGAATGGTTAGTTGGAACTGTGGGGGTGTTTGTAATTGCTCTAGGCTTCTATCAGTTTTATCAAGCTTTTAGTGGTAAATTTCGTAAAGAACTCAATTTAAATGAGTTAAGCAACACAGAAGCCCAATGGATAATGAGGATTTCCAGATTTGGTTTAGCGGCACGGGGCATAGTATTTTGTATTATCGGCTGGTTTTTAATCGAAGCTGCTAGGCAATCGAACGCAGCTACCGCAGAAGGTTTGGATGAAGTATTACAGACGCTAGCGCAACAGCCTTATGGAGCATGGCTTTTGGGTATTGTGGCGTTAGGTTTGGTTGCCTATGGAATTTACACAATAATACAGGCGCGGTATCGTCGGCTAGTCAATGTTTAGATGCTGCGTGCCGAGAATTTTAATTTATCAAACAGAATTCAGAATTCAGGAGTCAGAATGGGCTAAACCTTAGCTATCCGCTAACAGAATTAATTCTGTACGATTGGTGGACGAATAATCGGGTTAAAAACCCCTACAAAACAAGAAAATTTGGCCCACTAATTGATTCTGACTCCTGAATTCTTCTTCAAAGAAATGGCAATAATAGAAACCCGTGGTATTTGGCTGACCACTACTGATAGTAAAGTTCTCAGGTCAAAGGAACGCATTGCCGAGGCGATGGATTTTCTGGCCGAAACAGGATTTAATGTGGTGTTTCCCGTTGTTTGGAATAAGGCGGTAACTCTGTATCCCAGCCAAACAATGCAGCAAATTTTTGGGGTTGAAATTGACCATCTGTCTGTAGGTCGCGACCCTTTAGAAGAGGTGGTAGTTGAGGCGCGGCGAGTTGGGTTGAAAGTCATTCCTTGGTTTGAATACGGTTTTGCCAGTTCCTATAATTTGAATGGTGGTGTACTTTTACAGAAAAAACCGGAATGGGCTGCGCGTGACTGTAACGGTAACTTACTGAAGAAAAACGGCTTTGAGTGGTTGAATGCACTCGACTCACAGGTGCAGGAATTCTTGTTAAACTTGGTGCTGGAAGTTGCGAATAATTATGATGTGGATGGTATCCAAGGAGACGATCGCTTGCCAGCATTCCCCTGTGAAGGTGGCTATGATGAGGGAACTGTCAGCCGCTATCACCAAGAATTCGATCGCAATCCACCAAAGAACCCCAAGGATAGGCAATGGTTACAGTGGCGTGCAGATATTCTCACTGACTTCTTGGCGCGTCTCTACGGAGAGGTGAAAGCGGTGAATCCTAATTTATTAGTTGCGATCGCACCTAATATCCATGATTGGGCATTCCAGGAATATCTGCAAGACTCACCCGCATGGCTGAAGCGAGGAATAGTCGATATGATTCAGCCGCAGATTTATCGCCGTGACTTTAGGAGTTACGCTGCGATCGCTGATAAACTAGTAAACCAGCAGTTCACAGATGCGACGTTGCCGAAGTTAGCACCGGGAATACTGATGAAACTTGGTTCTTACTGTATTACTCCAGAATATCTGGTGCAGGCAATTGAATACAATCGTCAACTTGGTATTCAAGGAGAGGTATTCTTTTTTTACGAAGGTTTGCGCGAAAATAACAATACCCTAGCTAAAGTTTTACGAAATGGGCCCTATGCTAAGTCTGCATCATTTCCCATTCTGTCAGATTTGAGTGCGGGTGGTGTGATTAACAAGAGTACATCTTCTATTTGGCAACGGTTGTTAAAAAAGATTTTTTAAGGAAAAATACGCGTGGAATCTCAATTATCGGTGGAACAGGTAATTAAAACTTTAAAAGAAGATTTGCCAACGCTTTTTGAAAAAGATATTTCATATCAAATTTATACAGATGATATCTACTTTAAAGACCCAGTAAATACATTCAAATACAAATTTAACTATCGCATTATATTTTGGACTTTGCGATTTCACGCTCGGCTCTTTTTTACCCAAATTTACTTTGATGTGCATGAGGTTTATCAGTCAGCCGAAGACACGATTTTAGCAAAGTGGACAGTCCGGGGAGTGTTGCGAGTTCCCTGGAAAGCAGGTTTGCTTTTTAATGGTTATTCAACTTATAAACTAAACCAAGATAATTTGATATATGAGCATATTGACACTTGGGATAGAAAGCCAGGGGAGATTTTAAAACAGTTTTGGCAAAGGGGAGATACGGCTAATTAGCTGTTTTGCTTAGGTAATGCACATTTAACTCACCTATACTGCAATACAACATTCAAAAATTCAAAATTCTCAAACTAGGCAGAAAAATTAGAGATAAGATTCTCTAGTTTTATGTAATGCAAGTTACTTACAAAAGACTAAGATTTCACCGCCGGATACTGCTTCAACACCTGCTTTAAATATTGCCCAGTATAAGACCTGGGATTTTTTGCAACTTCCTCCGGTGTCCCCACAGCAATCAATTCTCCCCCTTTGTCGCCACCCTCTGGCCCCAAATCTATTACCCAATCAGAACAACGAATTACATCTAAGTTGTGTTCAATTACTAAAATTGAATTGCCTTTATCTACCAATCTTTGCAAGACATCCAATAATTTGTGGACATCGTAAAAAGATAACCCTGTTGTCGGTTCATCGATTAAATAAAGTGTTTTACCTGTAGCGCGTCGAGATAGTTCTGTTGCCAATTTAACCCGTTGCGCTTCACCACCAGATAAGGTAGTCGCAGGTTGTCCTAGTTGGACATAACCCAAGCCGACATCAAATAAAGTTTGCAAACGCGCGATCGCTTTGGGAATATTCTGGAAAAAGTCCAAACTTTCTTCAACTGTCATTCTCAGTACATCAGAAATCGACTTATCTTTATACTTCACTTGCAAAGTTTCGCGGTTGTATCTTGCACCTTTACAAATTTCGCATTGCACGTAAACATCCGGGAGAAAGTTCATTTCAATCACATTCACACCCTGTCCGCTACAAGCTTCGCAACGTCCACCTTTAACGTTGAAAGAAAATTGTCCAGGTTTGTAACCCCTAGCTTTGGCTTCTACTGTTTGGGAAAAGACATCCCGAATGGCATCGAAAATTCCTGTGTAAGTTGCAGGATTAGAACGTGGTGTGCGTCCAATGGGAGATTGATCGATAACGATCGCTTTATCAATCGCATTTAATCCCTGGATTTTATCCAAATGTCTCGGTAAAGGAACTTTCTTAGTTAAATGGTGTTGCAGAGATGGGTACAGTAATTCGTTAATCAGCGTAGATTTGCCAGAACCAGACACACCAGTAATCGAGACGAGTTTACCTAGCGGAATGTCTACATCTATATTTTGTAAATTGTTGCGATGGGCATTTTTAATTCCCAAACTGCGCCCATTTCCTTCTCGGCGTTCTGCTGGTGTGTTAATTACTCGCCTTCCTGATAAATATGCACCCGTCAAGGAATCTTCTGCTGCTAATAACGCCTCAAAATCACCTTGGGCGATAATATTTCCGCCGTGGATTCCTGCACCAGGGCCAATATCAACAATGTGGTTGGCTGCACGAATTGTTTCTTCATCGTGTTCAACGACAATTAATGTATTACCCAAATCGCGCAATTTCGTTAAAGTTTTGAGCAACCTGCCATTATCTCGTTGATGCAAACCAATACTCGGTTCATCTAAAACATAGAGAACTCCCGTTAATCCAGAACCAATTTGCGTTGCTAGACGAATTCGTTGGGCTTCGCCACCGGAAAGGGTCATGGCGGGACGATCAAGGGTGAGATAATCTAAACCTACATCTAACAAAAATTGCAATCTGGCTTTGATTTCTCGCAGGACTAAATCAGCAATTTGTAACTGGCGATCGCTCAACTTGAATTGCTCAATTCTCTCCCGACAATCCCGAATTGATACGGTAGTCAATTCTAAAATTCCATATTGTCCTAATTTCACCGCCAAGGCTTCCGGTTTTAACCGTTTTCCCTTACAAACTTCACACGGTTGATCGATTAAATACTGCTCTAATTTTTGTTTAATTAATTCCGAACCACCCTCATACTGTCGTTGCAAAATTGGAATAGCACCTTTAAAACTCTGCTTTCTCTGTGCTTCTGCGGCTCGTTCATCTTTCTCGCCATACAGAAGAATTTGCTGCTGTTCTTCTGTCAGCTTACCCCAATTTGTCTGTAACTCAAATCCATAAATCTGCCCCACACTATAGAGTAATTCCAAGTAATAAGAATTATCTTTTTCTGACCAAGGCGCGATCGCAGCGTAAACTGGCGCTTCCCAGTCGGGTACTATCAAGTCTGGCGCAAATCTTCTTAAAGTCCCAATTCCGTGACAGTGGGGACAAGCACCATAAGGTGAGTTAAACGAAAACAATCGCGGTGATAGTTCCTCCATTACCGCGCCATGTTCTGGACAGGCAAAATTTTCCGAAAATACTAATTCTTCTTCTTTTTCTTGTCCGTCGTCACCAAGCAGACTCACCAGAATGGCTGCAATCCCACCCGATTGCTTGAGACACGTAGACAGGGAATCAACCAAACGCTCCTGGATATCAGCCTTTTTCACCAAGCGGTCAATTACCACTTCGATGGTGTGGGTAAAGTTTTTATCCAATTCAATGGAATCTGACAGTTCGCGGATCTCGCCATTGATCCGCACGCGGACAAAACCTTGAGATGCCAGACTTGACAAAAGCTTACGATGTGTGCCTTTTTTGCCCCGGACAACGGGTGCAAGAATTTGGAAGCGGGTGCGATCTGGTAATTCCATGATGCGATCGCACATCTCATCGATTGTCTGGGGTGCAATACAGCGATCGCATATCGGACAATGGGGTTCGCCAGCCCGACCAAATAACAGCCGCAAATAGTCGTAAATTTCCGTCACTGTCCCCACAGTAGAACGGGGGTTATGAGACGTTGACTTTTGGTCAATGGAAATTGCTGGACTTAAGCCTTCAATGGCTTCCACATCCGGCTTATCCAGTTGTCCAAGAAATTGCCGTGCGTAGGCGCTGAGGGATTCCACATAGCGACGTTGCCCTTCAGCGAAAATAGTATCAAAGGCTAGGGAAGACTTACCAGAACCAGAAACGCCAGTGAATACGATTAGGCGATCGCGTGGCAATTCCAAGTCAATATTTTTCAGATTATGCTGCCTAGCACCCCGAATCCGAATGGTATTCTGGCTGTTGTGGCTGGGGTAGGGAAGATGGCCATTCAAGGATGCTGCTAGCTGTTGGTCTGACATATTGGGCGGCAAAGAAGGAGTTTCTTATGAAACAGTCCTTAATAATACTATCTTTAATCGGTTTATTGTAGAACAATAGTACTGTTTTAGTTAGTTATCATTCCAGATTCATGCCGCAGACATACTTAAGAGTCTGCTAATTTGGAAGCATCACGATTAAATATCCTTCTGAGGGCGAAGCTATGGTATCGCAAATCCAACCGCCGACCCAGCCAGAGGTCATCTACCCAGATAGTGACGGACAACCAGTGGCAAATAATACCATACAGTTTGGCTGGATTGTAGAAATTAAGCAGAATCTAGATTGGCTATTTGCTGACGATCCAAATGTATTTGTCGCCGGGGATTTGTTTTGGTATCCGGTAGAAGGACGCAACAAAATTGTTAACGCTCCAGATGTGATGGTGGTATTGGGTAGACCAAAGGGCAATCGCTTATGCTACCAACAATGGAAAGAGGAGGGAATTGCACCGCAAGTGGTGTTTGAAATTCTTTCTCCGAGCAACACCCAAACTGAAATGGACAAAAAATTACTTTTCTACGATCGCTATGGCGTAGAAGAGTACTATATTTACGATCCTGAAAAAAATAATTTGTGTGGATGGTTGCGTAGCGAAGACGGTTTAGATGTCATCCCCCAAATGGAAGATTGGGTGAGTCCCCGTTTAAAAATTCGGTTTGCTTTATCAACAGAGGGCTTACAGTTATATCGCCCTGATGGAGAACGATTTTTAACTTATACAGAAATTTCTCGCAACGCCGAGCAAGAACGACAACGGGCTGAACAAGAACACCAACGAGCAGAACAAGAACGACAACGGGCTGAACTTGCAGAACAAGCTAGAAGAGATGCCATACCCCGATTATTGCAAATGAATTTGAGCATCGAACAGATTGCCCAAGCTTTGGGATTGTCAGTAGAAGAAGTGCAAACCCTTGCTCAGGAGTAACGCCGTGTACAATTTTTTAATCGGGCTATTAGAAATTGAATTTGTACTTGAGATATTCTGATCATGCTAGCCAATGCAGCCACTCATAATGTCACCTGGGAAAAGTTACCTGATGATTTTGTTTTAGACAACGAACCAGTAGATAACATTAATCAACCACTCTTGGCTGCTGCTTTAACAGAAAGCTTGGAACTTGCTGGCAGATTACCCACCAATGCTTTAACCATCACTAATTATGGTATCTGTGCCACTTTGAATAATCGATTTGTCGTCAAAGCACCAGATTGGGGTTACGTACCATCTATTCGAGTCTCACGAGAAGAAGTGAAGCGCAGTTATACCCCAAGACTCCAAGGTGATATTCCCGTAATTGTGATGGAATTTCTCTCAGATACCGAAGGTGGAGAGTATTCGAGTAAACCGACCTATCCCCCTGGTAAATGGTTTTATTATGAGCAGATTTTACAAGTGCCAAACTATGCCATTTTTGAACCAGATGGCGGAGTCTTAGAAGTTTATCGGCGAGATAATTTAGGAAATTATGAATTGCAAACACCGGATGCAAATAATCGTCACTGGATTGCGGAAATGAACTTGTTTTTAGGTGTATGGGAAGGAAGCCGAGAAAACCGCACAGGTTATTGGTTACGTTGGTGGGATGATAATGGCGAATTATTACTGTGGGGTTTGGAGTTAGCAGCAAAAGAACGGCAAGAGAAAAACGCCGTTCAACAGCGTGCAGAACAAGAAAGTCAGCGTGCAGAGAGATTAGCCGCTCAGTTAAAAGCGCTGGGAGTGGAACCGGAAGTTTAACTCGGAACTTCGACCTTTTTACTCGGCCATTGGTGTTCGGAACTCGAAACTTCGACCTTTTTGCTCGGTCATTAGTGTTCGGAACTCAAAACTTCGACCTTTTTGCTCGGTCATTGGTGTTCGGAACTCGGAACTTCGACCTTTTTACTCGGTCATTGGTGTTCGGAACTCGGAACTTCGACCTTTTTACTCGGTCATTGGTGTTCGGAACTCGGAACTTCGACCTTTTTACTCGGCCATTTGTGTTCGGAACTTGAAACACCGAGTTCAGAACCTCAGTTTATCTGGTTTTTGGCTGAACTGAACCGTATTACAACAACTCCGAATTAAAACTCGAAATATAATTTTTTTTGTGAAGGAAAGCCTCGTGTAACGGCAAGCCGTTAAGTTCGTTTAGCCAAATCGGCAACTATTGCACGCAGTTGAACCAGATCACAGGGTTTAGCTATGTGCATTTGAAACCCAGCGTCGATCGCCCGTTGTTGTTCTGCTTTACTGGCATAGCCCGTCAGCGCGATCGCCGGAATTTGTCCTCCGGCTGCCGCACTGAGCGATCGCACCTGTTGAATCAGGAAGTAGCCATCTTCATCAGGCAAGCCGAGATCAGAAATCAGCACATCATAGCGGTTAGGGCTTTCGTTGAGCGCAGAGAGGGCTGCTCTGGCAGTCGTTACGGCCAGCACCTCTGCCCCGTAAGTTTCTAGCATCAACTGCAAGGGTAAAAGCACATCGACCTGATCATCCACCACTAGGATCTGCAAGCCTTCTAGAGAGGGGAGATTTTGCGAAGCGTCCAAAGATGTTTCTACCGTCGGTTCGACAATCGGCGTTGCGGTTGGGGGCGGGACGTATAAAGGCAACCGCACGGTCAGTGTGGCACCTTGTCCTTCGCCCGGACTTTCTGCCAGAACAGTGCCACCATGCAGCTCGATGAGATACCGCACGATCGCCAAGCCCAATCCTAGCCCTTGCTTGGTTTTGGTTGTACCGGAATCGCCCTGATAGAACCGCTCGAAAATATGTGGCAATAAATCTGCTGGAATACCAATTCCGGTGTCACTGACTTGAATTTGCGCCTGGTTGTCAACCTGTGACAGCGTGATGTCTACTCGTCCACCCGCAGGCGTAAACTTGATCGCATTCGAGAGCAGGTTCCCCAGCACTTGCTGCAAGCGTTCGGCATCTCCCAGCACGGTGATCGAACTCAACGATGACACTAACTGAATATTTTTTGTCACCGCCGATAAGTTAACGCTATCGAGAACAGCTTGAACCAATAAGCTCAAGTCGATTGGGTGGCTATTCAATTGCAACTTGCCACCCGCAATCCGAGAGGCATCCAGAATATCTTCAATTAGGTAATTGAGTAGCCTACCGTTCTGCTCAAAGGCTTCTAAGGCTTGATCGACTGTTGCCTCGTCGCAGTTGCGGCTGCGGAGCAGTTGCACCCATCCCAGCAGCGAGGAGAGAGGATTTCGCAGTTCATGGGACAGATTTGAGAGAAATTGATCTTTGGCACGACTGGCTGCTTCAGCCTGCTGGCGCGCTGTGCGCTCGGTAACATCTAAGATCGCTAGCAAAATCATGTCTGTGTTGTCTTCTCGGTGCAGTTTGCACGCATTGAGCAGCATGTTTTTATGCCCAATCTGCTCGAAATCATGATTGACCTCAAAATCCTGCACCACAAGCCCATCCGCCAGAATACCGTTCAATATTGATCGCAGTTCGGGAATATCCCACTGCCCATTGCCTAATTCAAACAGCAACGTATGGATGGTTTCAGCTTCAGAAACCTGAAATGTCTGGTAAAACGATCGATTTGCGGCATTCACCCGTAAATCAGCGTCCAGCACAACTAGCGGGATTTGCACCGTCTCAATGATGGTTTCTGCATAGTTGCGAGCGCTCTCTAGGCTGGCGGTGTAGCGTTTGAGGGCATCAATATCCTGTAGCACTATTGTCACACCGTCAATTTGGTTTCCAGTAGTGCGATAGGGTCGAATGCGGATGTTATACCAGTATCCGGCTTCTGTTTGGATCTCCTGTTCTTTTGTATTGAGGGTCTCCAACACCTCCAAAATCATCGGTTCTAGCTGGGAAACGTCAAAATTACCATGCAGGTCAGTGAAGGGTCGTCCGATATCGGTGGGGATGAAATTGAACAGTCGCTGGGCGGTTGGTGTAAAGCGGCGAATCCTTAAGTCATTCGTCAGCATCACAATCGGGATATTAATGCTGGCGATAAAGTTGTTAAGATCACTATTGTCTCGATTTTGTTGCAGATTCCGACTCCGCAGTTCTTCATTGGTCGTCGAGAGTTCTTCATTGGTGGCTTGAATTTCTTCCTTCGCCGTTTGCAGTTCTTCATTCGTGCTTTGCAGTTCCTCATTGCTCGATAGGATCTCTTCATTTGCTATGCGTAAGTTTTGGTTGAGTTGGTTTTGCTCCTGAATCACCGCTTGCAGATGCGCTTGGGCCGAGAGTTCGCGTTGGGTGGCGGCAGACAGCGCCTGACGAAGCGTTACAAGCTCACGCGCTAAGTCCGCTGGGTCTAAGTTTTCTACCGTTACGGGACTGGTGAACGTGTTAGAGGCAGGGGCAGAGGGCGAGATGGGATTAAAAAGCACCAAAAAATAGAGTGTGTTCGTCAGGGCTGGGCGAAATGGCAGCACCTCCAGATTCAGCCTTGATCTCTCACCCTGTTCCATTTGAATGTCTTCCTGCCGCACCAGCACTTTCTCTGTCTGAGCCTGATACAGGGCGGTGCGAAGGGGTGTTACCAGCCCTTCGCGTGCCATAGACAGCAGGTTTAGCTCCGTGGTGCTAGGGGTCAACTTCAGGTAAAG